>NZ_OBMS01000007.1:0-179992 GCF_900217715.1 Bacteroides sp. AR29
TGCCCACAATGGAAAAGCTTGCCTTCAAATTCCCAAGACTCTGCAAGATACTTGCTGACGGAGGTTATCAAGGGGATTTGGCTATGTGGACAAAACAAAAGTTCGGATGGGACTTGGAGGTTGTACTCAGACCCAAAGAAAACCCCAGAAAATTCAATGTAGTACCTAAACGATGGATTGTTGAAAGGACTTTCTCATGGTTGGAAAACTATAGAAGGCTCACTATTGATTACGAATTCCTGACGGAAACGGCAGAAGCAATGGTAACGGTGGCATTTATACAAATACTCCTTAAGAGATTTTTCTAAGCATTTCAAAACAAATTCTTAATCATTAATTCCTAATCACATATTCATCGCCACCGCGCCGGCCCCCAGAAGCCCGATAAATCCGGGATTCAGTTTCGTAATGACAACCCCGTTGCTGACAAAACGCATGGTCGTAGGATGAAGTTTCTCCAGAATCTTCTCGTGCATATATCCGTCGGCCACAATGCCTCCACCCAACACCACCGTGTCCGGGTCAATCACACGTACCAGATTCATGATAAGATTGGCAAGCGCCTCAGCTGCATTCTCCACCAGCACCGTACAGAGAGGGTCACCTTTCTGACTAAGTGCAAACACCTCACTCACAATCACCCGTTCCCCTTTTTCAGCCGGAATATGCAGGCCGGTCTCATACTGGTTGCGGAGCAGACGGGCACAATTGTCAAAACCTATGCCGGCAGCAATCGCCTCCACACAGTCCATCCGTCCACAACCGCATTTAATGCCTATGTTCACACCTACACGCACGTGTCCCACTTCGCCGGCATTGAAATGACTGCCACGGATTTGTCTCCCATTTATCACCGTACCCACGGCAATGCCTGTACCTACATTTACGTATATAAAGTTTTTGGAAATTTGTCCGAATCCCCAGACGCGTTCGGCTCTTGTAGCGCTCTTCACATCATTGTCTATATGGCAAGGCATGCCATATATATCCGACAGTTCCTTTGCCAACTCAATCCGCTGTGTCCTGCTCGGGTCAATCTGCAGCCAGACACCTTCGTTGGGATCTACACGCCCTATCAGCCCAACACCCATCGCTACCGGTTTCTGGTCATACCAGCCCACGGTACGGATATAATCATCGAGCGACGACTTGATGATTTCCAGCGCAGCCTGCTGATTAAAGTAACCGGAGTCATATTTCTTATACCTCAAAATGTTGCCACGGCTATCCATTTCGCCAATCAGCAACTTCGTGCCTCCTAAATCAAGACCTAAATACGTTTCCATTTTTTATATGCGTTTTTTAATATTGTTTACTGTCCACAATATTACGCACTATCAGGGAGACAAGGGTTTATTCTCTGACAAAAAAGGTTTAATACTTGTCAGCGGTGGTTCAAAAGCAGTCTTCATGGCTCTAAATTTTGCTGGGACTGGTACCAAACTGCTTTTTGAAGCATGTACTGAAATATTTCGGGTCAGAAAATCCGACCATATTCGCCACTTCCCCTATCGAATATTTCCGGGAAACCAGCAGCTCTTTTGCCTTGTTCAAACGGACAATGCGGATGAAGTCATTCGGTCCCTGCCCGGTCAGCGTCTTTATCTTATTGTAGACAGAAGTGCGGCTCATGCCCAGCATCCGGCAGAAGTCATTGATGGAGAATTCCGAATCGGACAACTCCTCCTCAATCACTTTCATAACCTTGTCCAGGAACTCCTTGTCCAACTGGCTGGTATAGTCTGTCTCTTCGGGCTGCGCATCCATCGCCAACACGGTTTCGCGCAAATGCTGCCTATTCTGAAGAATATTCCTGATACGCACTTTCAGCACAGACAAGTCGAAAGGCTTGATGATGTAGTCATTGGCACCGGCCTCCAGTCCGAAGATGATATTTTCCCTCTCACTCAGTGCGGTCAGTAATATAATAGGTATATGGCTTGTATCTACCGATGATTTCAGAATCCGGCACAATTCATCACCTTCCAGTACCGGCATCACAATGTCCGAGATAATGATATCAGGATTGATTTCCCTTGCCGTCTCCAATGCCTTTCCGCCGTCGGGCACGGCAACTACCTTATATTCGGAAGACAAGCTGTCCACCAGATACTCCCTCATATCCGCATCGTCCTCCGCCAGAAGAAGGACATTCTTCCCGGCACGTTCCGTTTCTTCATGCACAGCCCCGGTAGCGGCCTGAGCTTCTTCCCGGCCGTCAGCCTTCGCTTCCACCGCCACGCTCGCCTTTATCCTCTGCGGGAAAGTTACCGTAAACGTAGTTCCCTGCCCTTCCACGCTACTGAAAGAGATGGTGCCGTGATGCTGTTTCACAATGCGGCGCGTAATCATCAGACCGATGCCCGAACCGGTTTCCTCAAAGTTCATGGCATTCTGGGCTCTATAATATTCGTGGAAGATATTGCCCTGCTCCTCTTTCGGAATGCCGATGCCCGTATCCTTCACTTCAATAGTCCATTTCTTTCTTGCAGTCTTCACCAGTATATGGATGGCTCCCTTCTCTGTATACTTCAAGGCATTGGAGAGCAGATTGTCTATGATATGATCCATCTTCTCCCGGTCAATCCAAACCTTGGGCATATCCGGCTCCACCTCCAACTCTATCCCGACGCTCTTCTGCATGGCAGCTAAGTGAAACTCCGCCATTTTTTCCTCCAGATAAGCCTTAATGTCGTATGGAGAAACCTTCAGACACTCCTCGGCATGCAGTTCCGTTTTCTGCAACTCAAGCAGTTGAGTAATCATTCCCATCAGTTTTTCCACATTCTTCATTGCCACCGCAACGGTTTTCTTACCCTGCTCCGGAAGTCCCTCCTGCGCTTCGAGCTCGCTCAGCGGAGCCTTTATTAAAGTAACCGGTGTACGGATATCATGGGCTATACTGATAAAGGAACGTATCTTGTCCCTTATACGCCCCTCGTTCACCTTATGCCTCCTATACTGCACAAACATGCAGACAAAGACAAACAACAAGATGAAATAGAGGAGCAGCGCCCACCACGAAACCCAGTAAGGGTTATGAATGACAATGTCCAGACTTCTTTCTCCCACCTGCTGCCCGGTGTACTTATCAAATGCCCGCAAGCGGAATACATACTTACCGGACGAGAGATTCATATAGCTCACGTTCCGCACTGAATTGGAGTGTTCCCACTCTTCATTGTGATTTTCGAGCCTATACTCATATCTGATACGATGCGGGACTGCAAAGTTGATGGCAGAGAAGGAAATTGAGAAGGAGTTTTGATTATACTTCAAATCTATTTTCCGGGTATCATTGATATTCGTTTGCAAAAGAGAGCCTTTCATTCCCGCTTTGACCGATTCATAAAGCAGTTTAAAGTCTGTCAGAATCAGCTCAACGGGTGCATGAGTCCCCAAGTCCAAAGACGGGAGAAAGGAAAGAACCCCTTCTGCAGTACCGAAAGCAAGACATCCATTCTTCAACTTAAGGGCAGCATTCGGGTTGTAATATCCCCAGCTGACATCCAAAAAATCATTGGCACTGATGATAATATCCCGGGAACAATCCAAGCAATACAATTCCTTCTCCGTACTGAACCAGATACGCCCTTCGTTATCCTCCAGCAGACTATTGATGGAATTGGAAACCAGATTGTCATCTACGGTATATGCATGCACCTCTTTCCCATCCGGACCAACACGTATAAGGCCTTCCCCGTCTGTCGCCAGCCAAATATCACCGGATGAGGACTGCATCAGGCAACGGATAGGATAATGCAGAGAGATGTCTCCAAACGTCTGATGCCACTGCGTGTCTCCCGACTTCTTATCAAAGACGGCCAACCCGCTGCAACCGGCAATCAGTAATGAGCCCCCCTTACCCGGCTTTATGTCACCTATGCAATCAATCGGGTAATATGTATAAGTATCCGTCCGTATATCGTAACGGGTAAACTCTCCTTCAATACCACCGAACCAGACATAATCCCCTTCCGCATAAATGGCATAAACATAGTCGGTGGCCATTCCCTTCTCCGGATGTGCATTTCTTTTCTCTTTCTTCTGTACCCGTCCGGTCTGTTTATGAATACAATAGACACCGATACCATAGCCACCTACCCAGATGTTTCCCCCGGAGTCTTCGGCAAGTGCCAATACCACTTTGCCACTATATTCCGTACCGTCCAGATAGTGGGTCCATTTGCGTGACCGAGGTTGATAGAGGCTGACGCCGTTGTTTGTACCATACCAATAATCTCCCTCCGAGTCCTGAAACATCACATTTACATGGTCCGACTTCAGGGAATTATCATTATTGCGTTCGTGCCTGATTCTATAGACATCCGGCATCTCCGGATCCAGATAGCTGATGCCATTCGTAGAAGTGCCAATCCATACAACTCCGGATTCATCCACACAAATATCGGATACCGTATTACCACTCAAGCTTTTGTCATCATCCCCGTTATTCATATAATGGTTCAAAAGTTCTCCGGTAGCGACATCCATGCAAAAAACACCTGCACCGTCGGCTCCCACCAGCAGCAAATTATCCTTTGTCCTTGCAAACGAACGGATAGGCACATGAGGAATCCGGTCATTCAAGGAATGTATTTGCCCTTCGGGACCGTCAAGCACAAATACGCCGTTTGAAAAGGTACCGATGAACAGCTTCGCTCCGAAGACATAGAGCGATTCCACATGCATCTCTGTATGCAGGTCAACCGGCCTCGTCTCAAAAGACGAAGAACCTGCCGCTCCTGCCTTCGTCAGCCGGAAGACACCCTTGTCGGTGCCTGCAAAAAACACTTCATCTTCCATTTGGACCATGCAACGGACAGATTGCCCCTTCAATCCGGCAAAAGACAGTCCTGCACTTTCTTCCCAAGAATAAAGCCCCTTCGACATACACAACCACAAACGGTTTTCGTCATCAAACAGCATATTATACAATACCGGAGAAGGCAGGTAATCGGCCAAGTCCACACGCAATTGGAAAGAGTCCGTCAGTTTGTTGTATGCATAGATTTTTCCATTCTTCAATGCAACCCAGACAATACCCTCCTTATCACACATCATGGTAGTGGAAGACTGGATATTGTCCCTGGAATCAACCATTCCGTCCAGCTTGTAATGCTTGATTTCATTCCCGTCATAACGATCTATCCCGACATGAGTATACACCCAGACAAATCCGGCTGAATCCTTGTTTATCTGGAATACTTGCCGACTGCCCAATCCCTCCTTGATACCCAAGGTGCGGAATGAACCGGCAAACAAGTCAGCGGACAAAAAAACGAACACCCATAACAGCAGAAATGTACATGCAACGGATTTATATGGAAACGGATATGGAGCAGACATAGGTCATATATTGTTTTTCGGATGCAATATTACGCATAAATATAAAAAAAACGGTCGAAAAACTATCCGAATAGGTTCGATTTCTATTACTTTTGCCTTCCGAAACCAACAAATCATGAGAAGCCATGCTCAGTAAGTTCAAATTAAACCAGCTCTATTTCAAGGACACACAGTTTGCCAACCTCATGACACGGCGCATTTTCAACGTCCTTCTGATAGCCAATCCTTACGATGCTTTCATGCTGGAAGATGACGGCCGCATCGACGAAAAGATATTCAATGAATACACTTCGCTCTCCTTGCGCTACCCTCCCCGTTTCACGCAGGTTTCCACTTGCGAGGAGGCGCTGACACAGCTGTCCTCCATCTCTTTCGACCTCATCATCTGCATGCCGGGCACGGGAGACAACGACAGCTTCGACGTGGCACGATACATCAAAAACCTGTATGAACAGATTCCGATGGTGATACTTACCCCTTTCAGCCACGGCATCACCAAGCGTATTGCCAATGAAGACCTCAGTCCCTTTGAGTATGTGTTCTGCTGGCTGGGAAACACCGACTTGCTGGTTTCCATCATCAAGCTGATAGAGGACAAGATGAACCTGGAGCACGACGTCAACGAAGTGGGTGTGCAGCTCATCCTGCTGGTGGAAGACGGCATCCGCTTTTACTCCTCCATCCTGCCCAATCTGTATAAATTCGTATTGAAGCAGAGCCAGGAATTCTCTACCGAAGCACTGAATGCCCACCAGCGCACACTGCGCATGAGGGGACGTCCCAAAATTGTACTGGCACGTACCTATGAAGAAGCCTTTGGCATCTACCAAAAATATAAGAATAATATATTAGGTGTCATCACCGACGTACGCTTCCCCCGCGTAGAACGGGGCGAGAAGGACGGACTGGCCGGTATCAAGCTCTGTGCCGCCATCCGCAAGGAAGACCCGTTTGTACCCCTTATCATACAGTCCAGCGAATCGGACAACGTAGCGTATGCAGCCAAATACGATGCCGCCTTCATCGACAAGAATTCCAAAAAGATGGATGTGGACCTGCGCCGTATTGTATCAGACAATTTCGGCTTCGGCGACTTTATCTTCCGCAACCCGAACACGCTGGAAGAGATTGCCCGCGTAAAGAATCTCAAAGAGCTGCAGAACATTCTTTTTGCTGTTCCGGCAGAATCATTCCTTTACCACATCAGCCGCAACCACGTCAGCCGCTGGCTCTACTCGCGTGCCATGTTTCCCGTGGCAGAGTTCCTGCGGCCCATCACCTGGAATAGCTTGCAAGACGTGGATGCCCACCGTAAAATTATCTTCGAGGCTATCGTGAAATACCGCAAGATGAAAAACCAGGGAGTAGTGGCAGTCTTCAGGCGCGACCGCTTTGACCGATACTCCAACTTTGCCCGTATTGGCGACGGTTCGCTGGGAGGCAAGGGGCGCGGACTGGCTTTCATCGACAACCTGGTGAAGCATCACCCCGAGTTCGAAGAGTTTGAGAATGCCCGTGTCGCCATCCCCAAGACCATCGTGCTCTGTACCGATGTGTTCGACGAGTTTATGGATACCAACAATCTGTATCAGATAGCCTTGTCCGATGCCGACGATGACGTCATCCTGCGCTACTTCCTCAAAGCAAAGCTGCCCGACCGCCTGGTGGAGGACTTCTTCACCTTCTTCGACGTGGTGAAGTCGCCGCTTGCCATCCGTTCGTCCTCGTTGTTGGAAGACTCGCACTACCAACCCTTCGCCGGCATCTACAACACCTACATGATTCCCTATCTGGACGACAAGTACGAGATGCTGCGCATGCTGAGCGATGCCATCAAGGGAGTATATGCTTCGGTCTACTTCCGCGACTCGAAGGCATACATGCAGGCAACGAGCAACGTTATCGACCAGGAAAAGATGGCTGTCATCCTGCAAGAGGTAGTGGGCAACCAGTATGGTGACCGCTACTACCCCAGCATGTCCGGTGTGGCACGTTCGCTCAACTACTACCCCATCGGCGACGAGAAGGCAGAAGAAGGTATCGTCAATCTGGCGCTCGGTTTAGGTAAATACATCGTGGACGGTGGCATGACGCTCCGCTTCTCGCCCTATCACCCCAACCAGGTGCTGCAAACCAGCGAAATGGAGATTGCCCTCAAAGAGACTCAGACCCGCTTCTATGCCCTCGACCTGCGCAATGCCGGTCACGACTTCTCCATCGACGACGGCTTCAACCTGCTGAAACTGCACGTCAAAGAAGCGGAAAAGGACGGAGCACTGAACTACATAGCCTCCACCTACGACCCTTACGACCAGATTATCCGCGACGGGCTTTATCCCGGCGGACGCAAAGTCATCACCTTTGCCAACATCCTGCAACACGACGTATTCCCCCTGCCACGCATCCTGCAACTGGCTTTGAAATACGGAGAGCAGGAGATGCGCCGTCCCGTAGAGATAGAGTTTGCCGCCACCATGAGCCGCGAGAAGGACAAAACCGGCACCTTCTACCTGCTGCAAATCCGCCCGATAGTCGACACCAAGGAGATGCTGGATGAAGACCTTACCGCTATTCCAGACAACCAGGTACTGCTCCGTTCCAACAACTCATTGGGACATGGCATCATGAACGAGATACATGACATTATCTATGTGAAGACAGACGACTATAGTGCCTCCCACAACCAGGAGATTGCCTGGGAGATAGAGAAGCTGAACCAGCAGTTCCTAGACGAAGGCCGCAACTATGTCCTTGTAGGTCCCGGACGCTGGGGTAGCAGTGACACCTGGCTCGGCATCCCCGTGAAGTGGCCGCACATCAGCGCTGCCCGCGTGATAGTGGAAGCCGGACTAACCAACTACCGGGTAGACCCCAGCCAGGGAACCCACTTCTTCCAGAACCTGACCTCCTTTGGAGTGGGATACTTTACCATCAACGCCTTTATGAATGACGGCGTATACAACCAGGAATTCCTGAATGCACAGCCTGCCGTACACGAGACGAAGTACCTGCGGCATGTACATTTCCACCAGCCGATGGTGGTAAAGATGGATGGCAAGAAGAAACTGGGAGTGGTGCTGATGCCCGAAGAATAAATCAGTCCGTCAGCCGGTGCAGCACAATCATCACCACCTCTGCGGGGGCAAACATGCGGATGGCCTTCTGCGAAGTGCCGATGCCGTTGGTGACAATCATCGGGATGTTCTTTGAGTTGTACTTCAGCCCGGAGAGGAACCGCTGCCCGTAGTGCGAGGGGACTATCGGTGCATAAAGCCCGAACAGCGTCACCTGCCCGCCATGCGTGTGTCCGGCCAGAATGAGGTCGGAGTTTGTCACCGGGACGTCCTCGGCATAGTCCGGCGTATGCGTCAGCAGGATTACGAAATCGTCGGGCGAAAGGCCGAGTGTGGGCGATGTGCCGTTCTTGGCCAAGTCGAAAGGATTGCGCACGCCCGCCACAAGAATCCGCTCACCGCCACGCCGCAGGGTGTCCACCTTATGCTCCAGCAGATGCATGCCATAATGCCTCATTTCGCGCACGATGTCGTCATAGCAAGCCTCGTAGTCATTGTTGCCAAGCACGGCATAGGTGCCCAACGGCGTCTTCACTTGCGCCAGGGCAGCCATGACGGGCGGCACGTACTGGCAGCCTTCGTGAAAGTCACCGCCAATCAGCAGCACGTCGGCCTTCTGGTCTATGAGCAGGCGGACCAGGTCCTTCAATCCCTCCTCCTTCAGCAGGCTTTTGTAGTGCAGGTCGGAGACAAAGGCGATGCGGAAGCCCTCGAAGGCGGCAGGCACGTCGCGATGCGTGAAGTCGTACGTCTTAATGCGGCTGACGCCCTTATAGGCCGAGCCTACGTGGGTGGTTTTCGATGTGATTCTTGTACCTCGCTGCACAATTACCTTTTGTACCGGTGCCGTTTTCTTTATCTGCTGTTTCTTTACCTCGCCCTTCGCCGGCTGGCGGCGGACATTACGCAAATCAGACTGGTCAAAGGTGAACATCGGCGAAAGGCGGGCAGGCAACCCGATAGTATCGCCAAGCTGCGTGCTGTCTGCCTGCATGACTGACTGCGGCAACGACACGGTAATCATCCGCTTGGAACGGCAGGAAGACAAGAGCAGCAGAGAAAGAATGGATATGTAGACTAACTTCTTCATCATAAGTGGGTACAAATATAGGGATTTTCAGTATTTTTGCTGGCAGATGCCGAACTAAATTGGAACTACGATGAACGAGATTAAACAGAATTCACCCTACGCATGGTTTCTCGCCGCCCGCCCCAAGACGTTGACGGGAGCCATCATCCCGGTATTGCTGGGCAGTGCCCTTGCCTTCAGCGACGGACAGTTCAAGACCGCACCCGCCCTGCTGTGCGCCCTCTTTGCCTGCGGCATGCAGATTGCCGCCAACTTTATCAACGACCTCTTCGACTTCCAGAAAGGGACCGACCGTCGGGAAGACCGGCTGGGGCCGCAGCGCGCCTGCGCCGAAGGTTGGATTACGCCGGCAGCCATGAAAACCGGCATCGGCATCGCACTGACACTGTCGTGCCTGGCAGGGCTGGCAGTGCTGTTCACCGTCTGGGGGCAGCTGCCCCACGGAGGCTGGGAACTGGTGGTGCTGGGCGTGGTGTGCATACTGTTTGCTTTCCTCTATACCACGCTGCTCTCCTATCGGGGCTGGGGCGACGTACTGGTGCTGGTGTTCTTCGGCTTCGTGCCCGTATGCGGCACCTACTACGTGCAGGCCTATACGCTGAATATGGATGTGGTGGTGCTGTCGCTCGTCAGTGGCCTCGCCATAGACACCTTGCTGATGGTGAACAACTATCGCGACCGCGAGCAGGATGCCGTGAGCGGCAAGTGTACGCTGGTGGTACGCTACGGCAAGAAGTTCGGTGAGAATATGTATCTGGCACTGGGCATCGCCGCCGTGCTGCTCTGCTTCTGGTTTGTCTACACGGGCAAGCTGACTCCGCTGGAATTTATCTGGGCTCCCTGCGTCTATCTCTATATGCACGCACTGACGTGGCGCAAAATGATACAGATAGGTAGCGGTAAAAAGCTGAACAGCATACTGGGCGAGACGTCGCGCAATATGCTGTTCTTAGGATTACTGTTAGCGGTGGCGCTGAATTGAGAGGTTAGGGGTTAAGGATTAGCGGTTAGACCCTAATCCCTAAACCTTAACCCCTACCTCCATACATCTGTTCGTAATACTTCTGATAGTCACCGCTGGTCACTTCTTCCACCCACGGCTGGTTGTTCAGGTACCATTCAATGGTCTTGACGATGCCGACCTCGAACTTCGTCTCCGGATACCAGCCCAGGGCATTGGTAATCTTTGTGGGGTCGATGGCATAACGCTGGTCGTGACCTAGGCGGTCTTTGACGAAGGTGATAAGGTCTTCGTTTATCCAGCTGATGTCAATCGTGCCGTCGGCGGCTTTTACTTGTTTCTTCAGCACTGCACGGTAACGGGGTTCTTCCTCCATCAAGCGGCGGACGGTGGCAATAGTCAGCTTCACGATTTCAAGATTGGTCTTTTCGTTGTGACCGCCTACGTTGTAGACTTCGCCTTCCACACCCTCGCGGACAACCAGGTCGATAGCTTTGCAGTGGTCTTCCACGTAGAGCCAGTCACGCACGTTACTGCCGTCGCCATAGACGGGGAGGTTCTTGCCTTCGAGAATATTCTTGATGATAAGCGGAATCAGCTTTTCGGGGAAGTGATAAGGACCGTAGTTGTTGGAACAGCGGGTGATAGTGACGGGCATCTTATAGGTGTCGTGATAGGCCATCACTACCATATCGGCACTCGTCTTGCTGGCGCTGTAAGGGCTGTGCGGGCAGAGCGGTGTTTGCTCTGTGAAGTAGCCTTCGGCACCAAGTGAGCCGTAAACTTCGTCGGTAGACACTTGATGGTAACGAACGCCTTTGCGCCAAGTGGGATAACCGGACTCGTCCTTACCCGTGACCCAGGCACGGCGGGCGGCATCGAGCAGGTTTTGTGTACCCAGGATGTTGGTCATCAGGAAAAGCTGGGGATTCTCTATGCTACGGTCTACGTGGCTCTCGGCAGCAAAATTCACTACGTAATCGAATTTATACTTGGCAAACAGTTCGTCGGCAAGCACGCGGTCGCAGATGTCACCTTTTACAAAAAAGCAACGTTCATCGTCAATGTCATTGGCAATGGTGCCCAGATTGCCTGCGTAGGTCAAGGCATCCAGTATCACCACTTTAATATCATTATGTTTTGCCAGGATATATTTAATATAGTTGGCGCCGATAAAACCGGCGGCACCGGTTACGAGATAAGTCTTCATGAGAATTAAAAATTATAAATTAAAAATTAAAGTCAGCGGGCCTTTATAGGAGAACTATTCTCCTTCTCTTTTTGGGGAACAAAGAGTTCATCGCTTCGATTCAGCCAGTTCCATCAGGTATTTGCCATATTCGGTCTTGCCAAGCTGTTCACCCAAGCGATACAGCTGGTCTACATCTATCCAGCCCTTGCGCCAGGCAATCTCTTCGATACAGCTCACGCGGAAGCCTTGACGGTTCTGGATGGTGGCGACAAAATTGCTGGCTTCCAGCAGGCTGTCGCAATTGCCGGTGTCGAGCCAGGCAAAGCCACGGCCGAAGAGCTCCACTTTCAGCGTGCCCTCGTCCAGATAGAGACGGTTGAGGTCGGTAATTTCGTATTCGCCGCGAGCAGAGGGCTTCAAGGAGGCGGCTTTCTCTGTCACGGTGGAGTCGTAGAAGTACAGTCCGGGGACGGCATAGTTGCTTTTAGGATTGGCAGGCTTTTCTTCCAGCGAGACGGCTTTGCCGTTGGCATCAAACTCCACTACACCGTAGGCACGGGGGTCCTTGACGTAATAACCAAAGATGCAGGCACCCTTGTCTATGGAAGCGGCACGCTTCAGCATGGCGGAGAAGCCTTGACCGTAGAACATGTTGTCGCCCAGAATAAGGCAGCCCGGTCCACCGTCCAAGAACTCTGCACCCAGCACAAAGGCTTGTGCCAGTCCGTTGGGATTCTCTTGTATCTTATAGGAAAAGGACATACCGAGTTCTTCGCCGGTTCCCAGCAGCTTGCGGAACATGGGTAAGTCACGTGGAGTAGAGATAATAAGCACTTCGCGAATTCCCGCCAACATCAGTGTAGAGAGCGGGTAGTATATCATCGGCTTGTCGTAGACGGGCATTATCTGCTTGGAGATAGCCTTGGACAACGGATAGAGACGAGTGGCACTGCCACCTGCAAGAATAATTCCTTTCATATTTCAGTTCTTTTTCGGTGATACTTCAAAATGGAGAATAAAATAAGAAGGAGGACGATGCCCCACGGCTCTACTTGCTATTCGGGTACAAAGATAATGGAAAAATTCGATTAAGTGAAGGCTTGGTTTCATCTTTTTACTTCATTGCTTTGCTTACTCCGGTACATTGTTTTGCTTACTTCAGTGCGTAACGGCCGTCACCCCTTGATGAAACGGTCTTTACCTCAGCGTGTAACGACCTTTACCAAATAGTGTAACGGCCTTTACCCAATAGCGTAACAACCTTTACATTAGCATGTAACGGCTTTTACACTATAGCGCAAGCAATCGGTAAATACAATCCATTGAAAATAAACAAACTACATCATCGGTCAGCAAGTTCTATCACCTCCAAATCTTTAAACGTTCCCCCATCAACCGCAAAGCGTACCATCGTACGCACCTTATGGAAACCTTGAATGCCCGCAGCGCCCGGATTGATGTGGAGTACATCCAACGTCTTGTCATACTTCACCTTCAGTATATGCGAGTGCCCGCTGATGAACAGCTTTGGGGGACGCACCAGAATGCTGCCCTTGATGGAAGGGTCGTAGTTGCCGGGATAACCGCCGATATGCTTCATCAGCACCTCCGCCCCATCCACCGTGAAACGGAGAATCTGCGGATAGAGCTGCCGTATCTCCTGCCCGTCAATATTGCCATACACGGCACGGAAGGGACGGAAAGCCGCCAGCTTCTGTGCCACTTCCAGCGAACCGATGTCACCGGCATGCCATATTTCGTCACAGCCCTCAAAATATTGCAGGTACTTTTCATCCCAGTAGCCATGCGTATCCGATAATAAACCAACTTTTGTCATCTTTCCTTTGTTTATTAAGACAAAGGTAATTATATTTGGGAAAGAAATCAATATGCTAATGTGATAATGTGCCAATATGCTAATTGGCTGCGCACCATCCGCGAACTTCTCTTCATTAGCACATTGGCACATTAATCACTTTAGCACATTAAACTATGGAAAACAGATATTTCAAACGTGACATCAGCTGGCTTTCCTTCAACTACCGCGTACTGCTGGAAGCGGAAGACGAGACATTGCCGCTATACGAACGCATCAACTTTATTTCTATATACTCTTCCAATCTGGAAGAATTCTACAAGATACGCGTAGCCGACCATAAGGCCATAGCCACCGGAGCCTCGCAAAGCGATGAAGAGACTATGCAGTCTGCCGCCGAACTGGTAGATGAAATCAACCAAGAAGTCAACCGCCAACTGGAGGAACGTATCCGCATCTACGAACAGAAGATACTGCCCGCCCTGCGGAAACATCACATCATATTTTATCAAAGCCGCAACGTAGAACCGTTTCACCGCGACTTTGTGCGCAGCTTCTTCCGCGAAGAGATATTCCCTTATCTGGCCCCGGTGCCCGTAAGCAAGGACAAGGTGATTTCATTCCTGCGCGACAACCGTCTCTATCTGGCCGTACGGCTTCATCTGAAAGGAGCTCCCGCCAGTTCTCCAAACCGTATCCAGTATTTCGTGATGAAACTGCCGTACAGCAAAGTGCCGCGCTTCATCCAGCTGCCCAAGGTGGGGAAAGACTATTATCTGATGTTCATTGAAGACATCATCAAGGCCAATCTGGATACCATCTTCCCCGGTTATGAAGTGGACAGCAGTTATTGCATCAAGATTTCACGCGATGCGGATATTCTGATAGACGATGCCGCCAATACCTCCGAAATCATCGAGCAGGTGAAGAAGAAGGTAAAGAAACGCAAGATAGGCGCCGTGTGCCGTTTTGTATACGACCGCGCCATGCCCCAGGACTTCCTCGACTTTCTGGTAGATGCCTACCGCATAGACCGCCGGGAGCTGGTGCCGGGAGACAAGCACCTCAACATGGAGGATTTGCGGCATCTGCCCAATCCCAACCAAAGCGTACGTCCCATCAAGAAACCCCAGCCCATGAAGCTGACCTGCCTGGACGAACGCGAATCCATCTTCCGCTATGTGGAGAAGAAGGACCTGCTGCTGCATTATCCCTACCACTCCTTCGACCACTTCATCCATTTTCTATATGAAGCCGTCCACGAACCCACCGTGCGCGAAATCATGGTGACCCAGTATCGCGTGGCAGAGAACTCCACCGTCATCAACACCCTGATAGCCGCCGCACAGAACGGAAAGAAAGTCACCGTCTTTGTGGAACTGAAAGCCCGCTTCGACGAAGAAAACAACCTCGCCACCGCCGAGATGATGAAAGCCGCCGGCATCAACATCATTTTCAGCATACCAGGACTAAAGGTACATGCCAAAGTAGCCCTCGTGCTACGCCGCGATAAGGAAGGGCGCAAACTGACAAGCTACGCCTACATCAGCACCGGCAACTTCAACGAAAAGACCGCCACCCTCTATGCGGACAGCGGACTATTCACCTGCAACCCGGTGATTGTAAACGACCTGCACAACTTGTTCCGTACTCTGCAGGGAAAGGAAAATCCAGTGTTCCACCGCCTGCTTGTGGCCCGCTTCAACCTGATTCCTGAACTGAACCGCCTCATCAATCACGAAATAGAACTGACCCGGCAAGGCAAGCAAGGACGGATTATCCTAAAAATGAATGCCCTGCAAGACCCCGCCATGATAGACCGCCTCTACGAAGCCTCGCAAGCCGGTGTAGAGATAGACCTCATTGTCCGCGGCATCTGCTGCCTCATCCCCGGGCAGGAGTACAGCCACAACATCCGCGTGACACGCATCGTGGATACCTTTCTGGAACATGCCCGTGTGTGGTACTTCGGCAACGGCGGCGCACCCAAGCTCTTCCTCGGCTCGCCGGACTGGATGCGGCGTAACTTGTACCGCCGTATCGAAGCCGTCACCCCCATTCTGGACCCGGACTTGAAGCAAGAGCTCATCGATATGCTATCCATACAACTGTCGGACAAACGGAAAGCCTGCTTCGTGGACGACCGGTTGCGAAACCGCTGGAAGTCGTCACGACCGCAAAAGGAGAAGGTACGGTCGCAATATAGCTTTTACGAATACTTGAAACAAGGGATTAAGGATTAGCGATTAACGATAATTATCAATCGTCAATTATCAATCGTCAATCGCTTTGTAACATTTCTGTAACATGTATGACATTTCTCTGCAACACCAAACTCTTTCCTTTGCAGCCGGAAATAAAATACATGTCTATGGAAACAATTTATCTGGGTATCGTCATCTTTCTGTTCGTACTCGCGATTTTCGACCTCGTGGTAGGTGTCAGTAATGATGCGGTCAATTTTCTTCAGTCGGCTGTCGGAGCAAAGGCAGCATCTTTCAAAACCATACTGTTCATTGCAGGCATTGGCGTCTTCATCGGTGCGGCACTCAGCAATGGCATGATGGACATTGCACGACACGGCATCTATCAACCGGAGCACTTCTACTTTGCCGAAATCATGTGCATTCTGCTTGCCGTCATGTTGACGGACGTCGTGCTATTAGATGTCTTCAACACTATGGGAATGCCTACCTCCACCACTGTATCCATGGTGTTCGAACTGTTGGGAGGTACGTTCGCACTGGCGCTCATCAAGGTCTATAACAGCGATACATTGGGACTGGGCGACCTCATCAATACAGACAAGGCACTCTCTGTCATCATGGCCATTTTTGTATCCGTAGCCATTGCCTTCTTCTTCGGTATGCTGGTACAGTGGCTGGCACGTATCGTGTTCACCTTCAACTACAAGAAGAACATGAAATACAGCATCGCGCTATTCGGTGGTATAGCTGCCACCAGCATCATCTACTTCATGCTGATAAAGGGGCTGAAAGACAGCTCATTCATGACCCCTGAAAACAAGCAATGGATACACGACAATACCGCATTGCTGATAACCGGTTTCTTTGTATTCTTCACCATACTGATGCAGATACTGCATTGGTGCAAGATAAATGTCTTCAAAGTAGTGGTTCTGATGGGTACTTTCGCCCTCGCTCTTGCCTTTGCCGGCAATGACTTGGTGAACTTTATCGGTGTCCCCCTCGCAGGATATTCCTCATTTATTGACTATACAGCCAATGGTACGGCCGCCGGCCCCGACGGATTCCTGATGTCCTCACTCCTCGGTGCAGCCAAAACCCCGTGGTATTTCCTTATCGGTGCAGGCGCTATCATGGTCTATGCACTCTGCACATCCAAGAAAGCCCACAATGTCATCAAGACTTCCGTGGACCTTGCCCGCCAGGATGACGGTGAAGAGAACTTCGGAAGTACCCCGATAGCCCGCACGCTGGTACGCTTCAGCATGACCCTGGCTAACGGAATATCCAAAACGATGCCCGAAAGCAGCAAGCGGTGGATGAACACACGCTTCCAGAAGGATGAAGCCATCATAGCCGACGGCGCCGCTTTTGACTTGGTTCGCGCCTCCGTCAATCTCGTATTGGCTGGTCTGCTCATCGCCTTGGGAACTTCCTTGAAACTTCCCCTTTCCACCACTTACGTCACCTTTATGGTAGCCATGGGTACATCGCTTGCCGACCGTGCCTGGGGACGTGATTCGGCGGTATTCCGCATTACGGGTGTGCTCAGCGTTATCGGCGGTTGGTTCATCACTGCCGGAGCAGCGTTCACCATCTGTTTCTTCGTAGCACTGATTATCCATTTCGGTGGTACGGTTGCCATCCTGGCACTGATTGGTCTGGCAGTTTTCATGCTGATTCGTAGCCAAGTGATGTACAAAAAGCGCAAGGAGAAAGAAAAAGGCAACGAGACCCTGAAACAGTTGATGAAGAGTACGGACAACAATGAAGTCATCGAATTGCTCCGCAAGCATACCCGTGAAGAACTGGTGAAGATTATGGAATTCACAGAAGAGAATTTTGAACGTACCGTCACTTCCTTCCTACACGAGAATCTACGCGGACTGCGTCGTGCCATGGGCTCAGTAAAATTCGAAAAACAACTCATCAAGCAGATGAAGCGTACCGGAACACTTGCCATGTGCCGTCTCGACAACAATACCGTACTGGAAAAAGGACTCTATTACTATCAAGGCAACGACTTTGCCAGCGAACTGGTGTACAGCGTAGGCCGTCTTTGCGAACCTTGCTTAGAGCACATAGACAATAACTTCAATCCGCTGGATGCCATTCAGAAAGGAGAATTTACAGACGTAGCCGAAGACATCTGCTATCTGTTACAAGTATGCCGCCACAAGCTGGAAACGAACAATTATGATGAACTGGAAACAGAGATTCGCAAAGCCAACGACCTCAACGGACAGTTGTCTCACCTGAAACGCGAAGAGCTGCAACGCATCCAAAGCCAGAGCGGCAGCATCAAAGTCAGCATGGTATACCTGACTATGATACAAGAAGCCCAGAACGTAGTGACCTACACCATCAACCTGATGAAAGTAAGCCGCAAGTTCCAAGTAGAAAAAGAAGAGTTATAAGTTATGAGTTATAACGCATGGTACATAACATGCAACTTATAACTCATAACTCCTTAAGCCCCATCTTCTCCGCCCGTTGCAACATAAATGCACGGGCGGCTTCGTATTCATTGGGAATGATGCCGTCCAAAATGGCATCCTTAATGGCACTCTTCAAGGCACCTACCTGCTGGCAAGGAGAAAGGCCGAAAGTCTTCATGATTTCTTCACCACTGACCGGAGGCTGGAAATTACGGATACGGTCGCGTTCCTCCAAATCCTTCAGCTTCTGGCGTACCAACTGAAAATTATTAAGGAAGCGTTTCTTACGCTCCATATTCTTGGAAGTAATGTCGGCTTCGCACAGTGTCATCAGGTCGTCTATATCATCACCTGCCTCAAACAAGAGACGACGCACTGCCGAGTCGGTCACTACATCATCCGCTATCACAATGGGACGCATGTGCAGGCTCACCATTTTCTGCACATATTTCATCTTCTCATTCATAGGGAGCTTCATCTTGCGGAAAATATCGGGTATCATCTTCTCGCCAATGAAATTATGGTTATGGAACGTCCAGCCCGCACGGGGTTCCCAACGCTTGGTGGCAGGCTTGGCTATATCATGCAGAAGAGCTGCCCAGCGTAGCCAAAGGTTGTCGGTCTTCTTGCTGATGTTGTCGAGTACTTCGAGCGTATGGTAGAAATTGTCCTTATGGGCGCGTCCATTGCGCGTCTCCACGCCTTGCAGCCTAACAAGTTCCGGGAATATCAGTTCCAGCAGACCACAGCGGTCCAGCTCAATGAATCCCTTAGACGGAATAGGTGACAAGATGATTTTGTTCAGTTCGTCTGCAATGCGTTCTTTGGAGATGATGGAGATGCGTTCGCGATTACGCTCCAGAGAATCGAATGTCTCATCGTCAATATAGAATCCCAGCTGGGTGGCAAAACGGACACAGCGCATCATGCGCAAAGGGTCATCACTGAAAGTTATATCAGGGTCGAGGGGAGTCCGGATGGTCTTTTCCTTCAAGTCTCCAATACCGCCAAAGGGGTCGACCAACTCGCCATAACGCACCCGGTTCAGGCAAACAGCCAGTGCATTGATGGTAAAATCACGGCGGTTCTGGTCATCCTCCAATGTACCGTCCTCTACAATAGGCTTGCGGGAATCGTGTGTATACGATTCTTTTCTTGCACCCACAAACTCAACTTCCGTACCATAGTACTTCAATTGTGCCGTACCGAAATTCTTGAAGACGGAAACATGCGCCCCACGCCCCAGACGCTTACCCAGCGCCTCGGCCATGGCAATGCCACTGCCTACCACCACCACATCAATATCCTTGGAAGGACGTTGCAGGAAAATATCACGTACATATCCACCGACTACGTAACATTCCAATCCCAATTCATCAGCCGTTTCGGATATCCGCTTGAATATATCATCACTAAAATATTGCTTCAGTTCTTCTGCCGTCAAATCTATCATAAATAATGCGCTAATGTAATGAATACGCAAATGTGTTAATGGTCTATTAGCACATTTGCACATTAAAATGCTGCAAAGATAAAGATATTATTTCTATTTTTGTGGACTCTAACTCCAAGAACAACAAATATGAAAAAAGTAATACTCCTTGCATGCCTATGCTGTACACTCTTCTCTTGCGAAGATGTGGAGAAGAAGGCCGGTGAAAAACTACAAGCTGCCCGCGAAGCGTTTGAACTCGGCAACTACAATGAAGCGAAGATTCTGATTGACAGCATCAAGATGCTCTATCCCAAAGCGTTTGAAACTCGCCGTGCAGGCATCGGCCTGATGCAGGAAGTGGAACTGAAAGAGCAGGAAAAGAGCCTGGTCTATCTGGACAGTATGCTTCAAGCCAAGCAAAAGGATTTCGATGCAATCAAAGGGAAATACACCTTTGAAAAAGATGCCGAATACCAGAATATCGGCAATTACCTTCATCCTTCCCAAGTGATAGAAAAAAATCTGCATCGCTCTTTCCTTCGCTTCCAGGTAGACGAAAACGGAGTCATGAGCATGACTTCCATTTATTGCGGAGCCCATAATATCCACCATGTGGCCGTCAAAGTCACTGCTCCCGATGGTAGCTTTGCCGAAACACCCGCCGCCAAAGACAGCTACGAAACCACTGACCTCGGTGAAAAGATTGAAAAGGCAGACTTCAAACTGGGAGAAGACGGAAACGTCATGGGGTTCCTTTATCTGAACAAGGACAAGAATATCAAAGTCAACTATCAAGGGGAACGTCCCTATTCCATCACCATGACTGCCGCCGACCGCCAGGCCCTTGCCAGCGTCTACGAACTGGCACAACTGCTGTCATCCATGACGGAAATAAAGAAGAATATGGAAGAAGCCAATCTCAAAATCGAATTTGTAAAAAAGAAGATGGAAGAGAGAAAAGACAATGCACAAGAATAAAAAGAAGGAAACCGGATGATATATTCATTACTTAGTCATCCGGTTCCCTTTTTATTATCAGTAAAGCCTTACCAAACTAATTTAGGTAAATAACGGCTCAGACATGTACGCAAAGCAGACAGAGTGATGGGTTTTACCAACACTTCCGAGGCTCCGCACTCCAAGGCTTTTTCGCGGTCGGCAGTAAAGGCGTAAGCGGTCTGCATGATGATGGGAAGTTCCTTATCCTTCTTGCGAATAATCACCGTAGCATCCAGCCCGTTCATAATAGGCATTTTTATATCCATCAGAATAGCTTCCGCCTTGTCGCGATTCTCTTCGAACAAATTTACAATATCCTCACCATTCTTTGCCCATAGTATCTCGCATTTCTTGCCGATAATAGCCTTTATCAGTTTAAAGTTACTATCATCATCTTCCGCAACCAGAATAAGCGGACGGTAATCTCCTGACACTTTTTCTATTTCCATGACCTATGCGTTTTGTTTATATAGGGGCAAAGATATAAAAAATAATAGATTTGCACTATCTTTGCAGCTCATTAAAAAAATATATAATGATTTCTATAGACGGACTGGCCGTAGAATTCGGCGGAACTACTTTATTCAGTGACATATCTTTCGTTATCAACGAAAAAGACCGTATCGCCCTGATGGGTAAAAATGGAGCGGGGAAAAGTACATTGTTGAAAATCCTGGCAGGTGTAAGACAACCTACCCGTGGAAAAATCTCAGCCCCCAAGGACAGTGTCATAGCTTACCTTCCACAGCACCTTATGACGGAAGACGGACGTACCGTATTCCAGGAAGCGGCGCAAGCCTTTGCCCACCTGCATGAAATGGAAGCTGAAATAGAGCGCCTCAACAAGGAACTGGAAACGCGTACCGACTACGAAAGCGACAGCTACATGGAACTTATCGAGAATGTCTCCGCCTTAAGCGAAAAGTTCTATGCCATCGACTCCACCAATTACGAGGAGGATGTGGAAAAAGCACTGCTCGGACTGGGCTTTGTACGCGAAGACTTCAACCGCCAGACCAGTGACTTCAGCGGCGGATGGCGCATGCGCATCGAGCTTGCCAAGCTGTTGCTGCAAAAGCCTGACGTGCTGTTGCTAGACGAGCCTACCAACCATCTGGACATAGAATCCATACAATGGCTGGAAGATTTCCTTATCAGCAATGGAAAGGCTGTCATCGTCATCAGCCACGACCGTAAATTCGTAGACAACATCACCACCCGTACCATTGAAGTGACCATGGGACGGATATACGATTACAAAGTAAACTACTCCAAATACCTGGAACTCCGCAAGGAACGCCGCGAACAGCAACAGAAAGCCTACGACGACCAGCAGAAGTTCATTGCCGAAACCAAGGAATTCATCGAACGGTTCAAAGGCACCTACTCCAAAACCCTGCAAGTGCAAAGCCGCGTAAAAATGCTGGAGAAGCTGGAACTGCTGGAAGTGGATGAAGAAGACACTTCAGCGTTACGCCTCAAATTCCCTCCTTCTCCCCGCTCAGGCAATTATCCCGTCATCATGGAGGGAGTAGGGAAAAGTTACGGTGACCATGTGGTCTTCAAGAATGCCAACCTCACCATAGAACGGGGAGACAAGGTTGCTTTCGTTGGTAAGAACGGTGAAGGAAAGTCAACGTTAGTGAAGTGCATCATGAAGGAAATAGAACATGAAGGCACCCTCACGATAGGACACAACGTGCAGATTGGATATTTCGCACAAAACCAGGCCTCATTGTTGGATGAGAACCTGACCGTATTCCAGACCATCGACGATGTGGCAAAAGGGGAAATCCGCAACAAGATACGCGACCTGCTGGGTGCCTTCATGTTCGGTGGCCCCGAAGAGTCCATGAAGAAGGTCAAGGTGCTTTCCGGTGGAGAGCGCACGCGCCTCGCCATGATAAAGCTTTTGCTCGAACCGGTGAATCTGCTGATACTGGACGAACCGACCAACCATCTGGACATGAAAACCAAAGATATCCTGAAGCAAGCGTTACTGGATTTTGACGGTACCCTTATCCTCGTCAGCCACGACCGTGACTTCCTGGACGGACTGGTAAGCAAGGTATATGAATTCGGCAACAAACAAGTGAAAGAGCACTTGAGCGGCATCTACGAATTCCTTGAAAAGAAGAAAATGGACTCCCTCCGCGAACTGGAACGATAAGCATCTGCTAAACCCGGCGTCCGAACAAATGGCCGATACATATTGTTTTCATTTTACTAAACACTTAACTAAGAGATATTAAAATGAAACAATATGATGCCATCATAATAGGATTCGGCAAGGGCGGCAAGTTATTGGCCGCCGAACTGGCCGAACGGAATTGGAAAGTAGCCATCGTGGAACGTTCCCCTCAGATGTACGGAGGAACATGTGTAAACGTAGGATGTATCCCTACCAAAGCTCTGATTCACGAATCGGAATATGCGGAAAAAAGATACTATGACGATTATAAGAACCAGTCCAAACTGTATGCACTTGCCGTGGCGCGGAAAGACAAGCTTGTATCCTTCCTGCGTGAGAAAAATTATGAAAATGTAAAAAACAAGCCTAATATAACCCTCTATGACGGAACTGCTTCTTTCTTGTCCGAAAATACAATCCGTATAGTCTCCGGCAAGGACGAAACGATTCTTGAGGGAAAAGAGATATTCATCAACACCGGGTCCACCCCTATCCTGCCTGCCATCGACGGACTCAAGGAGAGCAAGTACGTATATACCAGTGAGACCTTGCTGCAATCGAACAAACTGCCCGCACACCTGCTCGTCATCGGCGGCGGTGCTGTCGGATTGGAGTTTGCCACTATGTATGCAGGCTTTGGAAGCCATGTCACACTGCTGGAAGCGGGAAACCGCTTTCTGCCTAAAGTGGACCGCGACATTGCCGCCTCCATGCTGGAAGCATTGAACCGAAAGCGTATCAATGTCCGGTTGAACGCCCGTGTCCAATCCGTGTACGACACAGCCGAAGGAATAACTCTGACCTATACGGACAGTGCAAACGGCACTCCCTACTACCTGAAAGGAGATGCCTTGCTGGTAGCCATCGGTCGCAAGCCTATGACTGCAGAGCTGAATCTGGAAAAAGCGGGTATACAAACAGACAAGCGGGGAGCCATCGTTGTCGACAACCAATTACGGACTACAGCCCCACACGTATGGGCCCTGGGGGACGTAAAAGGAGACGAACAGTTCGACTACTTGTCCATCGATGATTTCCGTATCATCCGTAATCAACTCTTTGAAAACAAAAAAAGGAGTACAAAAGACCGGTATCCAATCCCCTTTGCCATTTTCACCGACCCACCGCTGGCACATATAGGACTGACGGAAGAGGAAGCGATGAAGAACGGTTATTCCATACATGTGGCACGTATCCCTGCTGCCATGATTCCACGTGCCCGTACGCTACACAGCATAGACGGTATGCTCAAAGCTATTGTAGACATCCATACCGGACGGATTCTGGGTTGTACCCTACTTTGTGCCGATGCACCAGAAGTAATCAATACCGTAGCATCAATCATGAAAACGGGACAGCGTTACCATTTCCTGCGGGACTTCATTTTCACCCACCCCAGCATGAATGAGGGATTGAATATGTTATTCAAACCTTTTTAGCATTTTCTATTTGGTAATTAAGTCCTTAACCTCTATCTTTGCATCCGTCCAAAGATAGAGGAATGAAAAAGAAACAGTACATAACCTATATTCTTTTTTTCATCAGCTTGATAATGCTGGTGATACCCGTCATTCCCCACCATCATCATGCCGACGGAATGATATGCATGAAGAATGATATCACCGCCGATTGCTGCGGACACCGTCATAGCCCGGGCAACGAGCACTGCTGTTGCGACACGGGATGCATGACAACCCACTTTGTACAACAGACGCCCAGCTCTTCCAATGATGTGTGTGCACATCCGGATGCCTTGTGGGCAGTCACCCTACTCATTGAACCTTTTTCCAAGTTACTCATCCTACCCGAGTTTGACATAAGCAGGCAGGAGTGTATCTATCTGGAATCTCTTCATAGCACATTTATCATATGTGCTACGGGACTTCGTGCCCCTCCGTCTCTTCTTGCTTAACTGTTACCGGAACATCACCGGGACAGATTTCTATCCGGCATAAGGAACAATGCAATTTGGTTGCACGCCCTATGCCCTAACTTTGTATTCAAAATCAAAAAGTAAGAACAAATATCATCATGAAAAAAGTTATTTTCATGGGAGTCTTGGGATTATTCCTTTTAGGCTCCTGTAACAGTAAGTCCGGAGACAGCCACGAAGGACATAATCACGAAACAGAAGAGCACAATCATGACGGACATGACCACGAACATGAGGGACACAACCATGAGCACGAAGAGCAGGAAAACCATGCCGGAGGAAGCGATGAAATCATCCTGCCACCAGCAAAGGCGCAAGCTGCCGGCGTAGCAGTCAGCACTGTTGAACCGGGTAGTTTCCATCAAGTCATCAAGACCAGCGGCCAGGTGATGGCAGCCCAGGGAGACGAGAGCGTAGCCGTAGCTACAGTAGCAGGCGTGGTTTCCTTCAAGGGAAAAGTTATCGAAGGAATGAGTGTCAGCAAAGGTACTCCTTTGGTGGTATTGTCATCCAAAAACATGGCCGACGGAGACCCGGTGCAGAAAGCCCGGATAGCCTACGAGGTTTCCAAAAAAGAATACGAGCGTATGAAAGCGCTTGTAGGCAACAAAATCGTATCTGAAAAGGAATTCGCGCAAGCCGAACAGATTTACGAAAATGCCCGTATCAGTTACGAGGCAGTCGCAAAGAACCATTC
Organism: Bacteroides sp. AR29; assembly: GCF_900217715.1. Taxonomy (NCBI): domain Bacteria; kingdom Pseudomonadati; phylum Bacteroidota; class Bacteroidia; order Bacteroidales; family Bacteroidaceae; genus Bacteroides; species Bacteroides sp. AR29. The sequence goes on from NZ_OBMS01000007.1 coordinate 25,383, forward strand.
GGCAAGCGGCCAGGCTGTTGTTTCTCCCATCAGCGGTTATGTGAAGAATCTGTTGGTGAAAGAAGGGGACTACGTCAGCGTCGGCCAGCCGTTGGTAAGCGTCACCCAGAACCGCAAGCTTTTCCTGCGTGCGGATGTATCCGAAAAGTACTATCCTTACCTAAACAGCATCGGTTCTGCCAACTTCTGTACTCCTTATAATAATAAGGTATATACATTGAAAGAACTGGGCGGGCGCATGCTTTCTTATGGAAAGGCTTCGGGTGAGAACGGATATTATGTACCCGTAACTTTTGAATTCGACAATAAGGGAGACGTTATTCCCGGCTCGTTTGTAGAAGTATTCCTATTATCCTCACCAATGGAGAACGTGTTGTCTCTTCCTCACAGTGCGCTGACCGAGGAACAAGGCAGCTTCTTTGTCTACCTGCAACTGGATGAAGAGGGCTACAAAAAACAGCTTGTCACCCTGGGTGCCGACAATGGCGAAAGTGTACAAATCCTTTCCGGCATAAAAGCAGGCGATCGCGTCGTAACCCAAGGAGCCTATCAAGTGAAGCTGGCATCGGCAACGAATGCTATTCCGGCACATAGCCATGAACACTAATCTCATGTACAATTTGACAATTTACAAAGTACCATTTCGCTATGCAGTATAAGGGTTACGTGACGAATGGGGAGTGTAAAGTCAGATAAACAAGAAATATTAGATAAAACAGCAAGTGCGGCTGACATTGCGCAGCCCAATTGTACATTGTAAATAGTAAATAAAAAGATGTTAAACAAAATAATTGGTTTTTCTCTTCAGAACCGCATCCTGGTGCTGGTAGCATCGGTGCTGTTGCTGATTGGCGGTACTTATACCGCCATGCATACGGAAGTGGATGTGTTCCCTGACCTCAATGCGCCGACCGTGGTCATCATGACCGAAGCAAATGGTATGGCAGCAGAGGAAGTGGAACAGCTGGTCACTTTTCCCGTAGAAACGGCTGTAAACGGTGCAACGGGTGTGCGCCGTGTACGCTCTTCCTCAACGAACGGTTTTTCTGTAGTCTGGGTAGAATTCGACTGGGATACAGATATCTATCTTGCCCGGCAGATTGTCAGTGAGAAGCTGGCAGTCGTCAGCGAATCCTTACCGGCCAACGTAGGCAAGCCGACACTAGGCCCACAATCGTCCATTTTGGGCGAGATGCTGATTGTAGGTCTGACAGCAGATTCGACCTCTATGCTGGATTTGCGTACCATTGCCGACTGGACCATACGTCCCCGCCTGCTCTCTACGGGCGGTGTGGCACAAGTTGCCGTACTGGGTGGCGACATCAAGGAATATCAAGTGCAGCTGGACCCGGAACGGATGCGCCATTACGGCGTAACATTGAGCGAAGTGATGAACATCACCCGCGAAATGAACCTGAATGCCAATGGTGGAGTGCTCTATGAATATGGCAATGAATATATCGTACGCGGCGTACTTTCTACCGACAAGGTAGACCAGATAGCCAAGGCCGTGGTGCGGAGCAACGGAGTCTCCGGCGCCCCTATCCTGCTGGAAGATATTGCCGACGTTCAAGTCGGAGCCAAACTTCCTAAACTGGGTACCGCCTCGGAACGCGGTAAGCATGCCGTACTGCTGACAGTCACCAAGCAACCCGCCACAAGCACGCTGGAGCTTACAGACAAACTGGAAGCTTCCCTGCAAGACCTGCAGAAGAATCTACCGGCGGACGTAAAGGTTTCCACAGACATCTTCCGTCAAAGCCGTTTCATCGAAAGTTCCATCGGAAACGTTCAGAAGTCGTTGTTGGAGGGAGGTATTTTCGTTGTCATCGTGCTTTTCCTGTTCCTTGCCAACATACGTACCACAGTCATCTCGCTGGTGACACTGCCGTTGTCACTGATTGCCTCCATCCTTGCCCTGCACTATATGGGCTTTACGATAAATACCATGAGCCTGGGAGGTATGGCTATCGCCATCGGTTCGCTGGTGGATGATGCCATCGTGGACGTGGAGAATGTCTACAAGCGTTTGCACGAAAACCGACTGAAACCTGCCGGCGAGCAACTTCCTATTCTGGAAGTGGTGTTCAATGCTTCGAAAGAAGTGCGTATGCCTATCCTCAATTCAACGCTGATTATCATTGTCAGCTTCGTACCACTGTTCTTCCTTAGTGGTATGGAAGGTAGGATGTTGGTACCACTGGGTATTGCGTTCATTGTGGCATTGGCGGCTTCAACTGTTGTGGCACTGACCGTAACGCCGGTACTTTGCTCCTATCTATTGGGAAAAGAGAAAACGAAAAAACAAAACAACGAAAACAGCGACTCTGCCGTAGCACGCAAGATGAAGCAATGGTATGGTTCTGCACTGACTTTTGTATTGGGGCATAAGAAAGGGGTACTGGGAGGTACTATCGGACTATTTGTAGTAGCGCTCGGCTGTTTCTTCACCCTGGGCCGCTCGTTCCTGCCGCCTTTCAATGAAGGTTCGTTCACCATCAATATCTCCTCGCTTCCAGGCATTTCCCTGGAAGAAAGCGACAAGATGGGGCACCGTGCCGAGGAGCTGCTGCTCTCCATCCCCGAAATACAGACCGTGGCCCGTAAAACGGGACGTGCAGAGCTGGACGAACACGCTCTGGGAGTAAACGTCTCTGAGATCGAGGCACCGTTTGAGTTGAAAGACCGCTCGCGCAGCGAGCTCGTGGCAGAAGTCCGCGAAAAACTGGGTACCATTGTAGGGGCAAACGTGGAAATAGGCCAGCCTATCAGCCACCGTATAGACGCCATGCTATCCGGTACAAAGGCGAACATCGCCATCAAACTGTTCGGCGACGACCTGAACCGCATGTTCACTCTGGGCAATGAAATCAAGAGTGCCATCCAGGGGATTCCCGGTATTGCCGACCTGAACGTGGAACAGCAGATTGAGCGTCCGCAACTTGTCATTTCACCCAAACGAGAAATGCTTGCCAAATACGGCATTTCACTGCCCGAATTTTCGGAGTTTGTCAATGTCTGCCTGGCCGGTGAAGCCGTTTCCCAAGTTTACGAAAAGGGAAAGAGCTTCGACCTGACCGTACGCGTGAAAGACAACCTACGCGACGAAATGGAAAAAATACGCAACTTGATGATTGATACGGGCGACGGACAGAAAATTCCACTGAACTATGTAGCGGAAATCCGCTCGGCCATGGGTCCGAACACCATCAGCCGCGAGAATGTAAAGCGTAAAATCGTCATCTCCACCAACGTGGCCGACCGCGACCTGCGAAGTGTAGTCAATGATATACAAGCCCAGGTAGACGCACAAATCAAACTGCCGGAAGGATACCACATCGAATACGGCGGACAATTCGAAAGCGAGCAGGCAGCAAGCCGCACGCTGGCACTTACTTCGTTCATGTCCATCGTGGTGATATTCCTGCTCCTCTACCATGAATTCCGCAGTGTGAAAGAGAGTGCCATCATCCTTATCAATCTGCCGCTGGCATTGATAGGCGGTGTATTCGCCCTGCTCATCACAACGGGAGAAGTGAGTATCCCCGCCATCATCGGTTTCATCTCACTGTTCGGTATCGCCACCCGAAACGGAATGCTGCTCATCAGCCATTACAACCACTTGCAGCAGGAAGAAGGCCATGGCGTCTACGACAGCGTTATCCGCGGTTCGCTCGACCGTCTGAATCCAATCCTGATGACCGCCCTATCCAGTGCACTGGCACTTATCCCGCTGGCTCTCAGTGGCGACCTGCCGGGCAACGAGATACAAAGCCCGATGGCAAAGGTTATCTTGGGCGGCCTTTTAACATCCACGTTCCTGAACGGTTTCATCATTCCGATTGTTTACCTGATGATGCACCATAACCAACAACCTAAAACGTCAGACAATGAATAAAAGATTTTTCATATTCAGCGCCGCCATCCTCGCTTTTGCGGGGATGAGCGCACAAACGTCCGGCATTGATGCCGTGCTCCAGCAGATAGAGGCCAACAACAAGGAATTGCAGGCTAACTCCCACCTCATTTCCTCACAAAAACTGGAGAACAAGACAAACAACAACCTCCCCGACCCTACACTGTCATACGCCCACCTTTGGGACTCCAAGAACAGTGACGAGACAGTCGGCGAAATGGTCATCTCGCAAAGCTTCGACTTCCCCACGCTTTACGCCACCCGAGGGAAGATGAACCGACTCAAGACAAATGCACTGGATGCACAAGCCACCGCCTTCCGCCAGCAGATATTGTTGCAAGCGAAGGAAGTATGCTTGGACATCATCATGCTGCAACGCCAGCAAGCCCTGCTCGACGAACGGTTGAAGAATGCGGAGGAACTGTCGGCCATGTACACCCGGCGTTTGGAAACGGGAGATGCCAATGCACTGGAAACCAACAAGATTAATCTGGAGTTGCTGAATGTACGCACGGAAGCCCGCATGAACCAGACGGCACTTAACAATAAACTGAAAGAGCTGCTTGTCCTCAACGGAAACCAGCCGCTCACACCGGGACGTCCCAGACCCGATACCACACCCGACGCCCAAACACTCGGATTGACAGAATACCCGGCAGTGCCGTTGCCGGCCGACTTCCACCCGCTGGCCGACGAACTGCTGGCTTCAGACCCCACCCTGCAATCCTTGCAGGGTGAAAGTTCTGCCGCCCGGAAACAGATTTCGGCAAGCAAGCAAGGCTGGCTGCCCAAACTGGAACTGGGTTACCGTAGAAATACCGAATCGGGGCATCCGCTAAACGGTGTAGTAGTAGGCTTCTCTTTCCCGCTTTTCGAAAACCGCAATAAGGTCAAGATAGCCAAGACACAAGCGCTCAACATTGACTACCAAAAGGAGAACGCCGCACTGCAAGCCAGCTCTGCCTTGTGGCAACTCTATGAAGAGGCCAAGAACCTGCACGCTTCCATGGAGGAATACGAGCGCACCTTCCATCAACAGCAAGACCTTTCTTTACTGAAACAAGCACTTATGGGAGGACAAATCAGTATGATTGAATACTTCGTTGAAATATCGGTTGTCTATCAAAGCAAGACAAACCTCCTGCAACTGGAAAACCAGTATCAGAAGGCAATGGCACAGATATACAAGAGCCGGTTATAAATAGAAAGAGCTGTCTGCGGTTGACAGACAGCTCTTTCTATTTCAATATATTGTAGTTATAGTTTTGTGACTTTACCCATAAACAGAATAACTCCCGTACTCTTCTCCTTTATCAGAAAGATGAAAGGACGGTCCACATAGAACGGAATTACCGTACTTGGTCCGGGAGCGGCCACGTCCATTCCTCCGACAGTTACAGCCGCAGCTTCCGTCCCCTCTTCATTCACTTTCACATAAGTGAACTGTTGCAGCAAACTGATAAACAAATCCTCATCCGCCATTCCGGAAAAATCGGCCGATGGAGTAAAAGCCTCCTGCATTCCCATTGCCATCATATCGTCAATGAGTTCTTTATCATATTCCATTTCAAACCGGGGTAACTTAAGGTTCAAGGCAGAGCTTGATAAACTACTGTTCCATTCCCCCCAGCGCTCGTCATTCAGCTGCGGCAGGCACTCATCCAACGATTTTCCCTCTGCCGGCAAGAGCACCACCATACTGAAAGCCTCATTGCCGTAAGGCAACTCTGCCATTGAGAAATACTCATTCTCGGCATAGTTGAATCTCTCGTCACGAAGATTCATCATGTGTACAGTCGATTTGCTTCCGTCAGCATTCGTAAAAGCCTCTTCTGCCGTATCCGATTTTTTGAATTGATTCTTCCAAATCCCCTTGAAATAAAGCGCATTCAACAGATAAAGACGCGCCGTCTCCGGAATCTCATTCAAGACTTTGGGGATGCAATTATTCGTTTTCCCGGCACACCAGCCGTTTATAATGTCCGGAGCCTTGGGAGAGGCAAAATCCAGCTCCTGCACTTGCGCGTCATACATCTTTTTGTTTACGCTTACAAAGTCGTCATGAACACCGAACCCTTTCTTTATCCAGATGGAATTGGCAATTCCCAACTGTGTGGTATTGTCCAAATCGAGCAACGCCTCCACCAGCTTCTTATTATAGTTGTTCATTTCTTCCAACGAATAGCCCGAAAAGCCCAGGACATCTGTCATCTCAGATAGTGTGTTTCCCAACGCTCCATTGGCAATCATAGACAGACAGAGCGAAGCGCTCAAAGGAGAGATGAACAGATTGGGCTTTTCCACCTCAGTTTTACAAACCTGATTAAAGAAACGGAAAGCGAAATCCGTTCCTAAATCCATCATCTCCTGCTCGGCACGGGTCAAGGCAATGTCTTTGCGAGGCTTGGGTTGTGGTGAAGAGTTGTCGTCACTCTGGCAGGCTGCAAGGATACAAAGTAGGCTTAAGGCAGTAATCGTTTTTTTAAGCATAAGCAAATAGTATTAGTTTTAAAACAGTTATCTATATATAGAAAATGCTTGAACAAACAAAATACTGCATTGAAGAAACAATAAAAAATAGTACATTCCTACTCAATTATTATACTGCAAAGTTCTGCATATTTTTTGCAGTCGCACTGCATATGTGTTGCAGCACCACTGCATATGTGTTGCAGTCGCGCTGCATATATATTTGCAGTGTCACTGCAACAGCTCTGCAGTGCTACTGCAAAATATATACAGCAGCTTTGCAGTAACGTGATTGATTTCACCCGGTTATTGTTGCCAATTCCAGCATCCCTTCCGGCAAATATCCGCTGCGTATGCGCCATTCCTGGGGATAAAGATTATTGGCACGGTTACCTATATTCTTGACAAATCCTAGAGGTATCTGTTTGTAGGTGAGCAAGACAATGCCGCGCGGAGCAGTCTCCGAAAGGACAACAGCCTCCTTGCGCAGATAGCTGATGGCCTGCTCGCGGCCTATCTCTTCATGGGCAAAGGCATCCGGATTCAGTGCTATACTCATGGCGAGCCCATGAGCAGGCATCCAGTCTTTTCCTTTCAACTCGGCAACATCTACCCCAGCCTGCACGATACGGAGTGACGAACGCAAAGCCGACAGTTCGGAGAGATACGCTTTAGGGAAAGCGCTGACGTTGTTGCCATTGACGATAAATTCGTAATTATCCGGAACCGCAAACCACTCATGCAGTGCCGAAAGCTGTTCTTTGGAAACACCCGGAGTTTTCGCTCCTTTTCCTTGAGGTTTTCTTCCTTTTTCCCAGGATTTCACCTGCCCGGCCCAGGTATTCCCATCGCTCACGCCCGGTTTGCGGAGAACTGCCAAAAAGAATCCTTCCCCCTTCGTCCGATGGGGCAGGAAACGATAGGCGGGAAAGTCCTCTCCCGACAATAGATTACCCGTAATATTCCAGTCAGTAGAAATTTCCAACGGCAATACCTCCGCCCCGAATTCATCCCGTATCCAACGGATGTTCTCTTCGTTTTCCTTTGTATTATAGGTACAAGTACTGTAGATGAGAATGCCTCCGGACTTCAAGCAAGGCCAGATATCCGTAACGATGCGACGCTGGCGCTGCCAGCAGATTTCCACATTCTCCCCACTCCACTCACTTACCGCAACGGGGTCTTTACGGAACATCCCCTCGCCAGAGCAGGGGACATCCGTCAATATGACGTCGAAGAAGTCCGTCAAGGAAGAAAAATCTGCCGGGTCATTATTAGTGACCACCACACCGGAATGCCCCCACTTCGTAAGATTCTCCGCCAATACCTGCGAGCGGTTGCGGATTACCTCATTGGCCACCAGCAGACTGCCTGCGGGCAACACGCTACGGGCATGCGTGGATTTCCCGCCGGGAGCCGCACAGAGGTCAAGCATCACCACCGGTCCTTCGCCCACATACCGCCTCAAAGCCTGCTCCACAAACATAGACGAAGCCTCCTGCACATAGTAGCAGCCTGCATGAAACAGCGGGTCAAAAGTGAATGTCAGCCGCTTGTCCAGATAGTATCCGGCAGTAGACCAAGGGACATGCCTAAAAGAGGAACGAAAAAGACTGAATGAAGATTCCGGTAATTTATCTTCATTCAGTCGGATACTGACCGGCTGCTCCCCTTCCAGGGCGGCAGCCAGCTTTTCATATTCTTCCACACCCAAGAGGGCGCGTGTATAATCGGTGAAAGATGAGGGTAGCTTCATGCTTTGAACTGTTTTATGGCAGCAAAGATAGTGCAAAATACGTTTCACCAATCTACGGGGCTAAACAAAAAGCACGGTTCAATACTCTTTTTAAAAACTGAGTTTCACCCCTGCAAAATAGGAACGCGGTGCACCCGGTCCGTAGATATAACCGGAGTCACGGCTTGCCCCCTTGTCAAAATCTTTCTGATAAGAATTGAATATATTCTGTACACCGGCATTGAGCTGCAAACAGAACCCTTGAAAATCAAAGTCGTAAGCTATCTTTGTTCCAAGCTCAAAGAAGTCCGGACTCTTTACCAATACATCCGCCTCACCGTTCACCTCCGAAAGCAAATGGGGAACGTACATCCGCCCGGTATAATTGCCGTTCAAAGCTATTGAGAAGGCTTTAACCGGCATATAGGTAGCTGTAAAGTAGCCGTAGACGTCGGGAGTACGCAGTATCTTGTCGCTGTAACGTTCTTTCTCCGACAAGTGCTCCTCATCCGCACTCCATTCTTCGGGAGAGTCATAGATACTTCGTTGAAGCGTCAGCCCTGCCTGCAACTGAACCTTATCCTTATAGGCAACCTTTCCTTCCAATGTGCCGCCATACACTTTAGCTCCCGAACCATTGATACGGGTCTGTATCAGATAAGCGCTACCATCCGGGTCTTTCACCGGAGGCGTCAGGACAAACGGGTCGGAAAGTTTCGTGTAGAAGCCTTCCACCAGTAGGTTTGCCTGGAAATCTCCGAAATAGTGGTACCAATCTACCGAAGCATTGAAGCTGCGCGAACGCTCTTCCTTCAATCCTTTGGCGCGGACAATGGAAACCAACTCTCCACCCACATTACTGATATGCAGATCTTCATCAAACGCTTGTGGAGCACGGAATCCCTCAGCATAACTGAAACGGATATTCACATCCTGAGTAGGATTGTAACGGATATTGGCACGGGGACTGAAAACAGCCTTGTCCATGATGCTGTTTTTATCTACGCGCCCGCCAATCAGGAAACTCCACTGTTCGTTCTTCCACTCATTCTGGGCATAGACGCTTGCTATATTCACCACTTGGTTCAACGGGGCGGGGGTATATTTCTCAATCAGTTGTTGCAAGCGGTCACCCGTTGCCGTAGGATCTTCGGCCAAAGCAGCATCACGATACTTCTGTACGTCCGTTGCCTTGTCATGCAGATTGTCGTGATTGAACTCAATGCCTCCGGTCAAATCGGCAGGCATAAACAGACACTTGTCAAAATGATAAATATACTGGGCACCCAGCACACCGGTAAAGTCCGTAGTCATTCCATAAGCGCTGTAATAACTATTGCGCACGATGTGCTGAGCCGAAGCATAGGTACTGAACGTATGTTTCTGGTTTTTGGAGAAAGCCGTGAACTTGAGCCCACCCGTGTTGATGGAATGTTTCAGCTGTTCCACCAGTCCGGGCGCCCCGGTACCGTTCAATCCGGCATCCTCGGCTATATGAGGGGGAAGGCTGAAGCCACTTCCACCACGGCGGAATTCCTCCATATGATGGTATTCAAGGCTCAGCTTGGAATAGGCACTTGTCCGGTAGTAAGCATTCAGACCGACAGTCTGGTTCTTCAGCTTCGGTAATTCGGAAAAACCGTCTCCGTTGGAGTCCCATGCCGAACGATGCCTGCTCTGGCCGTACACATAAGCCCCCATCTTACTGTCCGAAGAAACCAAGGAAAGATTCAGGGTCGTGTTGTTGTCGAACGAGCCGGAACCGTCGAAATTGGAAATGGTATGCGAGAAAGAACCGGAATTGCGAATCGGTTCCTTCGTAATGATATTCACCGTCCCGGCAATGGCCGAAGAACCGAACAAGGCTGAACCACCTCCACGCACCACTTCCACACGCTCTATCATGTTGGCGGGAATCTGTTCCAACCCATACACACCGGCCAGAGAGGAAAAGATGGGACGTGAGTCTATCAATATTTGGGTATATTTCCCATCCAGCCCGTTGATGCGCACTTGTGAATAACCGCAATTCTGGCAATCGGTCTCCACCCGCACACCTGGCTGAAAGGCCAGTCCTTGCGACAAAGTATGCGAGTTTGTCTGCTCAAACAGTTTAGGAGTGACCACTTTGACCAAAGTGGGTGCCAAGCGCCGGGCAGTCTCATTGCGGTTGGCTGTGACTACCACCCCGTCCAGTGCCACCATGTCTTCTTCCAACTCAAAGTTCTCTTCCAAGGTCTTACCACGTTTCAGAACGACTTTGCGCTCCTGCGACTTATAACCTACGGCACTGACGGACAACGTGAACTCACCTTCAGGCAGATTCTTTAGGAAATAGTGACCGGTGGCATCGGTCATGGTCCCGATGGTGGTGCCTTTCAGCGAAACTGTCATATAAGGCAAATGTTCCCTTGTACTTTTTTCTATTACATGACCGACAATATTGGCATCGGTACTCTTCAAATCTTCGGCATAAACGGTTGATGAGAGTAACAGACATACTGCTCCCACCACAAAAAATATATATTTTTTCATGTACTTCTAAAATAATATGTTAATCAATGAGGTTGACGCAATCCCACAACGGAATTGCCTTAATCTATCGGATTTGAAAAAAAGAAGGGGGAGCACGCAGGCAAATACCGCCACGAAGCTTTACACACTTGATGCATTCCGTGGTAAGAATGCTCAGTACACACAACAAAACAAGGAAAACCGTCGCGGCAACCGGAAGCAACGGAAGGGAAGAAGAGACGAAAGAGGCTAGATAGAAAATGGTTTCCAACTGCACCTCTGTATGCTCATGCTGGCCCTTGAATGGATGGGAATGCACAATGATAACACCATTCACCACATGCGAGTGGGTAAACAGCGTAATTCCTCCCAGATAGGCAATGAACAGCAGAGGGAGGAAACACTTCATTATATTCCTCAACTTCATCAAGACTTCCCAATAAAAACAGATGCGCAAAGATAACAGTATTTACAATAAGAAACAACCCGGTTTGTATATTTACCTCTATTTACAGTCGCAAATACCTACTTCTTGTTATTCCGGAAAAAAGACAATAAGACATTTTCACGGAAAAATATCGCCTTATTTCCGGTTTTCTAAAAAAAATATCTTCTCTTTGCAACTTTATAAAGGTGACGACACGTCTAACCGACAAAGAAACAAATTAAAAGACCATAGATTATGAAACGTATCATTTTTGGATTAATGCTCGCCATGATGTTCTGCACACTGGTGCAAGGCGCAAACAGAACCGTAACAGAGAACGACGGTCAGGGGAACAAGAAAAGAGTCATCGAATTGAGAGACACTGTCATCAATGGAGAAACCGTAACAGACACACTCAGCATCATGACTTATGAAAACGGTACCGGCAGTAGCGATGCTCCGGAAAAATGGAGAACCCACCACAGCAGTATGGACTGGAACGGGTTCGACCTCGGGAGCAAGACCTCGGAGACCGTGATTGCCGTAACAGCCATCGTCTTTGTATTCGGACTGCCGCTACTCATCATATTCGTAGTATTCTTCTTCCGCTATAAAAACCGGAAAGCCAAGTACCGCCTGGCGGAACAGGCCCTGGCCAGCGGACAGCAACTGCCTGAAAACTTCTTCAAAGAAGCCGCAGCAACGGATATCCGCAGCAAAGGCATCAACAACATATTCGTCGGCATCGGCCTGTTCATCTTCCTTTGGGCCATTACCGGAGAATTCGGTCTCGGATGTATCGGCTTACTCGTCATGTTCACCGGCTTCGGACAATTGGTGATTTTCTACAGCCAACAGAAGAAGAACGAAGAAAAATGAGTCAGATGGGTGACATATCGTTAGTCGCACAGGTCGTGGTGTTTCACAACACCAGGGCCTTCGACCAGTTGGTAAAGAAGTACCAGTCGCCCGTGCGGCGGTTCTTCCTGCACCAGACCTGCGGCGACAGCGAGTTGAGTGACGACCTGGCACAAGATACGTTTATCAAGGCCTATACAAACATCGCTTCGTTCAAGAATCTGTCCAGCTTCTCAACCTGGCTCTACCGTATTGCCTATAACGTTTTTTATGATTATATTCGCAGCCGGAAAGAAACGGACGATTTGGATACGTACCGAGTGGACGCTCAATGCAGCACACTGCAGCAGGACGTGGGACAGCACATGGACATTTACCGTGCCCTGGCCACACTGAAGGAAATGGAACGCACCTGCATCACGCTCTTCTACATGGAAGACCAAAGCATCGAAAAGATTGCAGGTATCACCGGATGTCCGGCGGGAACGGTAAAAAGCCACCTCTCGCGGGCGAAAGACAAAATGGCTTCCTACTTAAAACAAAATGGTTATGATGGAAAATGATGATAAACTCCTGACTTCATTCTTTGCCGAACACCGGCAGGAAATAGCCGATAACGGGTTCAGCCGCCGCGTACTGCGACATCTGCCCGACCGTAGCCGCCACTTGGCGCAGATATGGACAGCATTCTGCTTTACTCTGGCCCTCGTACTGTTCGTCTCCCTCGACGGAGTGCAGCTGATACTGGACACCTTGCGCGAAACCTTCGATACTGCCATCCGGAGCGGAGCTTCGGAGCTTGACCCCAAGTCGTTAATCATTGCCGGAGTGGTATTGCTCTATTTCGGTTACCGCAAGATTTCATCTATGGCATAGTTGTTTTTCAATGATAAATCGTATCTTTGTCCCCTCATAAAACTAACTAAGAGGAGAAAGTTTTGAGAAAGATTCTATTCATCATATTATTCGTTTTTTCTATTGGGAATGCCGGGGCGCAAGCAACAAGCGATTCCATTGTCATGAATTACTTGAAGGAAATGGGCGCCCCCGTCACTTATAACAATGAAGTGAAATTGCTGATGACCGGCCATGACAAGTTCGTCGATCTCTTCGAGAATATCCGCCATGCCCGGCATCATATCCATTTGGAATACTTCAACTTCCGCAACGACTCCATAGCCAATGCCTTGTTCAGCCTTCTGGCAGAGAAAGTCAAGGAGGGAGTTGAAGTCCGCGCCATGTTCGATGCCTTCGGCAACTGGTCCAACAACCAACCATTGAAAGAACGCCATCTGAAATCCATCCGCGCCCAAGGCATCGAAATCGTTAAGTTCGATCCTATCACTTTTCCCTGGGTGAATCATGCCATACACCGCGACCATCGGAAAATAGTAGTGATTGACGGAAAGATAGGTTATACCGGCGGCATGAACATTGCCGACTACTACATCAACGGATTACCTAAAATCGGTAAATGGCACGATATGCACATACATCTTGAAGGAGATGCCGTGCGCTATCTGCAGGGCATCTTCCTGACCATGTGGAACCGGGAAACGGGACAACACGTAGGTGGACCTGCCTACTTCCCGGATACTCAGCAACTGCCCGACAGTATTGCCGAAGAAATAGCCATCGTGGACCGCACGCCACGCGAAACACCACGCTCCATCAGCCATGCCTATGCAGCTTCCATACAAGCCGCACAGAAGAGCATCCGAATCGTGAATCCTTATTTCGTTCCGACCAAATCAATCCGCAAGGCAATCAAGAACGCACTGAAAAAAGGTACTGAAGTGGAAATCATGATACCTGCCGTGTCGGACATAGCCTTTACTCCGGATGCCTCATTCTACATAGCACACAAGCTGATGAAGAAAGGAGCCAAGATATATCTCTTCAACGGCGGCTTCCACCATTCCAAGATAATGATGGTAGACAGCACTTTCTGCACGGTGGGTACTGCCAATCTCAACAGCCGCAGCCTGCGCTATGACTACGAGACAAACGCTTTCATCTTCGACCCCAAGACCACCAATGAGCTGAATGCCATGTTCGAACGGGACGTGCAAAACAGTACGCTACTCACTCCCGAAGTCTGGAAAAAGCGTTCCGGATGGAAGAAATTCGTAGGCTGGGTGGGAAACTTGATGACCCCCTTCCTCTAATTTTTAATTATTAATTATTAATTAATAATTAATTCTCCTACCTTTGCGTTCGGATAAAAACAGAGCATTACATCATGAAACAATATTTAGACCTGCTGAACCGCGTACTGACCGAAGGCGTAGAGAAAAGCGACCGTACGGGTACCGGCACCATCAGCGTATTCGGCCACCAGATGCGTTTCAACATGGATGAAGGCTTCCCCTGCCTTACTACCAAGAAGCTGCATCTGAAATCAATCATATACGAACTGCTATGGTTCCTCCAAGGAGACACCAATGTGAAATATCTTCAGGACAACGGTGTACGCATCTGGAACGAATGGGCGGACGAAAACGGTGACCTGGGACATATCTACGGGTATCAATGGCGCTCCTGGCCGAACTATAAAGGTGGATTCATCGACCAAATCAGCGAAGCTGTAGAAACCATCAAGCACAATCCCGACTCACGCCGGATTATAGTCAGCGCATGGAATGTAGGCGATTTGGACAACATGAACCTCCCTCCCTGCCACGCTTTCTTCCAGTTCTATGTCGCCAACGGACGGCTGAGCCTGCAACTGTACCAGCGTAGTGCGGACATTTTTTTAGGAGTGCCCTTCAACATTGCTTCCTATGCCCTGCTCCTGCAGATGATGGCGCAAGTCACCGGACTGAAAGCCGGAGATTTCATCCATACCTTAGGAGATGCTCACATCTATCTGAACCATTTGGAGCAGGTAAAACTCCAACTATCTCGTGAACCGCGGGATTTGCCGCAGATGAGAATCAATCCGGATGTGAAAAACATCTTCGACTTCAAGTTCGAGGATTTTGAGTTGGTCAACTATAACCCGCATCCGCATATTGCAGGAAAAGTGTCAGTATAAATCCTACAATAAAAAGATAGAAAGAGAAAAGAATTTTACACACATATGATTAGTATTATTGCTGCAGTAGACAGAAAGAGAGGTATCGGCTATCAGAACCGGTTGTTATTCTGGCTTCCCAATGATTTGAAGCGTTTCAAAGCCCTCACCACGGGAAATACCATCATCATGGGCCGAAAGACTTTTGAATCTCTCCCCAAAGGTGCGCTTCCCAACCGCCGCAACGTTGTTCTGTCCACTCAAAAAGATTTGATCTGTCCCGGTACAGAAGTTTTTCCCTCATTGGAAGAAGCACTAAGCAGTTGCCAGCCCGACGAACACGTCTACATCATCGGCGGTGCAAGCGTTTATCGCCAGGCACTCCCCTTTGCAGATACCCTCTGCCTGACCGAAGTGGATGCAGAAGCCCCTCAGGTGGACGCCTACTTTCCCGAAGTCGCTCCGACTGTATGGCAAGAAAAAAGCAGGGAGTCCCATCCCGCAGATGAGAAGCATCCCTGCCCTTATGCATTCGTCGATTATATCCACCGGTAAAATTAATCTTCCTCTTCTTCTACCGTTATAGGCATCTGCCGCTTGATGGCTTCGTGGAAAGAAATCAAGGTTTCCGTACGCGCCAGTCCCAGCGGCTGCAACTTATCATGTATGATGCTCAGCAAATGATGGTTGTTGCGGGCATAAAGCTTTATGAACATATCATACTTGCCCGTTGTAAAATGGCATTCCACAATCTCGGGAATAGCTTCCAATGCTCTCGTTACAGCATCAAAAGAAGCAGGATCCTTTAGATAGATACCGATATAGGCGCATGTTTCATATCCTATCTTCTCCGGATCAATCACATATTCAGAACCTTTCAATATACCTAAGTTTGTCAGCTTTTGAATGCGCTGATGAATGGCTGCTCCCGATACATTACAAGCTCTAGCCACTTCAAGGAAAGGAATGCGTGCATTATCGGCTATAAGTTTTAAAATCTGTTCGTCTAAAGTATCCAACTGATGATGTCCCATTTCAAATTCTAATGATTAATAAATTACTATATCTCCCGCATATCTATACGGCAACATGCAAAGTTAGCTATTTTTTCGCCAATAAAAATACGGTTTATAACTTTTCTTACAAAAAAAAGAATAATACCGCATATCAGGCATTTCAAAGTGCATATGCAAAATTCCATCTCGCACGACCGGAAAATTGCAGATGAGCTTTAAAGATATTATCTTTGTAGTAGCAATAATAATGAACCGTTATGAAAAAGTATTCCTTATTCCTATTATGCCTGATGGCAGCAATATCCTTGCATGCCCAAAGTTTTGCAGATTATTTTGCAGATAAAACCCTGCGTGTCGACTATATCTTTACCGGAAATGCAGCCAAACAAGAGATATGCCTGGACGGATTGTCTTGTCTCCCCTCTTGGGCAGGAAGGAAGCATCATTTATCTGAGTTGCCCCTGCAAGGAAACGGACAAATCATTATGCGAGATGCAGCCAATGGCAGCGTAATCTACAAAACATCCTTTTCTTCGCTCTTCCAGGAGTGGCTGGAAACGGATGAAGCCAAAGCGGTGACCAAAGGATTCGAAAACACCTTTCTCCTTCCCTATCCCCTCCGTCCTGCAGAAATAGAAATAACACTTCTCGACCCGCGTAGAAATGTACGGGCAAGCATGAAACATACGGTCAGTCCCGACGACATCCTGATACATCAGAAAGGTACTGCCCACATCACACCACATAAATATCTGCTGCAAAGCGGCAATACGGCCAAATGCATCGACGTAGCCATCCTTGCAGAAGGATATACTCCCGAAGAGATGCCGGTATTCTACGAAGACGCAGCCATTGCCTGCGAAAGTCTGTTTGCCCACGAACCCTTCCGGTCCATGAAAAAGCACTTCAACATTGTAGCAGTGGCCAGCCCCTCCGAAGACAGCGGAGTAAGCGTACCACGCCTCGGAGAATGGAAACGGACAGCATTCAGCTCTCATTTCAGCACATTCTATTCAGACCGGTATCTGACAACCTCCCGTGTCAAATCCATACACGATGCGCTGGCGGGAATACCGTATGAACACATCATCATCCTTGCCAATACGGAAGAATACGGAGGCGGTGGAATCTATAATTCCTATACCCTTACTACCGCCCACCATCCCATGTTCCGCCCCGTTGTGGTACATGAGTTCGGGCATAGCTTTGGCGGACTGGCCGATGAATACTTCTACGACAATGACGTGATGACAGATACCTATCCACTAGATGTGGAACCCTGGGAACAGAACATCAGCACAAGAATCGATTTCACTTCCAAATGGAAAGATATGCTTGCTCAAGGAACTCCCGTTCCTACTCCCTCTTCTGAAAGTGGAACATATCCCGTAGGCGTATATGAAGGAGCTGGCTATTCTGCCAAAGGCATCTACCGTCCGGCAGACAATTGCCGCATGCGCACCAATGAATACCCTACTTTCTGCCCGGTCTGCCAACGGGCCATCTGCCGCGTCATTGAATTTTATACTGAATAAAAACAAACTAAACTAAAAGAACTTATGATCAGACTTCAACGTATTACAACAGCTGACACAGACTTGTACAGCTACATGGAGAAATTAATGACTCAATCGTTCCCTTCAGAGGAGTACCGGGAACTGGAGGAATTGCGCAAGTATACAGATACCAAAACGCACTTCTATAACAATATCATCTTCCATAACAACACCCCGGTAGGTCTCATCACTTACTGGGATTTCGGACATTTTTACTATATAGAGCATTTTGCCATTGACCCCACACAGCGTAACGGCGGATATGGAAAGAGTGTACTGAACCATTTGTGCCAACTCTTAAAACATCCCATTGTCTTGGAAGTGGAAATACCCGAAGAAGAAATGGCTAAACGCCGCATTAACTTCTATCAACGGCAAGGATTCTCCTTATGGGAAAAGCCCTACCAACAGCCTCCCTATAAAGCAGGAGACAACTACCTGCCTATGCTCATCATGGCCTATGGAGATATAGAATGTGGAAAGGATTTTGACCTTGTAAAGGAACACATCTACTGCGAAGTATATAATGTGAAATCTTAAAAATCCAATATACTTAAAACAATAAAGGTCGTTTCAACAAATGAAACGACCTTTATTATATCATTAAATCAACTCTTACTGACGCGGTTGCGCAGAATAGTTAATCTTCAAAGCATAAGCTTGACGAAGAGCTTCCTTGATATCTGTTACGATACCCATTTTCGTATCTTGGTCAACTTTCAAAGACACTGTCATCTGCGGCTGATCTTCTTCTTTCATACTGGCACGTTCACCAATAATGTAATCTTGAATTTCAGCAACTTCAGCATAGCTGTCGTTCAACTGGATACGGCTCTCATTACCTAACTTCTTACGAAATTCGGCAGTAGGTTTTCCTACATAGATAAACGTAACCAAAGACTTCTTTTCAAGTTTCTCCAATTCTGTAGCTTGCGGAACCTTAAACTCAACCTTTAATGTTACCTCACGCATAGTTGTTACAATCATGAAGAAGAACAACAAGGTGAAGATAAGGTCAGGCAGAGAAGAAGTGTTCAACGCCGGCATTTCACGTTTACCAGTCTTATTAAATTTTCCCATTACTTCTTTTCTCCGTACTTTTTAGGTTCTGCCTCAGAAATTCTCTGAGGATAAATATCACGAATTGCATCTTGTTGTTCTTGATCCAACTCGACATAATTCTTCTGCCACTTCTCCTGAGCCAGTTCATCGCGTAACTCATTGTAAGCCGCTACCAACTCATTCTGTACAGCCATATATGCCTTATAGGAAGAACCACGGTCACAACGCAAAGAAACCACATGATTTTCCGTTACTTGAACCGTACCAAAGAAAGGAACATTCTTAGAAATCTTTTCTGGCTTCGTTTCATCATTATACGGATTGGCAATGAATTCCTTTGCCTTTGCACGCAATTGTTCTACGTTAATATAATCGTTACCGCACATTAACTGGTCATTCATATTCAAGAAGACTTGCAAAACGTTACGTTCTTTCTTCTTCTGGTCCTCAATCTTCTGGTCTTTTTCGGGTGGAGGCGGCAAACGTCTTGCCAAACCACGGTCAGTATCCATAGATGTCGTGATCAAGAAGAAAATCAGCAACAAGAATGCAATATCCGCTGTAGAACTTGAGTTAATATCAGGAACTTTTCTTTTTCCTTTTGCCATTGTAATTACTCTTTAAATTGAGTTACCTCAATCAGTTATGATAATTTCTTCTTAATACTACTAAAAATGATTGCCAACACTGTACCGGCAAACAAAATATAAATAGAATAGAGGAACATATCGGTAATCTTCAACCAGAAAGGAACATTGTCAGTACCGCTATATCCCGGAATAGTAAGCGGCTCATCGCTACCCATAGTCCAAGCTATAACCACTACAACAATCAATACAATCAAGCCGATTAAAGATTTCAAAGCTGCCCCCGGATTATCCTTCAAGGCAGATCCGAATTGGAACAATACACCAACCAACGTAGCAATTACAGCTACAGCCAACAGAGCATACGTCAAGTAAATCAATGCATCTGTCTGAGCCGGTTGCCACATTTCTGAGTCAACGCTCATCAATACTGCATCACCTTGAGCATCTCCACCGAAGTAGAACAAGCCCAGCACTACCAAGATGATAGCGAACATGGCATACAGTACGTAGTATGATACTTTATATGATAACTTAGCCATCTTAATTATTTTTTGTATTTCAAGTCATATTTGATAACCATATCCAACAGTGAGATAGAAGAATCTTCCATTTCACTTGTCAAAGCTTCAATCTTAGACAAGATATAGTTGTAGAATACCTGCAGAATCAAAGCAACAATCAAACCGAAGATAGTAGTAATCAAGGCAACCTTCATACCACCTGCTACAACCGTCGGAGAGATATCACCTACCTGCTGGATTTTATCAAAAGCCTGAACCATACCGATTACAGTACCCAAGAATCCTAAAGACGGAGCCATTGCGATGAACAATGTAATCCAAGAGCAACCTTTTTCCAGATAACCGGCTTGTACACCACCGTAAGATACTACAGACTTTTCTACTACGTCGATACCTTGATCGATTCTCATCAGACCTTGATAGTAGATAGAAGCGATAGGACCTCTTGTGTTACGTGCGATATCTTTAGCAGCCTCAACGTCACCTTTTTCCAAAGCAGCTTCGATAGCAGCCAAGAACTTCTTTGTATTAATTTCAGCCAAGCTCAGATAAATGATACGTTCAATACAGAATGCAAGACCGATAACCAATGCGATAGCTACCAAACTCATGAAAGATGCAGTACCTTCAATAAACTTAGTCTTAAGCTCTTTGTGGATACCACCCTCGGCAGCTTCCATAGCAGCAGGGGCAGCAGCATCAGCAGCAGGTGCTACAGCTGCTTGTTCAGTTTGTTCAGCTGCAGGAGCATCTTGAGCCTGAGCAAGTTGAGTTGAGCCAAATGTTAAGACTCCCATCACAGCAACAATTGCAAATAACTTTTTCATTGTGTGTCTAATTTTTAAGATTAATTAATTAATTTATTTATTATAATTTGTTGTTTTATCTTCATTTCATCACACTGCGGAGAGACGGGGATTCGAACCCCGGATACCCTTTAGGGGTATACACGCTTTCCAGGCGTGCCTCTTCAACCACTCGAGCATCTCTCCAATAGACGCCTTTTCTGAAATCGGGTGCAAATTACAAAAAAAATGCGAACCACAAGCGTTTTCAGCTACAAATGTATTCTTTTTTTTGTTGTTCTGCTTCATTCGACCCGTTTTATATTAAATAAAATCTCAAAATTAATAAACTTTAAAATCTCAAAGAGCTTATTTGAGCATTCCGAACACTTTTAAAGTGTTATCAGAAGTAACCTGGGCCACCTTTTCAGGAGAGTTCCCATAGATTCCGGCCACCTTTACCAAAGTATCCTTAACATATGCGCTTTCGTTCCTCTTGCCTCGATTGGGAACCGGAGTCAGATAAGGGGAATCGGTTTCCAGCACGATGCGTTCCAAAGGAATATTCTTCAAGACTTCCGGCAAAGTTGATTTTTTGAAAGTCACCACACCATTTATTCCTATCATGAAATCCGCAAATTCCATAATCCTGCAGGCCTCTTCCGAGGTCCCCGTAAAACTATGGAAAATTCCTTTCAAAGGAGTCTGCTGATAGGGTTTCAACACATTATATATATGGTCGAACGCTTCCCTACAATGCAGCACTACCGGCAAACCGTATTCCAAAGCCCACTCAATCTGCCTGTCCAACACCCTTTGTTGTTCTCTGAGAAAAGTTTTATCCCAATACAAGTCCATACCAATCTCGCCAACCGCAACAAATTCATTCGGTGAAGCCAGCTCCCGGGCCACTATTTCCAACTCCTTTTCATAATCCGCACCCACAGAGGTAGGGTGCAATCCAATCATCGGATAGCAATACCCTTTATATTCACGGCACACCCGAAGCATAGGTCCTATGGTGGTACTATCGATATTGGGCATAAAAATATGCGTGACTCCTGCCTCACGGGCACGAGCCATCACTTGAGGCAAATCCTCTGCAAACTCTTCTAAAAAAAGATGGGAATGTGAATCAATCAATCTCATTCTTCAACTTACTCTTTGCGTTTTTCACCGGTGCGGTAATAATAGATTATTCCATAATCACGGCATAAATCCAGACGTTTCTCATTGGGAGTGACCTCCTCGAATTTCTTTTCAACCTGGTTCCATATATCCAAAATCAAACCATCCGCCTCTGCACGCATCGAAGCCAAGGTGTCCAAACTGCGGGCTGTCAAAGATTGAAGATTCTTTTGCTTCTCATAACTATCCATGAAAATATCATAATGCACCCTCACTTTTGCAATCGTAGGGTTATAAATGGGAATTCCTCCCTGGGATATACGTTTGTTTTCCCCATCCACGATTTTACGCCCCCACTCTGCCAAGGCAGGCTCTGTCGATAAATCAGGCACATTATTGTTGCTTGTGTCCAAACCGTAATATTCCTTATGAGCAATACGCACTTCAGAACGGATGACAGCTAAATTCAACACCTGGATAAAATGAGAAATATACAGACGGGCAGTCTTTACATTAGCCTGATGCTTACGTCCCGCCCGAGCCTGCCGCTCAAAACAGTCGGCATAATAAGCTTGCGCAGCTTCAAACTTTGTAAGAAAATTCCGCGCATCAGTCAACGCCTTCAAAGATACGGCCAAATCATACACATTACATATATCACCCTTGACGACCACTGCTTTCAGCGCCCGTATTCTCGCTTGATCTGTATTAGGCAATCTTCTATAAGGCATTTTCTCCCGGATTTAAAGTTATACTTCCCGATGCATCAGGTTAGCCATCAGGTTCTTCAATTCCTCTTTCTTTTCATCTGCCACCTTCACCGCCAACAGACTTTCCATTGCGCGTTCACAATACTCTTCCATCTTTTTCTCACACAGTTCCTTGACGCCAATCCGGTTATACAGTTCCGTCACCGCAGCAACTTTCTCCTCCGGGTTGAATGCAACAGCATCCACCCAAGCATTCAAGCGGGTCAACTGCTCCTCATCCGCATGTTCAAAAGCCTTTATCAGCATGTAGGTCTTTTTATTGCACAGAATATCACCTCCAATATTCTTTCCAAAGACGGCAGCATCGCCATAAACATCCAGGAAATCATCTTTCAACTGAAAAGCGACACCCAAGTTCATGCCAAAATCATACAACTGCTCCGCATCTTCAGAAGAAGCCCCTCCCAAAAGAGCGCCAATCTTCAAGCTTGCAGCCAACAATACCGAAGTTTTCAGACGAATCATTTCCAGATACTCCTCTGCCTTCACATCCTTCCGATGTTCAAACTCCATATCCAGCTGCTGTCCTTCACAGATTTCCAGTGCAGTCAGACTAAATATATCCATTACCTCTTTCAGGCATTCAACCGGACATTGAGCCATAAACTGATAAGCCAATACAAGCATTGCATCCCCCGAAAGAATGGCGGCATTGTCATCCCAGACTTTATGTACTGTCTCCTTGCCACGGCGACGGTCTGCACGGTCCATCAAGTCGTCGTGCAAAAGAGTATAATTATGATACACTTCAATCCCCGTTGCAGGGTTAAAAATACGGGTAATATCCTCCTGATACAGATTGTAGGCCATCAACATCAATACCGGACGGATTCTTTTTCCGCCCATGGACAACACATAGGTAACGGGAGCATATAAACCTTGAGGAGTACGGACAAACTGCAATTCTGCAATATGAGAATTTATTCTTTCTAAAAGCTCGGAGGCTGTAAACATGGCATTTTCAGAATTTAGGAAATAGCGGATAATGAAAAGAGGCTGCATTCCGGCAGCCTCTCCCACTTATAGATATTTTATTACTGCAATCTAAACATTACAGGCACGGTATACTTAACGCGAACGGGTTTACCACGCTGCATACCGGGTTTCCACTTCGGCATGCCCATAATCACGCGGACAGCTTCTTTGTCCAAGTACGGGTCAACACCTCTCAGCACCTTAGCATCTACGATACTACCGTCCTTATTGACCACAAACTGTACAGTTACACGGCCTTGAGTTCCGTTTTCCTGTGCAATAGTAGGATATTTAATGTTCTTGCTCAGATACTGCATCAAACCGGCCATACCACCGTTCGGGAATTCGGGCATCTGCTCCACCACCTCGAAAATAGTCTGTTCTTCCGGTTCTTCCTCTTCCACTGCTACGGGAACATATTTGATTTCCACAGCCTGATTCAATTCCTCAGAAGATACGATGGCAGTTTCTTCCACGTCGGCATCGTCCTCAACGATAGTCAGCGTTTCTGCAATCGCAGGAGCTTCGGGGGGCGGAGGAGTAACCTGCTCCGGCTGTTCTGTAATAGGGATGATTTCCTCTTCAAATACTAAGTCGGTAATAGCCTGACTCGTATCAATCTTGATGTCACGCTTTGTCCACTCGAACGCAACAAACATGAAAGCGAGCACGATTACATAACCGACAAGCAGCCAAGTCGACTTCTTACTCTCCAGGTCTGCCTTAGGTGATTTCTTAATTTCCATAATTTATAATATAATTTTAGTGTTTCTCATTTGGGGCAAATATAGTACTTTTCCCAAGAATGTTCACGCTCTGCTGTTTTTTTTTACACAACAGACGTTCCTTTTTCATTTTTTTAATCCTTCAAAAGCCTCCACATGCTTTTGTGCCACAAATGTAACGAGATATTTTAAAAATACCGTATCTTTGGCAAGAATTTTAAATGAAATATTGAAATTTTCTATTTTGCAGGTGTTATACCTGTATAACTATAGCATAAAAGTCATGAAAAAGATAACAATAGCAATCGACGGCTTTTCCTCTTGCGGAAAAAGCACTATGGCCAAAGACCTTGCCCGCGAAATCGGTTACATATATATAGATAGCGGTGCCATGTATCGGGCAGTAACATTATATAGTATAGAGAATGGTATTTTCCAGGGTGACCGCATAGATGCCGAAAAACTGAAAAGTCTAATAAAGGATATACATATTTCTTTCCGCCTGAACCCCGAAACCGGACGCCCGGATACCTACCTGAACGGAGTAAATGTAGAAAACAAAATCCGTACCATGGAAGTGTCTTCACGTGTCAGTCCCATTGCAACATTGGATTTCGTACGCGAAGCTATGGTGGCACAGCAACAAGAGATGGGCAAGGCCAAGGGTATCGTTATGGACGGGCGCGACATCGGCACTACCGTTTTTCCGGATGCCGAGCTGAAAATTTTTGTAACCGCCACCCCCGAGATACGGGCACAACGCCGCTATGACGAACTAAAGGCCAAAGGGGAAGAAGCCAGCTTTGACGAAATTCTGGAAAATGTGAAACAACGGGACTATATTGACCAAAACCGGGATGTAAGTCCGCTGCGCAAAGCTTCTGACGCTTTATTGTTGGACAACAGCCACCTGAGCATTTCCCAACAAAAGGAATGGCTGGCGGAACAATTCGAACGGGTTATAAAGGAGAAGAACTGAACCGGATATGGCAAAAGTAGAAATAGACGAAGGCTCCGGCTTCTGTTTCGGAGTTGTCACTGCAATAAACAAGGCAGAAGAGGAACTGGCGAAAGGAGGGACCCTCTATTGTCTGGGAGACATCGTGCACAACAGCCGTGAAGTGGAACGCCTGAAGGCAATGGGGCTGATTACCATCAACCATGAGGAATTCAACCACCTCCACAACGCCAAAGTGCTGCTGCGTGCTCATGGAGAGCCCCCTGAAACTTATGACATTGCCCGCCGCAACAATATAGAAATCATTGACGCAACCTGCCCGGTCGTACTCCGCCTGCAAAAGAAGATTAAGCAAGAGTACGTCCAGGAAGACAACCGCGACAAGCAAATTGTCATCTATGGCAAAAATGGACACGCCGAAGTACTGGGTCTGGTAGGACAAACCACCGGAAAGGCCATCGTCATCGAAAAGCAGGAAGAGGCAAGGAAACTGGATTTCAGCAAAGACATCCGTCTCTACTCCCAGACCACAAAGTCTCTGGACGGATTTCAAAACATTGTGAAATACATAGAGGGACATATCTCACCGAAAGTCACTTTCGAGTCCTATGACACTATCTGCCGACAAGTAGCAAACCGGATACCTAATATCCGGAAATTTGCAGCTTCCCATGATTTAATATTCTTTGTCAGCGGCAAAAAAAGCTCTAACGGCAAGATGCTGTTCAGTGAGTGTAAAAAAGTCAATGCCAATTCACATTTGATAGACAGTGCCGAAGAAATAGATAGTTCTCTGTTAGCCGGTGCCAATTCCATCGGTGTCTGCGGAGCCACTTCCACCCCCAAATGGCTGATGGAAGAAATTTCAGAAGCCATAAAGTCAAAACTTAAATAACAGTTTGTCATCCTTTTGGAACAGCAAATTAACGTAATTTATTAGTCACCGCCTCAGCTTTTTACTATCTTTGCGGCATGAAAAAATAGTCCAAATCTATTTTTCATCATGATTATTAATACTAAACAAAAAGATTGTTATGGGAACAGTTAAGTGCATTGGTATCTTGACATCAGGAGGTGATGCTCCGGGAATGAACGCAGCCATACGTGCCGTGACACGTTCGGCTATTTACAACGGACTTTCAGTTAAAGGTATATATAGAGGTTACAAAGGTCTGGTAACCGGCGAAATCAAAGAATTCAAAAGCCAAAATGTCAGCAACATCATCCAGCTGGGTGGTACAATCCTGAAGACAGCCCGCTGCAAAGAGTTCACGACTCCCGAGGGCCGCCAGATTGCTTACGACAACATGAAGAAAGAAGACATTGACGCCTTAGTGATTATCGGAGGCGACGGTTCGCTGACCGGTGCTCGTATCTTTGCACAAGAGTTTGACGTGCCTTGTATCGGGCTGCCGGGAACTATCGACAATGACCTTTATGGAACAGATACCACTATCGGCTACGACACCGCGCTGAACACGATCCTGGATGCTGTGGACAAAATCCGTGATACAGCCACTTCCCATGAGCGCTTGTTTTTCGTAGAAGTCATGGGACGCGATGCCGGTTTCCTCGCTCTGAACGGCGCCATCGCCTCCGGAGCAGAAGCAGCCATTATCCCGGAATTCAGTACGGAAGTGGACCAACTGGAAGAATTCATCAAGAACGGTTTCCGGAAATCCAAGAACAGCAGTATCGTACTGGTAGCCGAGAGTGAACTGACCGGCGGTGCAATGCACTATGCAGAGCGTGTAAAGAACGAATACCCCCAATATGACGTACGCGTAACCATCCTCGGTCACTTGCAACGCGGTGGTAGCCCTACGGCACACGACCGTATCCTTGCCAGCCGTCTGGGCGCAGCCGCCATCGACGCAATCATGGAAGGACAGCGCAATGTCATGATAGGCATTGACCACGATGAAGTGGTATACGTTCCCTTCACGAAGGCCATCAAGAATGACAAACCCATCAAGAAAGACCTTGTAAATGTATTGAGAGAACTGTCTATCTAATGACAGACAGTTCAGATACCCCATAAACAGAGAAGGCGACATATGCGCCTTCTCTGTTTTTTACAACCATTTTTTCACTATACTTTCCGTCCTCTCCCACAGTTCTTCCATCTGTACATGCCGGGTGTACTTCTCCGAAAGAGACTTGGGACGGCAACTGGCATTCAATGTCCCCGTACGTTTACCGGCATCCTCATCCAGCAATAAGCCGACAGCTGTTGCAGCTCCCTTACGGGGAGTACGGATAAAAGGCCTAAAAAGTATATCTGTCAGCGGGTCAAACCACATATGCATGGTGATGATATTGGTAGACACAATCCCCGGGTCGGCCGCATTCACAACAATACCTTTGTGTTTGACGCGACTGGCCAAGTCGATGGTGAACAGAGTCAATGCCAGCTTCGTGTTGCTATATATAGGAATGCGCCAAAAGCCACCCTTCCTTCCCCGGAGGAAAAAATCCGGAAAGTCAAGATGACCGATGGCATACGTACAAGATACCATATTCACAATACGGCTCCCCTCTCCCATCAATGGCAGCAGCTTGCGGGTCAGCAGGTAAGGCCCTACATAATTGACACTCACCGTCCGTTCCAGTCCGTCTTCGGTAATGCGGCGTTCCGTTTCCATGGTTCCGGCATTGTTCATCAACAACGCCAACGGCTCTCCCCGCTTCAACAGATGCTCTGCAAATGCGGCCACTGAAGCCAGAGATGCCAAATCAATGGGAGCAGTCTCAATACGCGGATTACCGGTTTCACGCATCAGCAGTTGCCGCTTGGGTTCGGCAGCTTGGGGGTCACGGCATGCCATGATGACCTGATAGCCGGCAGTTGCCACTGCGCGGGTAATTTCCATGCCCATGCCACCGTCTGCCCCGGTTATAACAGCTAAATTCACTTTAATAATTAAAAATTGAAAATTAAAAACTAAAAATCAGCCTTTCGCTTCGATTTTCTCTATCTCCCTTTTCAGACAAGGTGGAAGCTCCTCCTTCAAATGCTGATGGCATGCCATCTCGATGGAATACATCCGGGCAATGCAATAATTACTATGCCGGCAGTTGCAACGTGCATTCTCTTCGGCACGCATGCGGTTGACAAACCCCGGCTCATTGAGCAGAGCGCGCGCCATTTGCACAGCCTCGAAGCCGTCATCCAGCACCTCATCTATCTTGTCCCTGGAAACCAGGCCACCCACATAAACCAACGGTATCTTCAAGGCGGCACGGAATTTCAAGGCATCTTCCAGGAAATAAGCTTCCTTAAACGGTACGCTCGGTATCATCCATTTGCCTACCATGCGTACACCGTATTTCAACCACCAGCAGGTCATGTAATGCGTCATGCTGCGGATAGGCATTTCGCCCCGCATGACATACATCGGCGCCTTACTGACAAACCCACCGCTCAAGACCAACGCATGTGCTCCCGACTGCTCCAGCCTCCGGGCCACCTGCATCGTCTCGTCCAGCTCCATCCCTCCACGGAAACCGTCGCGCATGTTCATCTTCACCAGCACAGCCATATCACTGCCGGCAGCCTTCATCACTTCTTCCATCACCATATCCATAAAACGCATACGGTTCTGCAACGAGCCTCCGAACTCGTCTTTCCGATGGTTGGTGGACGGGGACAAGAACTGGCTGATGAGATAGCCATGCCCTGCATGAATCTCTACAGAATCAAATCCGGCCTCCCGTGCCAGATTCACCGAACGCCCATAAGCACGCGCCATCTCCGGCAGCTCATCGGCACGCAGTCCGCGCACAAAGGTAGGAGAGTAAAGATTGAAACCGGAAGATGCGCCGACGGGCATACAACCGCAAATGCTCTTATGGGACATGTTGCCACAGTGTCCCAACTGGATGCCTGCCGCAGCCCCCTCCGCATGTATGGCATCAGTCAGCCTACGGAGTCCGGGGATAATCTCAGGACGCATCCACAACTGGCGGTCAAAAGACAAGCCGCTCTGAGTAACTGCCGCATAAGCAACAGTAGTCATACCTATACCTCCCGCCGCTACCGACCGATGATAGTCGAGCAACATGTCCGACGGAGCGTTTCCGGGACACATGCTCTCGAAAGCAGCCGAACGAATGGTACGGTTACGCAAGGTCAACGGTCCGAAAGTGACGGGTGTGAATAACTTGGATTCCATCGTTATGAGTTATGAGTTATAAGTTATGAATTATTCATTTTCCATTTTCAACTCTCCATTTTCCATTAATAAAGAAATGGAATGATGCGTTTGCGCTTTCCTACCACCTCATCACCAAACTCCTCCCGATAACGGCGGTGAATGGCATCGGCACGGGGAACAAGGTTGGCAAACGTCCACCAGACGAACACCCACGCAGCGGGAGAGGCTGTGAGTATGGCAAACCCCGTCCATTCCACCAGCTCACCGAAGTAATTGGCAGAAGTTACGTATCGGTAAAGCCCTTTTCCGGGAAGATAATGCTTCGTATCACCCGGCCTGCGCAGATGACGTATCACATAGTCGGAATGCAAATTGACGAACATACCCGCAAAAAACAGAATGATTCCCAACAAGGCATGAGGTTTCAGCAAATAGGCCCAGCCATCGGCATACAAGCCTTCGGGAGCGAAATAGAACAAACCGCCCGCCTGCATCATCCCGTTCAAAAGGTTGAAGACGATACCCATCGCCATAATAGCTACCGGCATCCGGCTTTTACCTTTCAGCAGGAACGGAAAAATAAAGGCCCGCTGAAGATAGTGCAACTGAAACAGCAGGAAAAAGAAATATACCGGCACGGCAAATCCCGCTCCACTCTTCCCCCACAACCCAAACATAACGATGAATACCGGCGCTTCCATAAGCACCCACGCCAGTTTATTATTGATGGAGATTCCCCACGAGGCAGTACGGAACATGCCATAACCCGCTTTGACAAAATAGAGCGCAATAAAGACGACCAATGCCACAGCACTCATTACCCACAGAAATATCTGAAAAGTTTCCTGATTCATAGTTCTTTATTTATGCGAAGCAAAGATAAAGAAAACTCACAACAAACAAATCGTTTTCCCCGGATAATTGTTTTTTCATGCAAAAACCAGTGTTTTTTACTGAGAAGATTAAGCAGTAGAGATACGAAAATCTAATCGTTCCATCATGGAGTAAATTTCATTCCACCATGGAGAAAAAATCGTTCCACCATGGTGGAACGATTTTTTCCCCGTGATGGAACGATTTAAAAGATACAAGTCTAATCCTTACCGTTTCTTAATGGGCACATAAGCCACCTCATCCAAAACATTCTTATAGGCAGGACGGATAATACGCTTGCCTTCGAAATTCAATTCTTCATTGCGATGTGCACACCAACCGACAATACGTGCCATGGCAAACAAAGGCGTGAAGATTTCCTGCGGCAGCCCAATCATCTCGTAGACAAAGCCCGAATAGAAATCCACATTGCTCGAAACCGTCTTTCCATTATTCTTCACACGGCCAAACACATCAATGGCGCGCTCCTCGAGCAGTTCAAGGAAAGCGAACTCGCGTTCTTTCCCTTTTTCGCGGGCAAGGTCGCGGGCAAGCTCTTTCAGCAGAATGGCGCGCGGGTCGGAAATGGTATAGACGGCATGTCCGATACCATATATCAAGCCGGTCTTGTTATAGGCTTCCTTGTTGAGCATGCGGGTGAAGTAAGTATCAATCTCATCCACATTCGTCCAGTCCTGAATGTTTTCCTGCAGATGGTGGAACATATCGGCAACCTGGATATTGGCACCTCCATGAAGCGGCCCTTTCAAGGAACCGATACCTGCCGCTATCGAAGAGTAAGTATCCGTCCCGGTAGAAGAAGTGACACGTACGGTAAAAGTGGAGTTGTTAC
Organism: Bacteroides sp. AR29; assembly: GCF_900217715.1. Classification (NCBI taxonomy): domain Bacteria; kingdom Pseudomonadati; phylum Bacteroidota; class Bacteroidia; order Bacteroidales; family Bacteroidaceae; genus Bacteroides; species Bacteroides sp. AR29. Next base: position 56,287 of record NZ_OBMS01000007.1, read on the forward strand.
CACCACCGTGCTCGGCCTGAAGAACCAGCAGCAGGTCGAGCGTGCGGGCATCCAGCTCCGTGTAGTCCTTCTTCAGCATATAGAGGAAATTCTCGGCAATGGAAAGGTTTTCCTGCGGATGGCGGATATGCAGTGAACGGCCATGGGTGGCATGGCGAAGCATGTTATAGGCATACGCAATGATGGTCGGGAATTTCGAAATAAGCTCAATGCTCTGCCGCATCAGATTATCGCGGGAAGTGTCATCTGCATCAGGGTCAAAACGATACATCTCGAGCACGCTGCGCGCCAGGATGTTCATAATGTTGTTTCCTTCGAGTTCAATGATATTCATCTTGGTCTTCTGCTCCAGCGGCATGTTGTCGTTGATGAGTTCACGGAAAGAAGAGAGTTCTTCCTTGTCGGGCAGGCGACCGGAAAGCAACAAGTAGGCAATTTCCTCAAAACCGAAACGCTTCTCTTTGATGATGGCGTGTGCCAAGTCATCCACATCATAACCGCGGTAGAACAATTTGCCGGGAATAGGCTTCAGCCCTCCACCGGGGATGCGTTCATAGCCGACCACATTGCCTATTTTGGTCAACCCCACCAAGACTCCCGTGCCGTCCTCATTACGCAAACCGCGCTTCACATCAAACTTCCTGAACAGTTCATTCTCAATCCGGGTAGCTTCCTTCAAATCTTCGGAAAGCTTGTAAATCAGATACTCCTTCTTCATAATCGTTTCGTTTTATTCGTTATTCCCATTTTCTATTCTCCTTACAATCTCCCGGGTGAAAGTCGAAGTGGACAGCGAGACGCCACCCGGCATAAAACGGGCCAAGTCGGCAGTAGCACGGGCTTCTGTGAAACTTTCCTCCAAGGCGTTCTCTATAAGAGAGGCTGCTTCCTTCCAACCCAGATATTCAAGCATCATCACAGCGGAAAGGATGATGGAACAGGGATTCACAATGTCTTTCCCGGCAATGTTCGGAGCCGTCCCGTGAGTAGCCTCAAAAATGGCATGCCCCGTTTTATAGTTGATATTCGCACCCGGTGCAATGCCGATGCCGCCTACCATGGCAGCCAGTTGGTCGGACACATAATCGCCGTTCAGATTCAACGTGGCAATCACGGAATATTCTTCGGGGATAAGCAACGTGTTCTGCAAGAATGCATCGGCAATGCAGTCCTTGATGACCAGACGCCCTTCTGCCAGTTCTTTACCAAACTCACATTCTGCCAGCTCGTACCCCCACTTCTTGAAACCGCCTTCCGTAAATTTCATGATGTTTCCTTTGTGTACCAAGGTCACGGAAGGCAGATGATGCTCAAGCGCGTATTGGCAGGCGGCACGCACCAAGCGCTCTGTTCCTTCTCTTGAAACGGGCTTCACGCCAAACGAGGAGGTTTCGGGAAAACGGACTTTTGTCACCCCCATGTCATCATGGAGAAAACGATAGAACTTTTCAGCCTCCGGAGTTCCGGCTTCCCATTCGATGCCTGCATAAATATCCTCGGTATTCTCACGGAATACGCACATATCCACCTTCTGCGGCTCTTTGAGTGGAGAAACAATGCCCTTATACCAACGTACCGGACGTTGGCAGACATACAAATCAAGCGTCTGACGCAAGGCTACGTTCAAGGAACGGATACCTCTGCCGACGGGAGTTGTCAAAGGACCTTTGATGCCCACCTTATAGGTGCGGAAGGCTTCCATGGTTTCGTCCGGCAACCAGGAACCGGTTTCGTGAAAGGCACGTTCTCCTGCCAGCACTTCTTTCCATTCAATGCCACGCCGGTCACCATAGGATTTCTTGACAGCGGCATTCACGACAGCCTGCATGGATGGGGTCACTTCTGCTCCCACCCCATCGCCGGTAATAAAAGGTACAGTAATTTTTTCCATATTCTATCTTGCATTAAGTGCAGAACCGGCCCGGAACCAGGCTATCTGCTGTTCGTTATACGTATGTTGTACTTCAAAACTTTCTTTACTCCCGTCCTCGTGATGAAGAACCACCTTCAAAGTGCGTCCTGGAGCAAAATCTTTCAACCCCATGACAGAAATCAGGTCGCGTTCCCGAATCTTGTCATAATCGGCCTTATCCGTAAAGGTCAGCGCCAACATGCCTTGTTTCTTTAAATTCGTCTCATGGATACGGGCAAAGCTTTTCGCCAAAATGACGCGTACATTCAGGAAGCGTGGTTCCATGGCAGCATGCTCACGGCTGGAACCTTCACCATAATTCTCTTCGGCAACGACAATGGAAGAGATACCTTCGGACTTATACAGCTTCGCAGTGCCTGACACTGTTCCATAGGTATTGGTGGAGCGGTTCCAAACCTTGTTCGTCTCTCCATTGAAAGCATTGACAGCCCCCATCAGCATATTGTCCGAAATATTCTCCAAATGTCCCCGGAAACGGAGCCATGGCCCCGCCATGGAAATGTGGTCGGTGGTACATTTCCCCTGTACTTTAATCAATAAAGGCATGTCCAGCAAATCCATGCCATCCCAGGCAGGGAAGGGAGTCAGCAGTTGCAAGCGCTGTGAATGAGGATTGACCGTAATTTCCGTCTGTCCTTTGCCTGGAGCAATGTATCCTTCCTTTCCTCCTATAAACCCGTGTGCCGGCAATTCTTCACCGACCGGTTCGGACAGTTTCACAACCTCTCCTTTGGCATTGACCAGCGTATCCCTCAACGGGTCGAAACAAAGGTCACCGGCAATGGTCAGCGCCATCGTTATCTCCGGGGAAGCGACGTAAGCAAAAGTGTTGGGATTTCCATCGGCACGTTTGGCAAAATTACGGTTAAAAGAGGTGACGATGGAATTTTTGCGTTCGGGGTCATCAGTATGGCGCTTCCACTGGCCAATACAAGGTCCGCAGGCATTCGCCATTATCGTTGCGCCAATATCTTCGAAAGCGGCAATCATGCCGTCGCGTTCAGCAGTGGCACGTATCTGCTCCGAGCCGGGGTTGACAATCAGCGAGGAAGCAACCTTCAAATTCTTTTCCTTTACCTGCCGGGCAAGGGAGGCCGCGCGGCTCAAATCCTGATAGGACGAATTGGTGCACGACCCTATCAGACCGACTTCCATCCGGCGGGGATAGTTATTGGTTATCACTACCTCGGCAAATTTCGATATCGGTGTTGCTGCATCCGGCGTAAAGGGCCCGTTGATATACGGTTCCAATAACGAGAGGTCTATTTCAATGATGCGGTCGTAATATTTTTCCGGATTTGCCAGCACTTCGTCGTCGGCGCGAAGGTCGGCAGCTACGGAAGCAGCCATTTCCGCCACTTCTTCACGTCCGGTAGCTTTCAAGTAGGTACCCATACGCTCATCGTAAGGGAAAAGGGAGGTAGTCGCCCCCACCTCTGCCCCCATATTGCAGATGGTAGCCTTTCCAGTGGCAGACAATGAAGCGGTTCCCGGTCCAAAATATTCAATGATGGCATTGGTTCCCCCTTTTACAGTAAGAATACCCGCCAACTTCAGAATAACGTCTTTGGGAGCTACCCAGCCACTCAATTTACCCTTCAAGTGTACGCCTATCAGACGCGGCATTTTCAGTTCCCATTCCATGCCGGTCATCACATCCACCGCATCGGCACCACCCACACCAATGGCCACCATGCCCAAACCTCCGGCATTGGGCGTATGAGAGTCCGTGCCTACCATCATTCCACCCGGAAATGCGTAGTTCTCCAATACCACCTGGTGAATAATACCTGCTCCCCGCTGCCAAAAACCTATGCCATAGCGGGAAGAAACATCACGGAGAAAATTATAGACCTCCTCGTTGGTCTTCGTAGCAGTCGCAACATCTTCTTTTGCACCTTTATATGCTTGAATCAAATGGTCACAATGCACAGTGGAAGGCACGGCAACCTGCTCACGGCCTGCATTCATAAATTGCAATAAGGCCATTTGAGCCGTTGCATCCTGCATGGCCACACGGTCGGGACGGAAATTCACATAGTCTTCTCCCCGTCTGTAGTTCTTCACTTTATCCCCATCATACAAATGAGCATACAAAATTTTCTCCGCTAAAGTCATCGGACGCCGCAGTACGTTCCGTACGCGTTCTATCTTCTCCGAATAAGCAGCATAAAACGTTTTGAGCATCGTTAAATCATATACCATAACCACTATTTTTTAGTTTTTCATTATTGTAAAGATTACAAATTAATATCATAAACAAATAAAAAGGCTGAATAGTTTAACAAAATAAAGCATTTTTTCCGTCGGAAGCGAAGAATGATTACCTTTGCAACCATGAAGGAACAAGATTCAAATAGTCCTATTATTCACCTCCAGCAGCAACAACTTTTGCTGCGCATGGAATACGAATACGAAAAAGAGGAATTCAAACGCCAAACCGAAAACATGGGAGTTGCCCGGAAAGTGAAACGGGGACTTTGCTGGTATCCTGCCACTCCGGGACGAAGTTACTATAATTCACTGAATCAATTAGTAATAGAAATTACACACACAGAAAATACCGATATAGAACATAATTTTGAGTTCGGCCGTCCCGTATGTTTTTTCCGCCAGTCTGCCGATGGAAAAATAACCTATATGAACTTCACCGCTACCGTAAGCTATGCCGACGAGACACGGATGGTAGCGATAATGCCCGGAGCCGGTGCCGTTATGGAAGTGCAGGAAACGGACAACCTCGGCGTGCAACTTTATTTCGACGAAACATCCTATCGGACCATGTTCGAAGCCTTGGAAGATACGTTACGCTCCAAAGGCAACCGCCTGGCCGAATTGCGGGACATATTGCTGGGAACCTCGAAAGCCGGTTTCCGAGAGCTCTATCCCGTACGGTTTCCCTGGCTGAACTCCACGCAGGAGACAGCTGTAAACAAAGTGCTGTGTGCCCGCGACGTGGCCATTGTACACGGTCCTCCGGGAACCGGAAAAACGACCACCTTAGTGGAAGCCATCTACGAAACCCTGCATCGGGAACCGCAGGTACTGGTATGTGCCCAAAGCAATACTGCCGTCGACTGGATTTCGGAAAAACTTGTGGACCGTGGCGTCAATGTCCTGCGTATCGGCAATCCGACCCGTGTCAACGACAAGATGCTTTCCTTTACCTACGAGCGTCGTTTCGAGAACCATCCGCTTTATCCGGAACTGTGGAGCATCCGGAAAAATCTCCGTGAACTGGGCAGCCGTGCCCGCCGTGGCAGCTATGACGAACGCGAAGGAGTACGCAGCCGTATGAGCCGCCTGCGCGACCGCGCCACCGCATTGGAAATACAAATCAATGCAGAGCTTTTTGATGGGGCACACGTCATAGCCTCCACGCTGGTAAGCAGCAATCACCGGCTGCTGAACGGACGCCGTTTCGGCACCCTTTTCATTGATGAAGCAGCCCAGGCCTTAGAGGCTGCCTGCTGGATAGCTATCCGAAAAGCAGACCGCGTGGTATTGGCGGGTGACCACTGCCAACTTCCGCCCACCATAAAATGCCACGAAGCCGCCCGTGGAGGTCTGGAACGAACATTGATGGAGAAAGTGGTGTCCAACAAACCTGCCGTTGTCTCTTTGCTGAAAGTGCAATACCGCATGCACGAGGAAATCATGAAATTTCCTTCCCAATGGTTTTATAATGGCGAGTTGGAAGCCGCTCCCGAAGTGCGTTACCGGGGCATCCTGGACTGGGATACCCCTATCCACTGGATTGACACCTCCGAAATGGATTTCAAAGAAGAATTTGTGGGAGAGACTTTCGGACGCATCAATAAAGCGGAAGCGGACCTGCTCCTATCAGAACTGAAAATCTACATCAACCGTATCGGTGGCAGCCGCATTCTGGAAGAAAAAATAGACTTCGGCATCATCTCCCCTTACAAGGCACAAGTGCAATATCTCCGCAACAAGATAAAGGCAGACGCTTCACTCAAGCCTTATCGCAGCTTGTTCACTGTAAATACGGTGGATGGCTTCCAAGGGCAAGAGCGCGATGTTATCTTCATCAGCCTTGTCCGCGCCAACGAAGAAGGGCAGATAGGATTCCTGAATGATTTAAGGAGAATGAATGTAGCCATCACCCGGGCACGTATGAAGCTGGTAATATTGGGAGAGGCAGAGACGCTGAAACATCACGGTTTTTACCGGAAGCTATTGGAGTTTATTCAAAATATAGGGAATCAATAATAAAGAAATACCCCCTCCGGTAACACCGAAGAGGGTATTTCACCTATTTATATAAAGCTGATTAATTGTTTTCCGGACGAAGTTTACGAACCGTAACAGCTGTCTGCCACATTTCGCTTTCACGCAAGGCTTTCAATTCTGCATTCAGCTTCTCACGATAATCGGGTTTGGAGTTACTGTCGATAGAAATCTGAGCTTCGTTACCCGACTTCACACTTGCATACAATTTCTGTACAACCGGCTTGATGGCATCATGGAACGGGGTCATCCAATCCAGCGCACCACGCTGTGCCGTAGTAGAACAGTTGGCATACATCCAGTCCATACCATTCTTGGCAAACAATGGCATCAAAGATTGAGTCAACTCTTCCACTGTTTCATTGAATGCTTCAGAAGGAGTATGGCCGTTTTCGCGCAATACCTCATACTGAGCCAACAGTAATCCCTGGATAGCACCCATCAAGGAACCACGTTCACCGGTCAAGTCGGAAGTGGCTTCACGGATGAAAGTTGTCTCGAACAAATATCCCGAACCGATGCCGATACCCAGTGCAATCGTCTTGTCAAAAGCCTTACCCGTAGCATCCTGATAGACGGCATATGATGAGTTCAAGCCACGACCCTCGAGGAACATGGTACGAAGTGAAGTACCGGAACCTTTGGGAGCAACCATAATAACATCAATATCTTTAGGAGGAACCACGCCGGTACGGTCGTTCCAGGTAATAGCAAAACCATGAGAGAAGTAAAGAGCCTTTCCGGGAGTCAAATAAGGTTTGATAGTCGGCCATACAGACATTACAGCTGCGTCAGACAACAGACACATGATGATAGTACCTTTCTGACAAGCCTCTTCGATGCCGAACAAAGTCTCACCCGGTACCCATCCGTCAGCCACAGCCTTTTCGTATGTCTTGCCCGGACGTTGTCCTACAATCACATTGAAACCGTTATCACGCAAGTTGCAAGCCTGGCCCGGGCCTTGTACGCCATAACCGATTACTGCAATTGTTTCATCTTTCAAAATCTCACGTGCTTTTTCCAAAGGAAATTCTTCGCGGGTCATTACATTCTCAATAACACCGCCAAAATTCAATTGTGCCATTTTTTGTTTTAATTTTTATTTGTGGCTTACGCCAACGTTGATAAATTTATTTATTTCTCTGTAAACATCACTTTAGAGCGACAGACCACTTCGCTGCCATTCTTTTTCACCTCCACATCGTAAACGCCCTCACCGGCATCATCCATGAACAAAGTCAACTCATCCCCATAATAGCTTTCGGCTACATATGCCATCTCAAAACGACGGATGCGCTTCTCCTTATACATCTCTATCGGGAACAAATCAAGGATATGCTCGATGTAACGGATGCTGTTCACATGCCCGTTAATGTCAATATCACTGTATTTGGCTACCAAAGCAGCAACCGGTTCCTTTGAGGCCACCTTTATCCGCGAAGGTTTTTCTATCGGACAAGGCTCATCGCAAACATAATCTACAATGCTGCCACTATGAAGAGCCAGCAAATCTGCCGGCTTACGGGTATTCATGCTAATCATCGCCCAAACGGAACGTGCATACCCAATCTTCTTACCCTCCTTATCGATGATAGCGAAATTACGGTCTGTAAAAAGGCGATAGACATTCTCCACCCAAGTCTGAATGGAGAAATCTTCGTACTGATAAGGCATTTCATCCAGTTCGACAGCCAGACGGGACAATACCCAAGTATAATTGTCCTCGTTTAGAGTCGCGATGCCAAAACCGCGGTCGCTGGCATGGAAACCCGCACAATTCAACAAATGGTTGCCTAATACTCCCATTGTCAGCCGTCCGGTAAAGTCGACATGAAACGGTTCGGCAACAAACTTGTAGGTACCTATCTTATTGTTCTCGCTCATCATGATTCTTGGTGTTTACTTTGACGATATTTTGCTTCACGGTCCGCTAGATATTCATTGACACGCTCAAAGCAGCTGGTCGTAATGGCTACGCGACCCGAACGGACGAACTGAAGTACGCAATCCAACTGGCGCAACTCCTCATAAAGATTGGTTATTTCCTCACTCATGCCATTCTTCTCAACAATGGCAAATACAGCATTCACCTCCACAATACGGGCATTGTACTTACGGATTACTTTGGACACCTCCGGTTTTTCTTCCAGCGTAGGGGTCGTTATTTTATAAAGGGCAATCTCGTGCTGATAGATTTCATCATCCGTGAAATAATGGGCTTGCAGCACATCTATTTTCTTGGTAATCTGCTTGGTCACCTTTTCAATGGTATCCTTGTCCGTCCAAGCGGTAATGGTATATTTATGTACCCCCTTGATGGAGGAGGCCGATACATTCAAACTCTCGATGTTTATCTGCCGGCGGGTAAACACAGCCGTCACCTGATTCAGCAAACCGGCAAAGTTTTCCGAATGAACAATGATTGTATATAGTTTTTTATCCATAGATAGAGTAAATTCTTTAATTTCGCATGACTTCAGCATTCCAACAACATCTGATTGACCGAACCGCCCGGAGGTGTCATCGGCATTACATTTCCTTCTTCCTCCACACAAGCTTCGAGCAGGAACGGTCCGTCAGTCGCTATCATTTCGTCAATCGCTTTTGCCAGCTCCTCGCGAGTCATTACCCTGCGTGCAGGAATATCATATGCCGAAGCAATCTTCATATAATCCGGATTCATCATCGGAGTAAACGAATAACGACGATTGAAGAACATCGCCTGCCATTGACGAACATTGCCCAGGAAGTTATTGTTCAACAGAATCATCTTCACCGGAGCCTTTTGTTCCATGATGGTACCCAGTTCCTGCAGGTTCATCTGCAAGCCGCCGTCTCCCATGAATACGCATACCGTGCGGTCCGGACGTCCAAAAGTGGCACCGATAGCTGCCGGAAGGCCGAAGCCCATAGTACCCAGGCCACCGGAAGTAACAATGCTACGTTCCTTGGTGTATTTGAAATAACGGGCGGACATCATCTGATTCTGGCCGACATCAGTCACCAATATCGCCTCGTTATGGGTAGCCTCACTCACAGCACGCACCACCTCACCCATGCTTAGCGCTTTTCCTGCCGGATGTAATTCCGGACGGATTACCTTTTCCTCTTCCACTTCCTCGTATTGCCGGAAACTGTCAATCCATTCCTGATGGTTGGCGGGTTCCAGCAATTGGGTAACGGCAGCCAGTGTCTCTTTGCAATCTCCCAGGACAGCAACATCGGTCTTTACATTCTTATCTATTTCGGCAGGGTCAATATCAAAGTGGATAATCTTCGCCTGCTTGGCATATGTTTCCAATTTACCCGTCACACGGTCATCAAAGCGCATGCCTACGGCGATAAGGACATCACATTTATTGGTATTGATATTGGGCCCCAGGTTACCGTGCATACCAAGCATTCCTTTGTTCAACGGATGGTTCGTAGGTAATGCGGAAAGTCCCAATAAAGTGCATCCGGCAGGCATTCCGGCTTTCTCAATGAAAGCACGAAGCTCTTGCTGGGCTTCTCCCAGCTCCACGCCTTGTCCTACCAGCACCAAAGGCCGTTCCGCACCATTTATTAATTCAGCAGCCTGCCGTATGGCCTCCGGCTCCATTTCGGGAACGGGAAGATAGCTACGGACATAGTCCACCTTAGTAGGCGCATATTCTGTTTTCTCCACTTGGGCGTTTTTAGCAAAATCCAGCACGACCGGTCCCGGACGTCCGCTCTTTGCCACATAGAAAGCACGTGCCACTGCCCAGGCCACATCTTCTGCACGACGAATCTGGTAACTCCATTTCGTGATAGGCTGAGTAATGCCTACCAAGTCCACTTCCTGAAATGCATCCGTACCCAAAAAGTTCGTCCCTACCTGGCCGGCAATGACAACGATAGGCGTACTGTCAATCATGGCATCTGCAATGCCCGTGATAGTATTGGTAGCACCCGGTCCACTGGTAACCAGACAAACGCCAACCTCGCCTGATACACGTGCAAAGCCTTGTGCCGCATGGGTTGCTCCTTGTTCATGGCGAACCAAGATGTGGTTCAATTCCTTCCGGTGGTCGTATAAGGCATCGAATACCGGCATGATGCTCCCTCCCGGATAGCCGAAAATGGTCTTTACCCCCTGATGCTCCAGAGAACGCATCAATGCTTCTGCGCCTGTTATTAGAGCCTCACCCCGACCCTCTCCTTGGGAGAGGGAGGAAAAGTTACTCTTTTTATTATTATCAGCCATACTTTATCTTTTTATTAAAAACTTCGGAAATTTGTATCATTCCCTCCTCCCCTCTCTTTCGGAGAGGGATCGGGGGTGAGGCCTTTAATCAATCAGCCTCACAGCCCCTTTGTCAGCGGAACTCACCATACTGGCATATGCTTTCAATGCTTTGGAGACTTCACGGTTGCGGGTTACCGGAGTCATAGGGCGTGCTGCAAGCTCTTCATCCGTCAACTTCACATTGATAGAACGGTTCGGTATATCAATTTCGATAATGTCCCCATCCTTAATCTTGCCGATATTACCACCGGCAGCCGCTTCGGGAGAAACATGTCCGATGCTTAGTCCGGAAGTACCACCACTGAAACGCCCGTCGGTAATCAATGCACACTCCTTACCCAGATGGCGGGATTTGATATAAGAAGTAGGATAAAGCATCTCTTGCATACCCGGTCCACCTTTCGGCCCTTCGTGAGTGATGACGACGACGTCTCCACTGACCACCTTTCCACCCAGAATACCGTCGCAAGCCGCATCTTGTGAGTCGAAGACTTTCGCCGGCCCCGTAAATTTCCAGATACTCTCGTCTACACCGGCAGTCTTGACAACGCAACCGTCCTGAGCTATATTTCCCTTCAAAACCGCCAGACCGCCATCCTTGCTGTATGCATGTTCCAAATCACGGATACAACCGATCGCACGGTCCGTATCGAGTTCCTTATAAGACGCATTTTGTGAGCCAAGTACCAGATTGAACTTTCCGGCTGCCGCACTGGAGTATTTCTTGATTGCCTCTTTACATACATCAGGGCTGGTAATACTATACCGGTCGATTGCCTCTGCCAACGTCATTCCATCCACACGGCGGACATTCGTATCGACCAATCCGCCCTTGGCTAGCTCATCCATGATGGCAATGATGCCACCGGCACGGTTAACGTCTTGTACATGATACTTTTGGGTATTGGGAGCCACCTTGCATAAGCAGGGGGTCTTGCGGGAGAGCATGTCAATGTCATCCATCTTAAAATCCGCTCCGGCTTCGTGAGCCACAGCCAACAAATGAAGTACTGTATTAGTAGAACCGCCCATCGCAATATCCAGCGTCATGGCATTCAAAAATGCCTCGCGGGTAGCAATACTGCGCGGGAGTACACTCTCATCCCCTTCTTCATAATATCTAAAGGCATTCTCTACAATCAACCTGGCTGCATCCTCAAACAGTTTCTTGCGATTTTCGTGAGTGGCTACAATCGTGCCGTTACCGGGCAGTGCCAATCCAATCGCTTCATTCAAGCAATTCATGGAATTAGCGGTAAACATGCCTGAGCAGCATCCGCAAGTGGGACAGGCATGTTGCTCAATCTGTGCCACCTCTTTATCGCCCACACTGTCATCAGCAGATTTAATCATGGCATCAATCAAATCCAAATGCTGTCCGTTCCATTCCCCGGCTTCCATCGGCCCGCCTGAAACAAACACAGTCGGTATATTCAGCCTCATAGCCGCCATCAGCATTCCCGGAGTAATCTTGTCACAGTTACTGATGCAAACCATAGCATCCGCCTTATGGGCATTTACCATATACTCCACACTATCGGCAATGATATCTCTTGAAGGCAGGGAATAAAGCATACCGTCGTGTCCCATAGCGATACCGTCGTCAATGGCAATCGTATTGAACTCCGCAGCAAAACACCCCAACTTTTCAATCTCTTCCTTTACAAACTGGCCTATTTCGTGCAGGTGTACATGCCCGGGGACGAATTGTGTAAATGAATTGACTATAGCGATAATGGGCTTACCCATCTGTTCCTTCTTCATACCATTCGCCGTCCACAATGCACGGGCTCCCGCCATGCGGCGACCTTGTGTGCTGAACGAGCTGCGTAACTGATGCTTCATTTTCAAATCTCCTTTTAATGAAAAAGCCTCTCCCACTATAGTGAGAAAGGCTTAATAAATTATCTTCTAACGTACGAATACATACATAACCTTTCTCACGCTCTTGATGCCACCACCACGACGCGAATAATATGCAGGACTGCCAGGTTAATAGATGTATGTAAATTCATAACTTAATTCTTCTTTTTTGTTTCAAACGTGCTGCAAAGGTAAGGGCTTTTTTATAATCTCCAAACAAATTGAAGAAAAAAATAAGATAAACATGAATAATCGTAAGAAAATATCGCCCTAAAATCCTATTTTATCACTTAACAGTTCTAAATAGAACCATTCAGACAGCCAATGTAAATGTATTGCCAATCATTGAAACCATTTAATAATCTGAAAATTACCAAAGGCTCTCTACATCCCGAAACAAATAATTCGTATCTTTGTCTCTTCAAATACTCAAAAAAACAGTATTTACTAATTAAATAAAGATAGAAAATTAATGGAAACAGTAGAAAACAAGTACATCACCGTAGCATATAAGCTGTACTCAATCGAAAACGGAGAAAAAGATTTCGAAGAAGAAGCACCCGTAGAGCATCCTTTTCAGTTTATCTCAGGTCTGGGAATGACACTCGAACCCTTTGAAGCCCAGATAAAAGACTTGCAAATAGGCGATAAATTCGACTTTACCATTCCGGCATCAGAAGCTTATGGTGAATATGACGACGACCATGTTATTGACCTCCCCAAAGAAATCTTCATGATAGAAGGAGAATTCGACAGCGACCGTGTAGTGGAAGGCGCCGTCATCCCCTTGATGACTTCTGAAGGTCAACGCATCAATGGAAGTGTAGTAGAAGTAAAGGAAGACGTAGTTGTAATGGACATGAATCATCCACTCGCAGGTTGTGATTTGAACTTTACCGGAGAAGTGGTGGAAAGCCGTCCGGCTACGAACGAAGAGCTTGCTGAAGTTGCCCGTATGATGGGTGGCGGTTGCGGCAGCTGCGGTTGTGGTGACTGTGGCGACGGATGCGGCGACCATGAATGTGGAGGCGGATGCTGCCACTAAAGAATTAAAAATTAAAGAATTAAAAATTAAAGAATCAGACTACACAGTATTAAGCATGCCGCATGGTAATTCTTTAATTTTTAATTCTTTAATTTTCAAATTCTATATTATTTACTTGTCATTATCTCCAATACCAATTTATCCGTTTCATTCATTCCTTTAGAACCGATTTTTGTCAGATTACGGATACTCTGATCCACATCCTCATCAATAATACCTTCTACGGAAGTCACACAACGGTTTTCCATGGCCATGATGGCTGAAAGCACTGCGGTTGAAACTCCGGTAGTTACTTTCAATGCACAACTGGGTTTGGCACCATCACAAATCATTCCGGTAAGATTGGCAATCATGTTCTGCACAGCATATGCCACTTGTTCATAAGTTCCTCCCATTAGCCAGGTTATACCGCAACTGGAACCCGTGGCAGCAACCACACAACCGCATAAGGCAGATAAGCGTCCCAAACTCTGCTTGATATAGATTACTGTTAAATGGCTCAACATCAAGGCACGAATCAATTCTTCTTCCGATTTTCCATTTTCTTCGGCATAGACCAGTACGGGAAGGGTAGCGGATATCCCTTGATTGCCACTGCCGGAATTGCTCATCACCGGAATCATGGCACCGGCCATACGGGCATCACATGCTCCCGAAGTGTAAGAAAGGATATGAGAGAAGACACTGTCGCCCATAATCCGGTGTTCGTAAGTGCCACGTAGGATTTTACCCAGTCCATGACCATATTCACCTTCGAAGGAACGTTCGGCGGCAGTCTTGTTCAGTCGTGCCGTATCAAGAATAAAACGGATGTCGTCTAATGGGGTTGTCATGGCGAAGTCATACACTTTGCGTAAAGTCAAGTCCAATACATCCTCCTCTTCGATACAAGAGGCAATTTGTTTGTCCAATAAGATGTCACCGTTGCGCGTTATATAAGTAAAACAAGTATGCCCACCGGCAATAATAGCTGTTGCCTTGTTCGTATCAGCTTCACAACATACTTCTATATAAAGCTTCTCTTCCATATCGTTTTTTAAAGATATATGAATACGCTTTTCTTCTATGAAACGCTTTCCTGCCTCCACTGCATCAGGAGTACTTTCTTTCAAAACCTCCAATTGATACGCCGACTTACCTATTAAGGCGCCAAGCGCCACAGCAATCGGTAATCCAATCATCCCCGTACCTGGAATACCCACTCCCATTGCATTTTTCAGAATATTGGCACTCAGCAATACAGTTATCTTTTCGGGACGCTTATTCAGCACTTCCGCAGCCTTTGCTACACACAATGCCACAGCTATAGGTTCTGTACAACCAATGGCAGGAATTACTTCAGATTTAACCAAAGCAATAATCTGTCGTCTTTCCGTTTCTGTCATATCATTTCTACAATTTGATTATTTATCATGCAAATGTAGGAAAAAACAAACAAAAATCCCTCCTCTATAACCTGAAAATCAGGAGACAAAGGAGGGAAAATTCCATATCGAAAAAAAAGTTATTTAGCGGCAGTCAAGTTCAAACCAACTTCCAAACGAGTTGTTTCATTAATTATTTCAGGTAAACCCTTCAACATACCTTCTGCCATACCGGCCATACTTCCAAAATCAGGATCAGCTTTCATTGCTTCGATAAGCATATTTACAAACTCCTCATCCGAGAATAAAGGAGCAACTATATTTTTCATCAAAGGCAATAACAAATCCGTATTCAAATAAACCTTTAATTTACCTTCGTTCTTTTCGTAAGTCAAAGGCACACCGTCAGTTACCAAAGGAAGCAAAGACGTAACAGCCTGAGACAAAATTTCACTCATATCTATAGCCTTGGTAGAACTGCCCAGACGTTTTACATTGGCAATGATGGCATCCAGATTCAAATATACCTTCATTTGGGTATCACTGAGAACTACATATTGTGCAACATTCGCAGGAGTCTTAACAACAGAGGTACCTCCCTGAGCGGCATCAACATAAGAAGCTGAAATATTACCGTCAACACCCAAAGTAATATCATGCAACACACTACACAACATATCCTCTACATTCACTTTATCATCACCACCTGCGTCAATTAAAGGCATACGAAGAGCTAACGTCAAAATTGTTTGAATCGGTGGCTCCCAGCCAGGCATTACCTCTACATTCTTATTGGATTCCCAAATCAAATGAATCGGTTCTTCCGTATAATCAGAATTAAGGGGTGTAGGAACCCAAGTTGTTCCGGATAAAGCGGAATTTTTCAATGCGACATTAGTTAAATCTAATTTCAAGGAAGAAGCAGTAACCTTTCCTGCATAGTCAAAAGTACAATAATCGGTCTCACTTGTGCCGGAAAACGAACATTCATCACCTTGTATATTCAAAGTAACCGGAAGGGTTACAGCCGGAGAACCAGGGAATACGCCTGCACCAAAAGAACCGGAAGCCGCTTCACGTGTAAGAATACCGGAAAGATCCAAATTGCCAGCCAATACCAAAGTAGCCTTGGTTGCATCAGAAGCATCCGGAGTAAAAGTTACTTTCTTTCCCAACATTGTTCCACCGTTATAAGTCAAGTTCAAACCTGTTGCAACTGTAAACTCTGTTTGCGGCACAGGACATACTACCTTGTCATCGTCATCATCACTACAAGCCGTGAATAAACTCATTGAACAGATCAATGCAAATAAATAAAATAAATTCTTTTTCATACTTTTTTGAGTACTTGTTTAGTTAATAAAAAGCTTCCCAAGGGAGCTATTAATTTCCCATTTTAAATCAAAGGTGCAAAGTAACACTTTTTAAGGTTACAGTACAAGGTCTTTTCTAAAAAATAAATGTTCCTTTTTTCATCATTACGAGTGAAATTCGGATGCAGATTTCATAAAGAGTAAGCCATTTTTATAAAGAACAAGCCATTGACCAAACTCAGGCAAAGGCAGGCAACTTTATGCGGAAAAGACTTTTTATCTTATTTCCTTAAACGTTTTATGAAAAAAAGTTGTTATCTTTATAAAGTCAAAAGCATTTCTTATAAAGCGTATTGGCACATTAACCTCATATATAAACCTTTAAAGCATTTGATATGTTCAACTCATTTGGAAATATTCTCCGTCTTACCAGTTTTGGGGAATCGCACGGTAAGGGTGTGGGAGGAGTTATAGACGGATTCCCTGCAGGAATAGTCATTGATATGGATTTCGTCCAGGCAGAGCTCGACCGACGCCGCCCCGGACAGTCACGTATCACTACCGCCCGGAAAGAAGGTGATAAAGTGGAGTTCCTCTCCGGCATCTTCGAAGGAAAATCCACGGGCTGCCCCATAGGATTCATTGTATGGAACCAAAACCAGCATTCTGACGATTACAATAATCTGAAAGAAGTCTACCGACCGTCACATGCCGACTATACTTATAAAGTGAAATATGGCATCCGCGACCACCGCGGAGGCGGACGTTCATCAGCCCGTGAAACAATCTCGCGTGTAGTAGCGGGTGCACTGGCCAAATTGGCGCTGAAGCAGCTGGGTATACACATCACGGCGTACACTTCACAAGTAGGTCCTATCCGCCTTGAAGAAAATTATACCGCATACGACCTCGACCTGATAGAGACCAATCCGGTCCGCTGCCCCGACCCGGCGAAGGCAAAAGAAATGGAAGAACTCATCTTCAAGATAAAGGGAGAAGGAGATACCATCGGAGGAGTGGTGACTTGTGTCGTCAAAGGATGCCCCATCGGACTGGGACAACCCGTATTCGGCAAGCTCCATGCAGCACTTGGAGCAGCCATGCTCAGCATCAATGCAGCAAAAGCATTCGAGTATGGAGACGGTTTCAAGGGATTAAAGCAGAAAGGCTCGGAGCAGAATGATGTGTTCTACAACAATAACGGACGTATCGAGACCCGCACCAATCATTCGGGCGGTATACAAGGTGGAATCAGTAACGGGCAAGACATCTATTTCCGTGTAGCCTTCAAACCCGTGGCAACCGTACTGATGGAGCAACACACCGTGAACATTGACGGTGTAGACACCACCCTGAAAGCCCGAGGACGCCATGACCCGTGTGTATTGCCACGCGCAGTACCCATCGTGGAAGCAATGACAGCAATGACATTGTTGGATTATTACCTGATTGACAGAACAACACAACTATAATATTCACCCATGGAAATAAAGAAATACATCACCGAGAACGAGCCTAAAATGCTGGAAGACTTGTTCAGCCTCATTCGCATTCCAAGCATCAGTGCCAAACCCGAGCATCACGACGATATGCTTGCCTGCGCCGAACGCTGGGCACAGTTGCTGCTCGAAGCCGGAGCGGATGAAGCCCTCGTAATGCCCTCCAAAGGTAACCCGATTGTTTTTGGACAGAAAATCGTAGACCCGGACGCCAAGACCGTATTGGTATATGCCCACTACGACGTGATGCCAGCCGAACCTCTCGAACTTTGGAAAAGCGCCCCCTTTGAACCGGAAATACGCGACGAACATATCTGGGCACGTGGTGCTGATGATGACAAAGGGCAATCTTTCATACAAGTGAAAGCGTTTGAATACCTCGTACGCAACGAACTGCTGCAAACCAACGTAAAATTCATCTTCGAAGGAGAAGAAGAAATCGGTTCGCCCAGCTTAGAAAGCTTCTGCCAGGAGCACAAAGAGTTGCTGAAAGCAGACGTCATTCTGGTTTCGGACACCAGCATGCTTGGTGCAGACCTGCCTTCACTGACCACCGGACTGCGCGGACTGGCCTATTGGGAAATAGAAGTGACCGGCCCCAACCGCGACCTACACAGCGGTCACTTCGGCGGTGCTGTTGCCAACCCCATCAATGTACTTTGCCAGATAATCAGCCAAGTGACGGACGCAGAGGGACGTATCACCGTACCGGGCTTCTATGACGATGTGGAAGAAGTTCCCCAAACCGAGCGCGACATGATAGCCCGCATTCCTTTCGACGAAGAGAAATACAAAAAGGCTATCCATGTAAAAGCACTTTTCGGAGAGAAAGGTTACAGTACGCTGGAACGTAACAGTTGCCGTCCGTCTTTCGACGTATGCGGCATCTGGGGCGGATATACGGGTGAAGGGTCCAAGACCGTGCTCCCATCCAAGGCATACGCCAAGGTATCCTGCCGGTTGGTTCCCCACCAGGACCACCACAAGATATCCCGGCTCTTTGCCGACTACATTCTGGACATAGCGCCGGATTCAGTACAGGTAAAAGTCACTCCGATGCATGGAGGCCAAGGATATGTATGTCCCATCACCCTACCCGCCTACCAAGCCGCCGAAAAAGGTTTTGAAAAAGCTTTTGGAAAGAAACCGCTGGCAGTGCGTCGGGGTGGAAGTATCCCCATCATCTCCACTTTCGAGCAAGTACTGGGCATCAAAACCGTTCTGATGGGCTTCGGGCTCGAATCCAACGCCATCCACTCACCTAATGAGAATATACCGTTGGACATCTTCCGTAAAGGAATAGAAGCTGTTGTCGAATTCTACCTCAATTATAAATAAAACAAGAAAATCAGGATGAAAGACTTCCAAATTCAAGCCATCGGCCTGATGTCCGGCACTTCCCTTGACGGGCTGGACGTATGTTGTTGCACTTTCCGGCAGCAAGCCGGAAAATGGTCTTTCCACATAGACTGTGCAAAAGGCTATAGCTACCCCGACGCCATGAAGCAGATATTGGGTACCGGTGCACAGACAATGAGTGCTTTGGAGTTCATCACTTTCCACAGCTCCTATGGAAAGTTTCTCGGTGAACGTGTCAACGAGTTCATGCAAGAATTTGGAGTCCACCCCGATATTATCGCCTCCCACGGGCATACCATCTTCCATGAGCCTCAAAAGAGAATCATGTACCAAATAGGTGACGGAGCCGCCATTGCCGCTGAAACCCGTATACCTACCGTTTCGGATTTCCGGCGGCTGGACATCATGCTGGGTGGGCAGGGCGCTCCACTCGTACCTATTGGCGACCGGTTGCTTTTTGCCGACTACGACTTCTGTTTGAATATCGGCGGTTTCTCCAACATCTCATTCGAGCAGGACGGGCGGCGCATCGCTTTTGACATCAGTCCGGTGAATTACGTCATCAACCATTACTGCCGGCAAATAGGATTGGAATTTGACCGTGACGGCGAGATAGCACGGCAAGGCAACATCTGCCAAGAACTGCTGGACGAACTGAACGGAATGGATTTCTACCATCAGTCCGGACCGAAGTCATTGGGACGGGAGTGGGTGGAAACGCTGGTATATCCCATGCTCGAGCGTTATGGCTTGAGTATGGAGAATATGCTACGTACCTTTTACGAGCATGCCGCCTGGCAAATATCACGCATCATCACCGCCCGCCCCTTGCCCGATGGTAACGGAAAACTGCTGATTACCGGCGGAGGTGCATTCAACAAGTTCCTCATAGAACGTATCGACGCCTTGTGTCCGTGTGAAATCGTGATTCCCAGCCGGCAAATCATAGAATACAAGGAAGCCCTAATCTTTGCTTTCCTGGGTGCCCTCTATATGGCGGACACACCCGGATGCCTCGCCTCGGTGACGGGAGCCACGACAGATAATATCGGAGGGATGCTGTTTAAAATATAGTCAATTTTACCATTATGGAAAAATCAAAAGACACCTGGACCGTCTTATCCAGCGAATACCTTCATCGGGCTCCGTGGCTCACTGTGCGTAAGGACCATGTAGTGCTGCCCAACGGCAACCACATCCCCTCCTATTATATATTGGAATATCCAAACTGGGTGAATACCATCGCCATCACCCGTAATGGACAATTTGTCTTTATCCGCCAATACCGGCATGGCATACAAGAAACGTCCTATGAGCTCTGTGCAGGGGTATGCGAAGAAGAGGACGGCTCTCCGATGGTTTCCGCACAACGGGAACTTTTGGAAGAAACCGGCTATGGAAACGGAGTATGGAAAGAGTTCATGCAAATCTCTCCCAATCCAAGTACCCACACCAACATTACCTACTGTTTCCTGGCTACGGACGTGGAGAAAATCTCCGAGCAACACTTGGAAGATACGGAGAACCTGACCGTACACCTGCTTTCCTTGCAGGAGGTCAAGGACTTGCTGCAACAAGGAAGCATCCGCCAGGCGCTGATGGCTGCTCCCCTCTGGAAATACATGGCGGAGAGAATTATTTAATGTGATTACCCTTATTCAAACGGCTTGCGGAATGTACATCCGGATTTCCATTCGGAACAACCGTAAGCCGTTTTCCCCTTGATAACGGTACCTTTTCCGCAAAGCGGACAAGGCTGGCCGACGAAGTCATCAGCTTGTACGGAAGCCTCCGTACTTGAAGCTGCCACAGCGCCCGAAGCCTGCTCCGTCTTTTTACCTGCGGCGGCAGACTTTCTC
The DNA here is from genome assembly GCF_900217715.1 of Bacteroides sp. AR29. Taxonomy (NCBI): domain Bacteria; kingdom Pseudomonadati; phylum Bacteroidota; class Bacteroidia; order Bacteroidales; family Bacteroidaceae; genus Bacteroides; species Bacteroides sp. AR29. The sequence goes on from NZ_OBMS01000007.1 coordinate 77,046, forward strand.
GGTGTTCTTTTCTTCGGCTCCTTTTTCGGCTTATCGGCAGCCTCTGTCTTGGCAGAAACCTTACTGCCCTTTTCGGGAGCAGGCGCTTGGATGGTGATGTGGCGGTTGCTGTTATCAGAAAGTACACTCATCACGACTTCCGATACCATCTGCTTCAATTCTTCCAAGAATTGTCCGGCATTATATGTCCGCCTTTCTATCTCACGTAGCTTTTTCTCCCAGATACCGGTCAGTTCCGCCGACTTCAACAGCTCCTCATGGATAATCTGTATCAGCTCCACACCGGTAGGGGTGGCTATCAGGTTCTTCTTTTCCTTGCGGATATAGTTTCGCTTGAACAGCGTCTCGATGATGGCTGCACGGGTAGATGGACGACCGATACCGTTTTCCTTCAGCGCATCACGCAGTTCGTCGTTATCCACCAGCTTGCCCGCCGTTTCCATAGCACGCAGCAGGGTGGCTTCCGTATAAGGCCGGGGCGGCTGCGTCCACTTCTCATACAAATCGGGGACGTGCGGTCCGCTTTCTCCTTTCACAAAAGCCGGAAGCACATTCTCCTCTTCTCCCTTCTCCTCTTTCTCCTCCTGCGATTGTGCCGAGGGGATGCCGAAGATAATACGCCAACCCGGTTCCAGAATCTGCTTGCCGGTAGCCTTGAACTCTATGCTCTCTACCTCGCCCAATACGGTGGTAGTGGCAAACTTACAATCGGGATAGAATACAGCAATGAAACGGCGTGCTATCAAATCGAATACGCGACGCTCCATATCCGTCAGATTCTGCGGATGCTGACCGGTAGGAATAATGGCGTGGTGGTCTGTTACCTTCGAGTTATCGAAAACCTTTTTGGACTTCAACAATGCAGTTCCTGTCAAAGGGGCTGTAAATGTCTCGTAATCACGCAGACCTTTCAAGATGCCGGGGCATTTGGGATAGATGTCATCACTCAAATAGGTAGTGTCTACACGTGGATAGGTAGCCACTTTCTTCTCATACAAAGACTGGATGATTTTCAGCGTCTCATCAGCGGAATAGGCAAACTTCTTGTTACATTCCACTTGCAAAGAAGTCAAGTCAAACAAGCGGAGTGGCGCCTCCCTCCCCTCTTTCTTGGTGACATCCGTCACGGTAAAAAGAGAATTCTTAATCTGGTCCAATAAAACAAGCCCACGTTCGCGGTCGGTAATGGGGTCGATACCCCGATTCTCTTCTTCTTTTTTAGGTTTCTTCCCGGCAGCTATAGCCTCTTTCTGCTTCTCGGCTTCCAATACCAGTTCCTCCTCACTTTTCCGGAGGATGGTGGAGAAAGTGGTATCTCGATAGACGGTCTTCAGTTCCCAGTATTGCTTGGGAACAAAATTCTGTATTTCCAACTGACGGTTTACAATCAGCGCCAGTGTCGGCGTTTGCACACGGCCGATAGAAAGTACCTGCCGGTTCTGCCCATACTTCATGGTGTAGAGGCGGGTGGCATTCATCCCGAGCAGCCAGTCGCCAATGGCACGCGACAAGCCTGCTTCGTACAAAGGCTGGAAATCCGACGCATCGCGCAGCTTGGCAAAGCCCTCACGGATGGCTTCCTCTGTCAATGAAGATATCCAAAGACGTTTCACCGGGCAACGTGCCCCGGCTTTCTGCATCACCCAGCGCTGTATCAATTCTCCTTCCTGCCCGGCATCACCGCAGTTTATAATCATATCGGCATGTTGCATGAGGTTCTCTATCGTATGGAACTGGCGCTCGTATGTGGGATTGCTAATCAGCTTAATGCCGAAACGGGGAGGTATCATGGGGAGGCTTCCCAAACTCCATGACTTCCAGTTAGGGGTATATTCATGCGGCTCCTTCAGCGTACAAAGATGGCCGAATGTCCAGGTCACCTGGTATCCGTTTCCTTCGATGTATCCGTCCTTCTTTTCTTTCGCTCCCAATACATCGGCTATGTCACGCGCCACAGAGGGCTTTTCGGCAATACAAACTATCATTCGTTATTCTTTTAGCGGGACAAAGGTAATAAAAAGGGGGCAAGAACGAAACTATAAGCAAGAAACGATAACATAGACCAGGTGATTTTTCTCCCCCAAAGCTGACGTACGGACATAAAAAAAGGAGTACCGCTGTACTCCAACCTTTGTTAACCTTAAATCTAATACTATGAAAAACACATTGCAAAGATACGGACTTCTGATAAATCTGCAAATTATCCAACTAAAAAAGTATGTTCTATAACACAGATTAAGAAAGAGGGACGGATATGTAAACACATACCGTCCCTCTTTTAACATTTAACGTGTCGGATTATTCTTCATCCAACAAGATTTCCAATATCTGGCAAGCAGCCTTGGCAACCGGAGTACCGGGGCCAAAGATGGCAGCTACACCTGCCTTGTAAAGGAAGTCATAGTCTTGTGCGGGAATTACACCACCGGCAATCACTACGATATCCTCGCGTCCCAACTTCTTGAGCTCTTCGATAATCTGCGGAACCAATGTCTTGTGTCCGGCAGCCAATGAAGAAACCCCTACTACATGAACGTCGTTCTCAACCGCTTCACGGGCAGCCTCGGCCGGTGTCTGGAACAAGGGTCCCATATCCACATCGAAGCCACAGTCGGCATATCCGGTTGCAACAACCTTGGCACCGCGGTCGTGACCGTCCTGGCCCATCTTGGCTACCATGATACGAGGCTGACGTCCCTCTTTCTTCGCAAACTTCTCCGCCAATTCACAAGCACGGTGGAAGTCGCTGTCATTCTTACTTTCTGATGAATACACGCCTGATATAGTTCTAATTACTGCTTTATAACGTCCTACAATCTTTTCGCAAGCATAAGAGATTTCCCCCAAAGTGGCACGGACACGGGCTGCCTCGACTGCCAGTTCCAGCAAGTTTCCCTTACCGGTCTTTACACATTCAGTAATAGCCTCCAATGCCTTGTCCACTTCCGCCTGGTTACGTCCTTCCTTCAGACGCTTCAGGTTCTCAATCTGTTCCTGACGGACAGCCGTATTGTCGATTTCAAGAATATCAATCGGAGCTTCTTTCTCCAGACGATACTTGTTCACGCCGACAATGGTCTGCGAACCGCTATCGATACGGGCTTGTGTACGTGCAGCAGCCTCTTCGATACGCATCTTGGGAATACCGGTTTCGATGGCTTTTGCCATACCGCCCAGCTTCTCTACTTCCTGAATCAATTCCCAAGCCTTGTGAGCCAACTCATTGGTCAAACTTTCCACATAATAAGAGCCACCCCATGGGTCTACATTCTTGCAAATGTAAGTTTCTTCCTGAATATAAATCTGCGTATTACGTGCAATACGTGCAGAGAAATCCGTCGGCAAGGCAATAGCCTCGTCAAGAGCATTGGTATGCAGTGACTGAGTATGTCCCAATGCAGCAGCCATCGCCTCGATACAAGTACGGCCCACATTGTTGAACGGGTCTTGCTCTGTCAGCGACCAGCCGGAAGTCTGGGAGTGCGTACGCAAAGCCAGCGACTTCGGATTCTTCGGGTTGAACTGCTTCACAATCTTTGCCCACAACATACGTGCGGCACGCATTTTGGCAATTTCCATAAAGTGGTTCGTTCCGATGGCCCAGAAGAAAGAGAGACGCGGTGCGAAAGCATCGATGTCAATACCCGCAGCCGTTCCGGCACGCAGATATTCCAAACCGTCTGCCAGGGTGTAAGCCAACTCGATGTCTGCCGTAGCACCCGCTTCCTGCATGTGGTAGCCGGAGATGGAGATAGAGTTGAACTTAGGCATTTTCTGGGAAGTATATTCAAAGATGTCAGAGATAATCTTCATAGAGAATGCAGGCGGGTAGATATAGGTATTACGCACCATGAATTCCTTCAAGATATCGTTCTGGATAGTACCAGCCATTTCTTCCAACTTGGCACCCTGCTCCAGACCTGCGTTGATGTAGAATGCCATAACAGGAAGTACGGCACCGTTCATAGTCATAGAGACGGACATCTTGTTCAAAGGAATTCCATCGAACAACACCTTCATATTCTCCAAGGAACAGATAGATACACCTGCCTTACCTACGTCACCCACTACACGTTCGTGGTCGGGGTCGTAGCCACGGTGAGTGGCCAAGTCGAAAGCTACGGACAAACCTTTCTGTCCGGAAGCCAAATTACGACGGTAAAAGGCATTTGATTCTTCCGCTGTGGAAAAGCCTGCATACTGGCGGATGGTCCAAGGACGCAACGTATACATCACCGAGTACGGACCACGCAGATAAGGAGGAAGCCCGGCAGCATAGCCCAAGTGTTCCATTCCCTCAAGGTCTTCTTTTGTATAAACAGGCTTCACCTCAATGTGTTCCGGCGTTTTCCAATCAGCATGGATGCCGTTAGCCTTTTGCCACTCAGCACCGTTGACGGGCTGAAAAGCGGCATATATATCTAAGTTTTTAAAATCTTTTCGCATCATGTTATTTACGATTTGACGATTTACGATTTACGATTGAAGTTGCTTACTTCAAAAGTTTGGCGTTGAATTCTTTTAATGTCTCTAATACGTTGACACGGACATGGATAAAGTTCTCGATACCGGCAGCCTTCAAGTCGTCCATGCAAGCAGGAGCACCGGCTACGATAAACATGGCACGGCCATTCAGAGCCTTGAAGGCAGGAACAGCATATTCTGCATATTCATCATCACTTGAACACAATACCACGATGTCGGCCTTGGCAGCCATAGCTGCTTCTATACCTTCTTCTACGGTGGGGAAACCGAGGTTATCCACAACTTCGTATCCGGCACAAGCCAGAAAGTTGCAAGAGTACTGTGCACGTGCCTGGCGCATGGCCAGATTACCGATAGTCAGCATAAACGCTTTCGGGCGTTTGCCGGAAGCCTCTGTTTCGAGACGCAACGCTTCAAATTCACTGGCAGCACGGTCAAAGTTCAGTGTCGGAACATCTTTTTCGCAGGTATGTCCGCCGCCGCAACAGCAAGTAGCCTCAACCGGTTTCTTATCTCCCGCCTTTTCATTAAAGTTGGGGAACTGGTTAGTACCCAACAGCACTTCCTTGCGCTTGGCAACTGCGGCATGACGCGCCTTGTTGCTCTCGTTTACGGCAGCCTGCACTTTTCCGGCTTTCACGGAAGCATAGAAACCACCGTCTTCTTCTACAGCGAGGAAGAGGTCCCAAGCCTGCTTGGCAATAGAGACGGTCAAATTCTCAATATAGTAAGAACCTGCAGCTGGGTCAATAACTTTATCGAAGTGCGATTCTTCTTTCAACAGCAGTTGTTGGTTACGCGCCATACGCTCAGAGAATTCGTTAGGAGCATCATAAGTCTTGTCGAACGGAGTAACCGTCATTGAGTCAACGCCGGCAAGGGCGGCACTCATCGCCTCAGTCTGCGTACGCAACAAGTTTACGTGTGCATCAAACAAAGTCAAGTTGAATGAAGAAGTTTCCGCATGAATCTTCATCTTGGCTGCACAGCGGCATTCGTTATCTTTACCCTTGTTGTCGCAGTCGCGCAGACACTCGGGACTGTAAGAAGCCACAATATTAGCCCACAGCATACGTGCAGCGCGGAATTTGGCTATTTCAAGGAAGTAGTTGGAACTGATACCGAAATTGAACTTAATCTTCTTGGCTACCATTGCAGCCGGCAGACCGGCATCAACCAACTGATTCATATATTCATTACCCCAAGCCAAAGCATAACCCAGTTCCTGGAAAATATAAGAACCCGCATTGTTTAATGTCAACGCGTTCACATTCAATACACGGTATTTCGGAAGGGAAGCGGTAGCCTCGAGCAGCGCCTTGGCTGTTGACACCATATCACCTTTTTCTTTACCTTTGGCCAGCATCTTGTTGAAGTAGTCATAGTTGATGGAGCCCCGCAATTTCGTCAAGTCATAATCCTTTTTCTGGAAATAAGCGACAAGAAGTTCTGCAAGTTCCACCACATGCCCCTGGCAGGTAGAGAAATTCAACTCGACACATTCCGCGCAGATATCTTTCAACAAAGTTTCAATATACTCTGCGTTCAATTCCTTGGCCTTTACATGGAAAGAGAGTGAATCTACACCTTTATTCAAGATGTCCAACGCCTTGGCATTGGCCTCTTTGGGGCATTCCACTTTGATTTCCTGACGAACAAGCCATTCATTGTTGTCTTTCTTGGTACCTCTGAGATAAGGAAACTCGCCGGGAAGAGCATCTGTTGTCTTCAAACCTTCCAAGTCCTCCATACGGTAGAAAGGTTTCACCTTAAATCCTTCGTTTGTCCTCCAAACGAGCTTCTTCTCGAAATCCGCCCCTTTCAGGTCTGCGGTAACTTTCTCCATCCACTGCTCAGTGGAAACGGGAGAAAAGTCGGAGAAGAGTTTTTCTTTACTGTCTGCCATAGTTTATTTAAAATTTAAATAGATGAATACTATTCATTTTTGTCATCAAGAGACTTGCAAATATAAGGAAATACTTAGAACAAAATCTTTTTTTAGAGAAAATTGCACTAACAGATGACTCCGTGCCCATACGGATTCAGCGTATTCACCGGAAGCATACTCTACTTTTGCAAAGTTGATATAGCAAAAAGTACCACAAAGCCTTTGCCACCTCCTTTTTATTAAGTATTTTTGCGCGAAATTTTAAAAAACGACATATTAATAGGTACTATGAATTGGTTAGAAAGCTTGCTATGGGACTCTTCATCTGTCGCTCACATCGTTTGTTTGTATGCATTCGTAATATCTGTGGGCGTATTGCTGGGTAAGATTAAGATTTTCGGGGTATCGTTGGGGGTTACATTCGTCCTCTTTGCCGGTATCCTGATGGGCCATTTTGGCTTCACGGGCGAAACACACATTTTGCATTTTATCCGCGAATTCGGTTTGATTTTATTTGTATTCTGCATCGGTCTGCAAGTCGGGCCCTCCTTTTTTTCTTCCTTTAAGAAAGGGGGTATGCGGCTGAACATGCTTGCTGTCGGTATCGTGTTGCTGAATATCGCAGTAGCATTGAGCATCTACTTCATTGACGGAGGGATAGACCTGCCAATGATAGTAGGTATTCTCTATGGTGCCGTAACCAATACTCCGGGTCTGGGTGCCGCACAAGAAGCCTTGAACCAGATAAACTATACGGGAGACCCCATTGCATTGGGATATGCCTGCGCCTATCCGCTTGGTGTGGTAGGTATCATAGGTTCCATCATAGCCATCCGCTATATTTGCCGGGTGAACCTCAAGAAGGAGGAACAGGAACTCAATACGCAGGAAGCAGATGTAAAGCATCAGCCGCACATGCTTCACCTCGAGGTACGCAATGAATCAATTTCCGGAAAGACCCTGCTCCAGATAAAGGATTTTCTGGGACGCCCGTTTGTATGTTCGCGCATACGCCACGAGGGGCACGTCAGTATCCCCAATCATGAAACAATATTCCACGTAGGAGACCAGCTCTTCATCGTATGTTCCGAAGAAGATGCCGAAGCGGTGGCTGCCTTTATCGGAAAAGAAATACACGTAGACTGGGAAAAACAGGACACTCCGATGGTTTCCCGCCGTATCCTCGTCACTAAATCTGAAATCAATGGCAAGAAACTGGGAAGCCTCCACTTCCGCAGCATGTACGGTGTAAATGTAACCCGTATCAACCGTTCGGGTATGGACTTGTTTGCCGATCCCAATCTGGTACTTCAGGTAGGTGACCGTGTAATGGTGGTCGGCCAGCAGGATGCCGTAGAACGTGTAGCCGGCGTATTGGGTAATCAGTTGAAACGTTTGGACACTCCGAATATCGTAACTATTTTTGTGGGAATCTTTTTGGGAATCCTGCTGGGTAGTCTGCCTATCGCATTCCCGGGTATGCCGACACCGGTTAAGTTAGGTTTGGCTGGTGGTCCGCTGGTAGTTGCCATCCTCATCGGACGTTTCGGTCACAAAATGCATCTTGTGACGTACACCACCATGAGTGCCAACTTGATGTTGCGTGAAATCGGTATCGTGCTCTTCCTTGCCAGTGTCGGTATAGAAGCTGGTGAGCATTTTGTACAAACAGTAGTAGAAGGTAGCGGATTACTGTATGTAGGCTATGGATTCCTGATAACTGTTATCCCCTTGTTGATAATCGGTATGATAGCCCGTTTCTACTGCAAAGTGAACTACTTCACCCTGATGGGTTTGATAGCAGGTAGCAACACAGACCCTCCCGCATTGGCATACGCCAATCAGACATCAGGCAATGATGCTCCGGCAGTAGGTTACTCCACGGTATATCCATTGACAATGTTCCTGCGTATTCTGGCGGGACAGATGATATTACTGACAATGATGTAGGAGGAATTAAGGAATTAAAATTAAAGGCTGCGTAGTTGGGTTAAACCAACATTGCGCAGCCTTTAATTTTAATTCCTTAAAGTTTCAGCTTCTTCTTGACGAACTCTTCTATAAAGTCCACCGTAGCTTCAATACCCAATACGGAAGAATCGATACACAAGTGGTATGTTTCGGCAGCTCCCCATTTTTTGTAGCTGTAGTAGTTATAGTATTCGGCACGCTTCTTGTCCGCTTTGTTCATCATCTCCTCCGCTTCACGCTCAGAAATGGAATACATTCGGCAAATACGCTTGATGCGCTCCTCATTGGAGCAGGAAATGAAGACATTGGCACAGCGTGGATGTTCTCGCAGAATGTAATCGGCACAACGCCCCACAAACAAGCAGGACTTCTCCTCCGCCAATCTGCGTATCACGTCACTCTGCACTTTGAACAGAGCATCATTACTCAGGCAATTCGTGGCCGGGATAGCCCCGTCACTGACAAAAGGGAAACGCATGCCGAAGAGCCCTCCAATAATACCTTGTGAAGCTTTCTCATCAGCTTTCTCAAAGAACTCACAACACAGTCCACTCTCTTCAGAAGCCAACCTAATCAGTTCCTTATCATAAAAGTCAATACCCAGACGGGCAGCCAGTTTCTCGCCTATCTCCCGTCCGCCACTGCCCAGTTGACGGCCTATATTGATTATAAAATTATTGCCCATACGCTTATTCATCTATTGGTTTGCAGATAGCAAATATAAATATTCTTACGGAATATCTGCAGAAAGTAGGAAGAAAAATTCAGAGCCTCTCCCCCGACCTATCCCTACAAGGGAGAGGTTCTGAATTTGCGGAATTGACAAACCAACATCACCAATGCTATCAAACTTGCAAGCAAATCGGATACCGGCATGCTGTACCACACTCCTGCCACTCCGAAGAACTGCGGCAGGATAAGCAGGCAAGGAAGCAGAATCAGCATCTGTCGGGTAAGGGAAAGGAATATCGCTTTGCCTGCCATGCCTATGCTCTGGAAAAAGTTGGAAGTCACCATCTGGAAACCGATAATCGGGAAGAACATTACCGTAATGCGCAGTCCCGTGACCGAAAGCTCTGTCAGTTCCGCATCCGATGTAAAGATGCCCACTACCAGGTCCGGCACCAGCATACCGACCAGAAAGCCGAAAGTGGTCACTGCCGTGGCATAGATTATCGTCAGTTTCAGCACCTTGTTCACCCGTCCGTACAGCTTCGCCCCGAAGTTATATCCGGCAATAGGCTGCATACCCTGATTCAGCCCCATCACAATCATCACTACAATGAAAACCAGACGGTTCACGATGCCGAAAGCCCCGATAGCCAAGTCGCCGCCATACTTCTTCAACCCCTGATTGATAATGATAACGATGAAGCAGGCTGCCAGGTTCATCAAGAAAGGAGACATGCCGATGGCGAGCGAATCGAATACAATCTTACGTTTCAGACGGAATATCCCCCGGTGGAAATGCAACAGCTCATCCTTATTGCTGAAAAGCTTGAACTGCCACGTCAAAGAGATGATTTGCGCCACAATGGTAGCGACGGCAGCACCACGTATGCCCCAGCCAAAACCATAGATAAACACCGGGTCGAGTATGGTATTGATAACCACCGTGGCTATAGTGGCGTACATCGCCTTCTGTGGATGCCCTGAAGAGCGCAGCACTGCATTCAGCCCCAGATAGAGGTGCGTAACGGCATTTCCCAAAAGGATAATCTGCATATAATCCCTCGCGTAGCCCACCGTCTGGTCACTGCCTCCGAAGAAATAGAGAATCGGGTCGAGAAAGAGCATGACAATGATGGTAAAGGCAATTCCCAGTACCATGTTCAGCACAAAAACATTGCCCAGCACACACTGTGCCGTGTCATAATCCTTCTGCCCCAGCTTGACGGAAATCAGTGTAGAAGCCCCCACTCCTACCAACGAACCGAACGCCGCAGCCAGATTCATCAACGGGAAAGTCAACGCCAATCCCGAAATAGCCATCGTCCCAACGCCGTGACCGATGAAGATACTGTCTACCATATTATATAAAGAGGATGCCGTCATTGCGATGATTGCCGGAACGGCATATTGCATCAAGAGTTTACCTATACTTTCCGTTCCCAACGCCGTGGGAGTCTTTTGTCCTGCCATATTATATACCTATTTCTTTTTAGCGGGTGCAAAGGTACTCTTTTTTTAAAACAGAACAGCAGAAAAAACACCTTAAACCTGCACACTATGCGGATGATTTATGCTATCTTTGCGGTTCAATGATAAATCATAAGATATGATTACCATAATCATACCGTATGATTGGCACATTCATACCGTATGAACCATGCCTGACCTACCGGTTGAGCCGGACACATAATAACAACAAGCCCCCATGGCATTCTATAAGAAAGTAAAACAGAAAGGCGACGACAAATGGCACCCAAGAGCCGTCACCAAAGGACATCCCTATACAACGGATGAAATAGCCCGATTATTGTCGGAAATGTCTACGGTAACCCCGGGAGATACCTATGCAGTATTAATGAATCTTGGTGAAGTGCTGGGCAAGCTGATGAGTTCGGGACACTCCGTAAAGTTCAAGGGCATCGGGACGTTCTACTACACCTGCCGTTCGGAAGGCACCGGGGTAGACACCCCAGAAGAAGTGAGTCCGGCGCAAATCACTGCGGTGCAGATACGCTTCATCCCCGAATACTACCGCGGGCAATGCGGACAAGTGACGGAACGCACCCTCCTCTCCCCGCACATCGAATGGGTGGATGCCGAAGGAGAGGGTTAATGTCACCCCCGTTCCCTATATTTCAAGGAAAAAGGTTCTCTATCTGAAAAATGTTTCGTACTTTTGTACCCAAATTGAGTGAAATATAGCGAAATGAACGTATTAGAACTAAGTGAACAAGAAATCATTCGTCGCAACAGTATGAATGAACTTCGCGCGATGGGCATTGAGCCTTATCCCGCAGCAGAGTATGTAACAAATGCTTTCTCTACCGATATTAAAGCTGAATTCAACGACGATGCAGAGCCTCGCCAAGTGTCCGTTGCCGGACGTATCATGAGCCGCCGTATCATGGGTAAAGCATCTTTCATCGAATTGCAGGACTCCAAAGGACGCATCCAGGTATATATCACCCGCGATGACATCTGTCCGGACGAGGACAAGGAGATGTACAATACCGTGTTCAAACGTTTGCTCGATTTAGGCGACTTTATCGGCATTGAAGGATTCGTATTCCGTACCCAAATGGGCGAAATCAGCATCCATGCCAAGAAGCTGACCGTACTTGCAAAGAGTATCAAGCCCCTGCCTATCGTGAAATATAAGGACGGCGTGGCTTACGACTCTTTCGAAGACCCCGAACTCCGCTACCGCCAGCGTTATGTAGACCTTATCGTGAACGACGGCGTGAAAGAAAAATTCCTGAAGCGCGCCACCGTCATCAAGACCATGCGTGCTGTGCTGGATGAAGCCGGCTACACGGAAGTGGAGACGCCGATTCTTCAATCCATCCCCGGTGGAGCAAGCGCCCGTCCGTTCATCACCCACCATAACTCTCTGGATATAGACCTCTACCTGCGTATCGCCACCGAGCTTTACTTGAAGCGACTGATTGTGGGCGGATTCGAAGGTGTATATGAAATAGGCAAGAACTTCCGTAACGAGGGTATGGACAAGAACCATAACCCGGAATTCACTTGTATGGAGCTGTACGTGCAGTACAAGGACTACAACTGGATGATGAGTTTTACGGAGAAATTGCTGGAACGCATCTGTATCGCCGTAAACGGCTGCACAGAAACCGAGATAGACGGCAAGACCATTAGCTTCAAAGCTCCCTACCGCCGTCTGCCCATCCTGGAAGCCATCAAGGAAAAGACCGGATACGACCTCGAAGGCAAGAGCGAGGACGAAATCCGCCAGGTGTGCAAGGAACTGAATATGGAAATTGACGACACCATGGGCAAGGGCAAGCTGATTGATGAAATCTTCGGAGAATTCTGCGAAGGTACTTTCATACAGCCCACTTTCATCACCGACTATCCCGTAGAGATGAGCCCGCTGACCAAGATGCACCGCAGCAAGCCGGGACTGACCGAACGCTTCGAGCTGATGGTGAACGGCAAGGAACTTGCCAACGCTTACAGCGAGCTGAACGACCCGATAGACCAAGAAGAACGCTTCAAAGACCAACTTCGCTTGAGCGAAAAGGGAGACGACGAAGCGATGTTCATCGACCAGGACTTCCTAAAAGCATTGCAATATGGTATGCCTCCCACATCGGGCATCGGTATCGGCATCGACCGTCTGACCATGTTGATGACGGGCGAATCCTTCATCCAGGAAGTGCTTTTCTTCCCGCAGATGCGTCCGGAAAAGGTCATCCCCAAAGATGCTCCTGCACGATACACGGAACTGGGCATCCCCGAAGATTGGGTGGCTGTAATCCAGAAGGCCGGCTACAACCTGGTGAGTGACATGAAAGATGTGAATCCGCAAAAACTCCACATGGACATCTGCGGTATCAACAAGAAATATAAATTGGAACTGGCAAACCCGACCGTAAACGAAGTTGCTGACTGGGTCGGAAGAATTAAGAATTAAAAATTAAAGAATTAAATAGGCAAAATTAAAGATAGGAGGAAGGTGAAGGCGCGCTCCTTCACCCCCTTTTAATTTTTAGTTTTTAATTATTAATTTCGATATGAAACTACCCGGTAAGATAGCCATCATGGGCGGAGGAAGTTGGGCAACTGCCATTGCCAAAATGGTACTGGCCCAAGCGGAGTCGATAAACTGGTATATGCGGCGAGACGACCGTATTGCCGACTTCAAACGGCTTGGCCATAACCCTGCCTACCTGACGGGCGTCAAGTTTGATACCAAGCGTATCAACTTCAACTCCAACATCAATGATGTCGTGAAAGAATCTGATACGCTCATCTTCGTTACACCTTCCCCTTATCTGAAGGTTCACTTGAAGAAACTGAAGACTAAGATTAAGGATAAATTCATCATAACTGCCATCAAAGGTATTGTACCCGATGACAACTTGATTGTCTCGGAATATTTCACTAAGGAATATGGCGTCCCGGCTGAGAATATTGCTGTATTGGCAGGTCCCTGCCATGCGGAAGAAGTGGCTTTGGAACGCCTTTCTTATTTGACTATTGCTTGTCCCGACACCGACAAGGCTTGCACCATTGCCCGCAAACTGGCCAGTTCATTCATCAAGACCTCTGTCAGTAATGATGTTGCCGGCATTGAATACAGTTCGGTGCTGAAAAATGTATATGCCATTGCAGCCGGTATTTGCAGCGGTCTGAAATATGGAGACAACTTTCAGGCTGTGCTTATGTCCAATGCCATACAGGAAATGAACAGATTCCTGCAAACGGTACATCCGCTGAACAGAAACGTAAATGATTCCGTTTATTTAGGTGACCTGCTGGTGACGGGATATTCCAATTTCAGCCGTAACCGCACATTCGGCACGATGATTGGCAAGGGATACTCCGTGAAAAGCGCGCAGATTGAGATGGAAATGATTGCTGAAGGATATTACGGTACAAAATGTATCAAGGAAATCAACAAGCATTATCATGTCAACATGCCTATTGTAGATGCAGTATACAACATTCTGTATGAGCGTATCTCACCGACGATTGAAATCAAGCTGCTTACCGATTCATTCCGGTAAGCGCGAAAAAAGATAAAACGAAATACTGAATTTAAAACCTAGAATATTATGATTAGTTTGAACATTGAAAAGACTCTTGGATTCATCTCCAAAGAAAACGTTTTCGCCTATGAAGCCCAAGTAAAGGCTGCACAGGAAGCATTAGAGAATGGTACCGGTAAGGGCAACGACTTCTTAGGCTGGCTGCACCTCCCCTCTTCCATCACTAAAGAGCACCTGGCTGACCTAAAGGCTACCGCACAGACGTTGCGTGACAACTGCGAAGTAGTAGTAGTTGCCGGTATTGGCGGAAGTTATCTCGGTGCACGTGCGGTGATAGAGGCTTTGTCAAACAGCTTCACCTGGTTGCAAGACAAGAAAACGGCTCCGGTCATTCTGTATGCAGGACATAATATCGGTGAAGATTATCTATATGAACTCACCGAATACTTGAAAGACAAGAAATTCGGTGTTATCAACATCTCCAAATCCGGTACTACCACTGAAACGGCCTTGGCGTTCCGTCTGTTGAAAAAGCAATGCGAAGACCAACGCGGCAAGGATATGGCAAAGAAGGTTATCGTTGCCATCACCGATGCCCAAAAGGGCGCTGCCCGCGTAACGGCCGACAACGAAGGCTACAAATCCTTCATCATCCCCGATAACGTGGGCGGACGTTTCTCCGTACTGACTCCGGTAGGCTTGCTGCCCATCGCAATAGCAGGTTTCGACATTGAGAAATTGGTTGCAGGTGCAGTTGCCATGGAAAAGGCTTGTGGAAAAGATGTTCCGTTTGCAGAAAATCCTGCTGCCATCTATGCAGCTACGCGTAACGAGCTCTACAAGAACGGTAAGAAAATTGAAATCCTCGTAAACTACAATCCCAAACTGCACTACGTAAGCGAATGGTGGAAGCAGCTTTATGGTGAATCCGAAGGTAAGGAAAACAAGGGTATCTTCCCTGCTGCCGTAGATTTCTCCACCGACCTGCACTCCATGGGACAATGGATTCAGGAAGGCGAACGTACCATCTACGAAACTGTCATCTCCGTGGAGAAGACACAGCACTCCCTGCAAGTACCTTCGGACGAAGCCAACCTCGACGGACTGAACTTCCTGGCAGGCAAGCACGTGGACGAAGTGAACAAGATGGCTGAATTGGGCACACAGCTTGCCCACGTTGACGGCGGCGTACCCAACATGCGCATCGTTATCCCTGCACTGAATGAAGAAAGCATCGGAGGTCTGCTCTACTTCTTCGAAATAGCTTGCGGTATCAGCGGTTATATTTTGGGAGTCAATCCGTTCAACCAACCGGGTGTGGAAGCATATAAGAAGAATATGTTTGCATTGCTGAACAAGCCCGGCTACGAAGAAGAGTCCAAAGCTATCCAGGCAAGACTTTGATAAATTAAGAATTGAGAGTTGAGAATTGAGAAATGGCTGCACAACAAGTGCGAAGAGAACCGTTCCCCGATTCTCAACTCTCTATTTATCTACCCCGCATTTTTAAATTCTCAATCCCCAATCTACCAAGTGTTCGAAAACTCTATCGCCCGTTATCTGGAAAAGCACGGGCACCCCTACATCCAACTGAAAGCCGTTCTTTTTGACATGGACGGTGTGTTATTCAACTCCATGCCCTACCATGCCGATGCCTGGCATAAAGTAATGGAACGTCATGGCCTGCACTTGAGCCGTGAAGAGGCATACATGCACGAGGGACGTACCGGAGCCTCCACCATCAACATCGTTTATCAACGCCAGTATGGCAAGGATGCCACTCCCGAGATGATAGAAAGCATCTATGCAGAGAAAAGCGCCGAATTCAGTACCCACCCGGAACCGGAACGTATGCCG
Source organism: Bacteroides sp. AR29 (assembly GCF_900217715.1). Lineage (NCBI taxonomy): Bacteria > Pseudomonadati > Bacteroidota > Bacteroidia > Bacteroidales > Bacteroidaceae > Bacteroides > Bacteroides sp. AR29. The sequence continues at coordinate 92,934 of NZ_OBMS01000007.1, forward strand.
GGTGCTTGGGAAGTGCTGCAAAAGGTAAAAGCGGCAGGACTTATTCCGGTACTTGTCACCGGTTCGGGCCAACACTCCCTGCTGAACCGCCTTGCCCACAACTTCCCTGGTATGTTTCAGCGCGACCACATGGTGACCGCCTTTGATGTGAAATACGGAAAGCCTCATCCTGAGCCTTATCTAATGGGACTGGAAAAAGCCGGAGTACAAGCCAACGAAGCTATAGTTGTAGAAAATGCACCTATCGGAGTACAAGCCGGAACAGCAGCCGGCATATTCACTGTGGCAGTCAATACCGGTCCGCTGGACAGGCAGGTATTACTGGATGCCGGAGCAGATTTATTGTTTCCGTCCATGCAGGCGCTTTGTGACGACTGGGAAAGGTTGCAAACCGCATTAGATGCCAGTAATAGCCTTCGCCACAAAGATTGACGGCGACCCAAACAATATAACAGTTGATTGGAGCTTATATAACCAAGTAATACCATTACTTGATATACAGAAGGCATCTATTGTCTTTCTTCTTAAAACGCTCCAATCTACTCATTTTCTCCTTCTCGGTTTCTTTAATAGGGAACGTTATCCTACGAGTATCTTTATCATAATCGTACAATTCTCTGGCAGGAACTACATAAACAGATTCCGGACCGTCACCACACCATCCAAAGCCAAAAACATAAAACAAGTTTTTTATCGGACGGTTCAACAGATTAGAGTTCATATACCTTTCGTACTTTTCAATGTCTTTTATATCGAGATAAAAACCTATCTTACTTCGCCATTTACATTCTACAGCTATAATATCTCCAACTTCATGAATGGTACTCGTAGTGGTAACACACTCCATCAACAAATCCGGAGATGATGAAGACAGAGGTCTATAACCCTCAATGTATTTATCACCTCTCCAATCTAAAAGCCGCCAAAATATTTTCTTGTCACAGAGGTCCGGATAACCTTCTTTACTAATATTAGAGTTCTTCACAACCCATTCCTCAAATCTATCTCCCAAATATTTACTTTTCTTCCTTTCTTTAAAATATTGAAAGGTATCCATAAACCGATATTGGAAAACACCTACAAAATCATCGATAAACTGATTTAATATTTTCATAGCCATAATAGTCTATTGTGTCTTTAAATAATATTCATTGCAAACAAAAATTCATAGGTGAAGAGCCGCAACACCCATTTTCAAAAATAGATTTTTTTTCATTTCCAAAAATAGAGTTTTTTTCCCAATTCTTTCCAGATTTCCTTCCCATCTTTGCAATACAGAAAACAAATAAAGTATTAATTATTAAAAATAGAAAAGTATGAAAAAGTTAGTTATGATGTTGGTTTGTATGTTTGCAGTGCACACAATGGTAATGGCAGATAATGATAAGCCGATAGAGGTGAGCCAGTTGCCGGCGAAGGCGCAGACATTTATCAAGACTTATTTTAAAGACCATAAGGTGGCAATGGCTAAATTGGAGTCGGGAATGTTTTATAAAAGCTATGATGTGGTGTTCACGAATGGGGAGAAGGTAGAATTTGATAAATCGGGAGAATGGAAGGAGGTACGATGCAGACAAAGTGAAGTTCCTGCACAGATTGTACCGGAAGCGATACGTAACTATGTAAAGACCAATTATCCGGATGCAAGAATTCTTCAGATTGAGTACGATGACAATGAGTATGAGATAAAGTTGTCTAATCGTTGGGAAATTACATTTGACTCTAAAATGAGGGTGATTGACATTGACGATTGATGACAAGAAAGATTTAGAATATGTAGATTATAAAGTTAAGTATCAAGAAGCTGAAAACAGTTGCTTGGAGAGGGTTTCTCCAGGCAACTGTTTTTTTATGCACTTCCGTACGGTAGCAGGGCATATGGTGCTGCGCTCATTGTACAACAGTAGTTGTACTACTATTCCAATTGCCCGGAGTCAACGAAGCCCCGGCTGCACTTTTGCAGTTTTTTAATCAGTGTGTCCGGAGAAGGACACTCAACCTTCTCCGGAGCTGAAAATACTGATTTATAAGGAAACGGCGCTTCTCGGCGCTTCCTGCCGGAAGGCGACTCAGGCTATGACGCTTTTAGGATTTTGGCAGACCTCACCATGGTATAGGTAGTCCCCTTAGTACAATGGCGCATATCATTCAGCTTACTGAAAAATAGATTTTTTTTCAGAGAGGTTCGTTCGGCAGAGAAATTCCAACCGCAGAACGGAAGAACAACGTTTTCAGTCCGTCATAAAATCCCGGAAGAGCAACCGTTCCATGCGTCTCTTCCGGGAACTTTTTTGATACCACCCGCAAATGCCGCTTCTCCATACGAGGAACTGCACTCCCTATAAAATCATCTGTCAGGGGAAAGTGGATCAGCTTCCTATCAAGACGCGGCTGAGTGGCAAACGCAACATACAGTTGCTTTCCTGAAAAGTCAACCTTATCTACCTGCCGTTCTACCTGTTTCTGAAAATATCCTTTATCCCACCATAAACTGGGGTCTATGGCGATGTATGTATCAAATGCACTGGGATAATTCAGCAAAACATGCAGCGTGAACAACCCGGCATAAGAATGTCCAGCCAACAAGTGTTGTCCATTCACCGGCAAGTCTTGTTCCACTGCGAGGCGTAGCTCCTCCGTCAGAAAACGGCAAAATTGTCCTGCCCCACCCCCTTCCGGTTTATCGCCCGGACGGACAGTTCCGTCACGCCGGGCAGCGGAACAGGTTGGCGTAAAGTCTCTGGTTCTGTTTGTATTCAGGACAGCCACAACGATACAGGGCGGTAAGGAAGAAACTTTGGAGGTGGAAAACAAGCGAGTAAAACCTACCACCGAATGAAAAAAAGAATCACCGTCCAGCAAATAAAGAACCGGATAACTTTCCTCTTTTTCACCCGGGCGGGTTGCAGGTACATACACCCAATATTCTCTAGCCTCATTCAAGACATGCGAAAACAAAGTGTGGCGAGTCCCGATAGAAATAGCTTCTTGCGCTCTCAGCGGAAAACCGAGCCAAGTGACAACTACCAATATGAACAGAATATGCAGGCTTCTCATTTCAATTCTTTTTTCAGTCTGCAAAGTTCGCAGAAAATAAGTTGACTACCTATCCCTATTTTTAGGTATTCTCACGGTTGAAAGCTTTCCGCAGAAATCAAAGGCTGATTAAGAAAGTTTGATGGGCAACTGAATTTCCGTCATCCATTCATCCACCGTTTCTTTGTTCCAAATGCCGTCAATATGGCAAAACCGGGCACGGTCAATGACCTCGTATCCATTTGTCTCGGCATACGCAAAAAGCTCGGCGAAAGTTTCGGGCATATGCTCATAAGCACCGTAATGGTTGACACAGAGCGCAACCGGCACTTCCGGAAGTTCCTTGAATTTAATCAGTTCCGAATCTTCCTTGCGTTCAGCCACCGCTTCAAAAAACTCGATATCAATATCAACCCCATATTCCTCATTATATTCCACCGTGAAACAATATTCCGGGGCAGGACATTCACAACCCAAACGGTACATTTCAGGCCCGATGATATTCGGACAAAGATTGAACAGCTCCTGATAAGAGTCTATTTTACGGCGATGGGTAGCAAAAATTCTTGAAGGGAGGGATTTCTTAAACACTTTTTCCATAACATTCTCTTGTTTATGGAGTAAATTTTCCAATTTGGCAAGTTCGGTCTGCCGCCATATCAAGTGTTCAATCTCGTTTTTGCAACGTTCTATTTTAACCTTCAACAATTCAGCATCCGGAAATTCCTTGCCATCGGCAAACAACTCGGATATCTCTTCGAGGCTGAACCCTAATTGCTTGAGGTAAACAATACGGCTCATACACCGGAGCTGGCTGATGTCGTAATAGCGATACCCCGTCCACTCATCCACTTCAACGGGTATCATCAATCCTATCTCTTCATAATGACGAAGCGTCTTAACGGTCACCTGGCAAAGTTTGGAAAACTCTCCGATTTTAAACTTCATTTTATTCTTCATAAACTCATGCGCATTTTGTTTATGATGCAAAGATAGGTCCTGCCCTTAGGGACGAGTCAAGAGATTGCTTCAAAAAAAACACATATTTCACTATTCACAACGGCAATAGGTGTTTGCACCGCACGTACAATGGGGTAACAACTGCCCACTCAGTTCATCGCGGTAAAATTCATACAGCCGCCGGTACATGGTTTCATAGAGTGCGGCAATTTGTTGCTCCTGCTCACTTTCATTTTGAAAACGATTTTTAAAGGGGTCTTCAAAATTAAAATGCACCTGCTGCTTGGCATCCAGAGTGATAAATTTCAGTTCTTCTCCGGCTTCTTTACATAGGGTAATCACGTAGTCCCACGACCGGTGCGTATAGGTCCCGACACCAGACGGTTTCTTGCGAGACACGCTGAAACCATTCTGTTCCATCACATTGCACACGGCATCGGGAACGCAGTTCCCCTCCATAATTCCTGCCGTAGAGATATTCATTCCCCTGCCAAATGCATGCAGGAGTTCCTGCGCGATACGGCTGCGGCACGTATCTTCATTACTTATTAACAGTATATCCATTGTCCGTTACTTTTCCAGGTTTAAATACCCGCCATCTCCTTCTTTCTTCATCTTCGCTTTACGTGCCAGGTCGAACAAGGTGGGGTTAATGTGGCAATATCCACCAGGATTTTTGTCCAGATAGTCTTGATGATAATCTTCGGCGAGATAGAAGTTCTTCAAAGGCTCTATCTCTACAACCAACGGACGGGAGTAGTTGGCAGCCAGCCGGTCAACGGTTTCACGAATAACAGGCAGGTCGGCGGTATCCGTATAATAGATACCCGTGCGATACTGTGTACCTCTATCCCCCCCTTGCTTATTGAGGCTGGTAGGGTCAATCGTTTTGAAATAAAGGTCGATAAGGAAAGGTAAGTCCACCTCATCGGGATCATACTGTACTTTTACGGTTTCGGCAAAGTCCGTGGTACCGGTACACACCTGCTGATAGGTAGGATTGGCTATATTTCCATTGGCATATCCCACCTGGGTAGCCTCCACACCTTCTATTTGTTTCAGGAAATGTTCGGTACCCCAAAAACATCCTCCTGCCAGATAAATCTCTTTCATTGGTTTCATGTCTGTTCTCCTTTCTGACCGTCCTTCCGGCTTACCGGCATAGGACAGACAAGTCATTAACATTGCAAAAATAAATATTATTTGTTTCATACCTCTAACTCTATGGAAATTATAACAAGAAAGAGAACCGTATGGTTGACTTTTCTGGATGTATTGTATAAAAAGAAACTCCCTTTGCAAAATATTCATGCAAAGGGAGTTCCTTTCTTTGTGACCCCGGTGCGATTCAAACGCACGACCTTCAGAACCGGAATCTGACGCTCTATTCACTAAGCTACGGAGCCAAATGTGGATGCAAAAGTATAAAAAAATTAGCAGATTCCTAACATTCAAACGCTTTTTATATCAAACCGAGGAATATTTTTATTATTACTTTGAGAAGACTAACCGCAATTACACAAACATTTTGTTCTTTTTTCCCACAAAACAGAAGCAAGTATCAATATTATTCCTATCTTTGCCGAGCAATTTAATAGAAGTTATACTGAATAAATTTATGAGCTACCTGATAACACCTGAAGGTTACAAACCTTTATTGGACCTAAAACAGACTGAATTAGGGATTAAACAAATTAAAGAGTTCTTCCAATTGAACCTCTCTTCCGAACTGCGCCTGCGACGTGTGACAGCTCCACTGTTCGTATTGAAAGGAATGGGTATCAATGACGACCTCAATGGAGTGGAACGTGCCGTAACTTTCCCTATCAAAGATTTGGGCGACGCCAAAGCTGAAGTGGTGCACTCCCTCGCCAAATGGAAACGCCTCACGCTTGCCGAATACCATATCGAACCGGGATATGGCATCTACACAGACATGAATGCCATCCGTGCCGATGAAGAACTGGGCAATCTGCATTCCCTTTATGTAGACCAGTGGGACTGGGAACGCGTCATTACTGCCGAAGACCGCAATGTGGAATTCCTCAAGGAGATAGTAACCCGTATCTATGCAGCTATGGTGCGCACAGAATATATGGTATATGAGATGTATCCGCAAATCAAGCCTTGCCTGCCCCAGAAACTTCACTTTATCCATGCCGAAGAATTGCGCCAACAGTATCCGGACTTGGAACCCAAATGCCGCGAACATGCCATTTGCAAGAAATACGGTGCAGTGTTCATCATCGGTATCGGATGCAAGCTGAGCGACGGCAAGAAGCACGACGGACGCGCCCCGGACTACGACGACTATACCAGCAAAGGGCTGAACGACCTCCCCGGACTGAACGGTGACCTCCTGCTATGGGACCACATCCTGCAACGCAGCATCGAACTTTCCTCCATGGGTATCCGCGTAGACAAGGAAGCCCTGCTTCGCCAGCTCAAAGAGGAAGGCGAAGAGGAACGCCTGGAACTTTACTTCCACAAACGCTTGATGAATGATACACTGCCGCTTTCCATCGGTGGCGGTATAGGGCAGTCCCGCCTCTGTATGTTCTATCTGCGCAAGGCGCATATCGGTGAGATACAAGCCAGTATCTGGCCGGAAGATATGCGCAAAGAGTGCAAGGAACACAATATACACCTGATTTGATATACATTTATCCCGTCATATAATATAAAGTTCACCCCCTCAAAAGGTTGGACTTTATTTTTTATTTTGTACTTTAGCATCCGAAACTACTAACAGATCCAATTATGAATGTTCAAATAGAAGAAAGCTGGAAAGCACATCTGCAACCTGAATTTGAGAAAGATTATTTCCGTACATTGACTGATTTTGTACGGGACGAATATGGGAAATATGCAATATATCCTCCGGGAAAGCTGATATTCAATGCATTCAACCTATGCCCTTTTGACAAAGTAAAAGTCGTGATAATCGGTCAAGACCCCTATCATGGTCCGGGACAAGCACACGGACTTTGTTTCTCCGTAAATGACGGTGTTCCTTTCCCTCCTTCCTTACTTAATATTTTCAAGGAAATAAAAAATGACATTGGCACTGATGCCCCCACTACCGGCAATCTGACACGCTGGGCAGAGCAAGGCATATTGCTGCTCAATGCTACCCTCACCGTACGTGCACACCAAGCCGGTTCTCACCAAAACCGAGGTTGGGAAACATTTACAGATGCGGCTATCCGCATTCTCGCCGAAGAAAAAGAGCATCTTGTATTTATTCTTTGGGGAGCCTACGCCCAACGTAAAGGGGCATTCATCGACCGTAGCCGACATCTGGTACTTACCTCGGCACATCCATCTCCCCTATCCGCTTATAACGGCTTCTTCGGGAACAAGCATTTCAGCAAAACAAACAAGTATTTGCGGGAACATGGAGAGACGGAAATAATTTGGTAAACATCAATACCACTGAATATTACTCTGAGTCTGGCTTCTCTGTTCCCATTTCAAGTCTTGCAGGATACTTGCATTGGCACGGATGGTAAAGTTATAGTATTTCCAGCGTCCGAAAGGTGATATGGCAGCCGTCATGCTGAAACAGTGCAGGTCACGTGTGATGTTGAAAGCGGTCTGCGTTATCTCCTTCGCATTGAAGTCATAACCGGAATTGAAGCTGACAGCCCATTTATTGGTAAGCTTGACGTTACCGTTTATATTAAGGGAATTCAGGCTGAATTTGTACGGATAGCGCATGTTCTTACGATTAATGGGCTTACTGGTGTCTTCCGTAATATTGAAACCGGTACTGAAGTTGATAGACCAAGGCATCTTGAATACCTGATAGCCGTCAGCATCGGCAGCAGCCTTTTCCTTCTTCTTCTTCGGAGTGCCGTCCTCGGTAGTTTCCCCCTCCATGTCACCGTCTTCCTCCGTCGAGGCATTCTGGTCTTGGCCCTGCTCCTCGTCATCCTTCTGACCGGTGAAGAAGTTCCTTATTTTCTTCCACGAATCATTGTTCACGGTCCAACTGAACGACGTACCATATCCCGACCAACGACCGAAACGGCCATACGACCATTCCGTACGGTTACCGGGCACCACCCTTCCGTTCTCATCAAACTCGTAAGCATAAGTGGCAAAGGTAGAGCTCATACTCAACGTATAACTCTTGCTCAACTTCAGACGGAGATTAAAGCTCAAGTCACTCCAAGGACGCACCTGGGCAGCCGTGTTGTAACTGATACCCATACTCAAATCGTCAATCAGGCTCACCTTGCGGATAGAGTCATTCTTATCCTTGAACTTCATTTCAAGGTTATTGGAGATATTGAAACTGATAAGCCCCTGCTTTCCTCCACTTGGCGGACTGAACACCTGACCGGCATAATAGGAATACTGCACGGTATCGCGAATGCCGTTCTGGTCTTTTATATAAGAGTCATAATAGCCAAAACGGGACGAAGTGAAATCGGGCGCAGCGCTGAAACTGATGGAGGGAGTGATGACGTGACGTATCTGTATCTCCTTCTTCTTCATGAACAATGGCTTGTACATACCATAAACTTTGGTATTGATACCCAGACTGGCACTGTAGTCGTATACACGGTGAAAGCCGTAGGTCGTATCATTCACCTCCTTGCCTTGCTCATCGTCCCAGTCCTTCTTCACCTTGCGGGTGTACCAACGCTCCGTATAGTTTACGGTAGGCGTCACATTGAAGTACTTGAACAAAGTAAACGTGGCACTTACCGGAATCTCATGCTGCATACCGTTCTCCCAATCGCGTATCAGGTTCTTCTTGAACAACAGATTGTCCTTCGTCTTGATACTGTTCTTCACACGGCCAGTATAGCGAACGGAAATCTTCTCATACCACTTTTCATCTCCCACTGCATGTTTGCGCTTGAAAGGGAAAATGGTACTCAAGGAAATGGTCATGTCCGGTAAAGTCACCGCGATAGAGGAGTCGCGCATGGTCTGGGCAATATTACCTGAAGCGGAGATGCTCAGATGCTGGTCGGGAAAGTTACGCGAATAGCTGACACTGGAAGTCTTGGTATTCTGCGACATTGCCTGGGAGTTGTACATATTGCCGATATTGGTACGCTCATAACTACTGGTAGCAAAGTTCACACTGGCAGAAAAGGTAGAATTCGGACTCGCTTTCGGGTCCTGCCGGTGAGACCACACCACCTTGAAGTCTTTGGCAACCGAGTAGTCGGGCAAGCCTTTGTCACCGGTCTTGGTCACCTGATAGCTTGCCTGCAGCAAACCGGAATATTTGTAACGCTTCACATAGTTCGACTCCATATTCAGCGCCCAAGAACCTTTCGTGAAGATATCCGCCCGCAGCTTCAAGTCCATTTGGTCACTGATGGCGAAGTAATATCCACCGTCCGTCAGACCGAAGCCACGATTGGAGTCATCCATATAGGTAGGCATCAGAAAACCGGACTGGTAACTGCTAGAAAACGGGAAAAAGAAAAATGGAACGGCAAGCGGAAGCGGCACATCCTCTACTACCAGATAGGCAGGTCCCGTCACCACGTTCTTTTTCGGACGTACCTTGGCATAAGTCATCTGCATATAAAAATGGGGGTGGTCATGATGGTCACAAGTCGTGTAACGACCGCTCCTCATATAGAGTTCATCATTATTCCCTTTCTTGGCATTATTACCGGTCACGTATCCCTCGCCCTGCTGGCTGACAACATTGCTGATAAGACCTCTTTTACTCTTGAAGTTATAACGGATAGTATCGGTTTCGTAGGAGGTGTCCCCGTCTTTGAAGACCGGTCTTCCCTTGGCTGTTCCTACAGAATCGACCACGCCACGGGCAAAAACCGTACTGTTGTCCATATCCATAGAGATGACATCAGCCTCCAGGTCAGCACCCGGATAACTCACCTTTCCCTGGCCGTAAAGATGGGCAAAGCCACTCTGCGTAAATACAATGGAGTCATTGGCTTCGTAGGCTACGGGAGCATCCAATGCATCCTTCTTGGGAGGCGCAGCCGCTACCGTATCTTGTTGCAACGAATCGGCAGGAAGCCCCTTTCCCCCTTGCAGGGAGTCTCCCATCTGCAAACTATCCCCTACCTGCAACGTGTCTGTCCGCTGAATATTCGGAGGCGCGACCTTCGCTCTACGGCGCTGAGAAGCAGCCCCACCGGAGAGAAGAAGCAAGACGAATAGTAGTATGAATGATATGAATGTATTTGCTTTCAATGGCGTCATTAACTAATAGTTTACGCTTGGAGGGGCAAAAGTACATAATTTATACGGATAATCTCCCTTTTTAAAGAAATTTAGATTGCTACAAGAACTGTTCGCACCAATTATCAAAGCGCCGTACCCCTTCTTCACCATAACGTTCCAAACTTTTACGGGCTTTTTCTACACTTTTCTCCTTTTCCAAATGAGTTTTTGAATAAAACTTATCGGCAAAACAGATAGCTTGTTCTTCCAAGCTGACCGGAACCATTTCACGATGCGGTACGGGCAAATCCTGCGCAATGATTCCCTCCAATGAAAGTCCGGCACCCGTATGGCGTTCACAAACCAAAGCATGGCGGGGATAGCCTTCGCCGCGTATCAGGTCGGCTCCCAAATAACCGTGACAGATATAAGGCTTGTCGCCAAAACAATGGATACCTGCCGCATCTGTAAGAAAAATGCCTATATCGTGCAGCATGGCAGCCTCGTACAGAAAATCCTTATCCAATGAAAGTTCCGGATGGCGGTCGGCAATCCATAACGACTTGTCGGCTACGGAACGGCTGTGCGTCAACAGTATATGCCGCAACTCATTCTCTTCCGGATAATATTTGTTAATGATATCTATCGGATTCATTTTAAGTTATGAGTTATGAGTTATAAATTATGGGTTATGAATGTCAATCGCCCTAAATTTATACATGCAGATTTCATTACGCATATCACAACTGCGTCTGTCTGTACGGAATATCTTTTCCAGATGATACGTCTGTTCCAGCTCTCCCAACATATTCTCCTCCTCCTTTACGGGAACCAACAAATAGCCCTCCCCGCTGGACGGACGTTCCTTTTCAATGTGCCGCATGCGGTCTTTCAGATAGAAGTTAACACCATAGAAACTCATTTTCGAGTAAGAATAGACCACACCTTCCGGAACATACGTATTGACCCTTTCAGCCAAATGTTTATCTGATTTCACAGCCAGCACCGTGGGCTGATAAACCGAATCCAATGATACGAAAAGACAAAGCATACATCCTGCTATACCATATAATAATGACCGGCTATCCGCACGCTTTACCACCATACATAATGTGCAGACAGCGGCTACTACGGGAAGCGCTACCAGGAGCCACTTGGGAACAGACAAAGCCACATCCTCCAACGCATGCATAAAGGCTACATTCTCAGCGGCATGGCGTCCGCTTCCAAAAACGCTGTCGGGAACCAGGCCGAGACGAACTACGACAAAAACAAGCGTAAGCAACAAGCCCAAAGAAGCAAAGATGATTGCACAAATCCTGAAAACTCGTGCCCCCTTTTGTACCAAAGCCAACAGATACTCAGCTATCAGCACTGCCATAAACGGATAGATGGGAAGCAGATAAACGCTCCGCTTACTCTTGGGGATGCAGTAGAAGACAAAGATTATCAGAATGACCAGCCACGTGAACAATTGTACCGGAGACTGGTTGCGGAAAGCAGTCCAGCCCTTCTTCAACCGCAACAGCAGGGTCTCCCCTTCCGGCAGACAACGCATGTTTTTCCACTTCAAGCCAAACAAGGAAATTACCAGAACCAACGTCCAGGGAATCCATCCCCAAATCAAAGTCAGGAAATTATACCATATAGGATTTTCATGGGACTCGTAGGACATTTTGCCCATAAACCGCCCGGTATTCTCCTCCAGAACCAAATCGAGGAACGGTTGTCCACCTTGTCTGTAAGCTATGTATACCCAAGCTAAATAAGGAACAAAAGAAAGCAAGCCGATACCTACCAACGAGAAAAACGCTTTCCAGAAAGAACGTCCGCGCAACAACTGATACACACCGATACACGCGCAAGGGAATATGGAGCCTACCGGCCCTTTGGTCAACGTGGCACATCCCATCAGCAACACCGCAAGCCAGGGCACTCCGCGGCATCCCTTCTCATCCCAGCGGAACAGCAGACAAAGGGAAATAACGATAAAGGCAACCTGAACCATATCGACCCGACAAGCGACAGCCGCCCGATGCACCTCGAAAGAAGACAAAAGAAGAATAGAGGCCAGAAACGCCGTTTGAACGTTTTTACGTTTTGCCACAAAGGCAAAGAACATTAACTGCATGGCTAAAAAAGCCAATGCAGACGGGAAACGGGCAGAAAACTCCGTCACCTCTCCAAAAAGGGAAGAGACGGCGGCTATTGACCAGTAGAAGAAAGGGGGTTTATAAGCAATATCAGTACCATAGTTCACCGGAAGTATCCAGTTTCCACTTTCCAGCATAGAAAGGGCAACAATCGCCTCCCGCGGTTCCCCCTTGGAATAAAAAATGGTTTCTCCCAGAAAGGGAACAACCACAAGCACACTCAGCAGCGCAATAAACCAGAACGCCTTCTTTCTGTCCGACATACCTTATTTGTTTTTTATGTTTTCTGGACGCAAAGATAGCGCAAACCGAAAGCAGATGCAAATTTATTTGCAATTTGCTGAGATGCAGCTTAATTTCGCAAAGCAAAATTACAAATAATTCTGAAACAATGCCTAACTTTGCCGCCCCAATGATAATGGCAACAGAGAGTAGATATTTAATGTTAAGATGAAGCGGCTGAAACAACTACCGGAATTTGTACGCTTCGTAATGGTGGGCATCTTTGCGACAGCTCTGCACTACGGATTGTATTTTGTATTACAACGGGTTATCAATGTAAACATAGCCTATACACTGGGATATGCTCTCAGCTTCATCGCCAATTTCTATCTGACTGCTTACTTTACCTTCGGCCGAAAGCCCTCATGGAGAAAAGCCTTCGGATTTGGAGGAGCACACTTATGCAGCTATCTGCTACACATGGGGTTGCTGAACCTCTCTCTCTGGATGGGCATCCCCAAACCTCTGGCCCCCATTCCGGTTTTCGCCATCGCCATTCCGGTCAACTTCTTACTCGTACGTTTCGTTTTCAAAAGAAAAGAGTGATAATTTGTTTTTCTCCCGATTTCTTACGAATATTGCAAAAAGATTTGTTCTATGATGGAAAACTCTCCCATACTCGCCGTTGTCGTACCTTGCTACAAAGAAGAGGCAGTGCTGCATGAAACCCATAAACGATTGAGCCAATTATTCGACCGGCTGATACAAGCCCGGCAAATTTCCCCGGAAAGCTATATATTATATGTAAACGACGGAAGCACCGACCAGACATGGGCTATCATCAAAGAACTGCACCAAAATACGGCCTATGCCTGCGGACTGAACCTGGCAGGAAACGTAGGACACCAGAATGCCCTGCTGGCAGGACTCAATGCAGTAAAAGACCGTTGCGAGATAGCCATTTCCATTGATGCAGACTTGCAAGATGACATCCAGGTGATTCCGGACATGATAAACAGCTATAAAGCGGGCAATGACATCGTTTATGGCGTACGTAAAGAACGGAAGACCGACACTTTCTTCAAACGCAACACCGCTTTGGTCTTTTATCGGCTGATGAAGGCAATGGGGGTAAAATCCGTCTACAATCATGCCGACTACCGCCTGATGAGCCAGCGGGCTGTACAACACCTATGCCGCTTCCGCGAGCGCAACCTTTTTCTTCGGGGACTGGTTCCCCTCATCGGCTACCAGACGGACAGCGTGTACTACAATCGTGACAAGCGTTTTGCCGGAGAATCAAAGTATCCTTTCCGGAAGATGCTTAATTTTGCCATCGACGGTATCACTTCCTTTTCCGTCAAACCGGTCCGTATGATTTTTTGGATAGGCTGCATCTTTATTCTTGTGGCACTGTGTGTCACCGGATGGACACTTCACTCTTACACACAGCATAACGCCGTCCCCGGATGGTCATCACTGATGATTTCTGTCTGGCTGGTAGGAGGTGTGATACTTGTGTCGCTGGGGATTGTAGGCGAATACATCGGCAAAATATACATTGAGGTGAAGGACCGACCGCGCTACAATGAAGAAGAACTGCTGATGCCGTCCGGCAAAACAGAATAAAAGAAGCCCATCATCATTCTACACAAAAGTTTTAAAAAGGAAAAACACTTCTCACACTATCACACTATAATAAAGGTATAGGGAACAGTGTGTGTCTTTCTTGCCGACAAGTTGGCAAGATTTTGCCACCCTATTGGCAAGACTTTGCCATAGGCATGGCAAAAGTTTGCCAAAAGCATGACAATGGGTTGGCAAAATTACTCTCTGGCAGACAATGAGTTAACATAACTATCAAAATCGTATCGTCACATCAGTTTATATCAAAAAACACAAAATCGCTTGCGAAAGCGACATAAATGCCGTATCTTAGTACACGTGCAAGCAAACCATTTTGCTTACACATGATAAAAATCTGCTTATGGGAACATTAGGCTGCATCAATGACATGCTACAAAGGGATAAAGAGAACCGTGCTCTCCGCAAGTTGAGCAGAGGACGGATGCGGGAGCACTACAAATACCTTGTAAAAAGGAAAGGTCCTGAGAGAGCCGATGTAACCATTGAGGAAATAGAAAAAATCCGAAGAAATACTACTGAAAAGGAATTGTCAGATAAAGAACATCTATTCAGGGCAAAGACGATTCTTGCAGCATGTGCTTTAGTCTTGCTTTTATTGGGAGTACTTTGTTATAAATTGTTCTTATAAGCAGGTCTGAAACCAATTGGTAAGAAATCTACCCGGTTAAATTCATCAGCCATTGGCTGGCGATTGAAAGCAGATTCCCATGCTTCATAAAAATTCGCATACTTTTTATATTCGAAGCAGAGAATCAACAACTTGATTTTCCTAAACCAATAAATTAGAAATGAAAAGATTATCTTTGCAAACACAATAAATACATTGAAAGACTTTCTGTTAGAACATGGAACATCTAAAAGCATACATTTTAGCACTTAAAAACATGAATACAGATTTTACAATTAGAATTGCCCAACAGCCTGATGCCCTTGAACTTATGAGTTTGTTTCAAGAGACAGTCCTCCATATAAACAAACGTGACTATTCAGAAGCAGAAGTGGCAGATTGGGCATCGTGCGGAAACGACCTCTCCCACATAAAAGACATGATTAAGACACATTATTTTATTGTGGCAACCAATCAACAGTCACAGATTGTCGGCTTTTCATCCATTACCCACCAAGGATATTTGCATTCTATGTTTGTTCATAAAGATTTTCAAGGTAAAGGCATTGCTACCATACTTCTAAATGAGATAGAACGGTATGCAACCGCAAGAGGAATCATGCGAATTACATCAGAAGTAAGCCTGACAGCCCGTCCATTCTTTGAGAAAAGAGGCTATATAGTAGAAGTGGAACAGAAACGCAAAGCCAACCAACTTTATCTCACCAATTTTTGGATGGCGAAAAGGCTGGCTGAATGAAATCGTATAACGGACGTATTCCTGCTTGTGGTGTCTTTTGTGGTGGTTGTCCCATATACACAAGAGAAAAAAGTCCCTGCAAAGGAGCAGAACAGAATGGTTCTCGCTGTGAAAAATGTAAAACATTCCATTTATGTTGCTTGGAAAAAAGAATAACACATTGTTTCCAATGTTCTGATTTCCCATGTACTAAATTCAAAAGATTTACCAAACGTTGGCTAAAATACGGACAAAACTTCATTGAAAACCAAAAGCTTTTAAAAAACGTAGGTGAAGTTAAATTTTTAAAGTATTATAATGAGAGAGTCCACGACCAGCTTACCAACAATGACAGAAAATCAGGAATAAAACAATAATTTTGTACCTTTCGAAAAACATGTGTTGTAAATGACAGATTTTAATTCATACATGGGCAATATAGACACTGACTTTTTTAGGGAACTGTGTTTAAGAAACGGAGAACTACGGTATTATAAAAGAAATGAGTTTATCCTCCGAGAGGGAGAAGTCGGTTCTTTCTTCGGGTTTATTGTATCCGGTGTAATCAAATATACCTGCATCAACCAAACTGAAAACAAAACATATAATGTAGGTTTTTCTTTTGCCAATGAATTTATCTCTGATTATCCCAATTGTTTATACGACATAAAATCTGAATTGAATATACAAGCAATAACCCCATGTAGAATCTACATCTGTTCTTCCGAATTACTTCTACAAGAATTTGAAGAGAACAAAGAAAATCAACGAATAGCCCGCATTGCAGCCGAACAATTATTTTTTCAGTCGTATTCACGTTACTTGGATTTGTTCAGATTTACATCGGAAGAACGCTATCTCCAACTTCTTAAAAAATGTCCAGAAATCCTACAAATGGTACCCCTAAAAGAAATTGCGTCTTACTTGAAAATAACCCCTATTCACATGAGCCGCATCAGACACAAACAGAGTTTTGACAGCAAAGAATAAACATAGGTTTAGAAATTCAATCATTTAACAATATTCCAAGACAATATTGATTCTGTCAGGAAGTTCTCTTTTATTTTTGCCCTATCCTTTGGCTGATTCAGCGAAAGGCAGGAATGAAAGGAGTTAAACATAGAGTCCTATATATGAGAACAAGAAAAGTATTTAGAATGCCACTTGATAAAATTCTTTGTTTATCAGCCAATGCTATATTAACCATTATTGCACTATGGAGTATTGCATCAGTCTTTTTCGAAAACGCCACAATTGATTCTATAATAGCCCGTTTCAGCGTGGCTTCTGCCTGCATGGCCAACCTATTTTCAAAACATCGTCTTATCCGGATAATATTCCTCATTATGGCATTTGTACTGATAATTGTTGCAACCGCCCTCTATGTCCATAAAGCAAATAAGATGTAAAATACTCAGCAGTTATTCCGTCTCATTTTTCCTTTTCTTCCACAGCTGATAACTATTGATTATATTCTGCCACAGCACATACGATCCCGGACCGACGGAAGATAACGGATTAAGATAAGTATATGCCATCCAGATGGCAAGCACCGTATTCTTTTGCCCCAGCGCCTGCCCTCCGCTAATGCGCTCACCATAATGACCGCCGATTCTCTTTCCCAAATAGAATTGTATACAGCAGGTTATCAGTCCCGCCAGGGCTATCAGCAGTTCAACAAATACCGGTGCATCACTATTGACCAATGAACGTACCGTCTGCCCTGAGACAATGGCAAGAGCTACCGCCCACAAATAGAAGGCTGCATCATGGAAACCCAACAGAAAATGATGCACCTTCGGCACAAACGCACGCAGAAACCATGCCAGCAAGAAAGGACAAAGCAGCAATGGAAAGACTTTACTCAGAATTTTCAGGAATGCAACAAAAAAAGTAATGTCAGCATGAGGCTCCACCAACGGGAAAACCAAAGGAACAGCCACAGCCGCCAGAAGATTGGACAACAACGTATAGGTCGTCAGGCTGGATGCGCTTCCACCCAGTTTACCGGTAATGACAGCCGCAGCAGTCGCAGTGGGACAAATGAGGCAGACCATCGCACCTTCAAACACTTCCCGGTAGACCTCCTCCATAGGACAACACACCAACAATACCGCAACAATCAAGCAAGAAACCGTCTGGAACAGCAGTAACCATCCATGCCACGATTTGGGTTTCAGTTCATGCACCTCCACCTTGCAGAAAGTGAGCAGAAGTTGGGAAAAAATCAAAAGCGGAGTCAGGAAAGCCACTAACCCATTCACATAAGGTTTGGCAGGCGCCACAAAAGGAATGTCTGCAAAAAAGAAATATCCCAAAGTACCGGCAAGCATTGCCAAAGGCAACGTCCAGTTCTTTATAAAACGAACCAGCATACTTGATTTGCTATTTTAATTATCTGCCGCAAAGTTACGCATATTATCAATACATTGAGCCACTAATTACTCAAACACAGACATTAATTACACTAAAAATGAGAAGAAGAACAATAAAACTGAACATAATCCATTAGTTTTCTATAAATTTCCACTACATTTGCCAAGCGAAAAGGAAGCATTGTCTTTGCTACAATTATATGAAACTATACAGACGATACATATTATATATAAGTATATGCTTAGGGCTGCTTATCTCCCCCTTTTGCAGTGGCAGCGCTGAAGCGAAAGACTTTGTTGTCGTTATAGACCCCGGACACGGTGGACACGACCCGGGTGCAGTGGGAAAAATTTCCAAAGAGAAGAATATCAACCTGAATGTAGCACTCAAACTTGGCAAACAAATCAAGAAGAACTGCCCTGATGTAAAAGTTATCTATACGCGGGACCGGGACATATTCATCCCCTTGGACCGGCGCGCTGAAATTGCCAATAACGCCAAAGCTGATTTGTTCATCTCCATACATACCAATGCCCTGGCCAAAAACCGGACGGCCAAAGGAGCCTCCACCTGGACACTGGGTCTGGCAAAATCGGATGCCAATCTGGAAGTAGCCAAGCGCGAAAATGCCGTTATCCTCTACGAAAGCGACTACAAGACGCGGTATGCCGGCTTCAATCCCAACTCGGCAGAGTCCTACATCATCTTCGAATTCATGCAAGACAAATACATGTCACAGAGTGTGCACCTCGCCTCCCTCGTACAAAAGCATTTCCGCCAAACCTGCAAACGTACAGATCGGGGCGTGCACCAGGCAGGTTTTCTGGTATTGAAGGCCAGTGCCATGCCAAGCATACTGGTGGAACTCGGATTCATCTCCACACCGGAAGAGGAACGGTACCTGAACACTGAAGCAGGAACCACCTCACTTGCCAACGGTATCTTCCGCGCTTTCCTCACCTATAAGCGCGAGCAGGAAATCCGGTTGAACGGAAGCAGCAATACCATTCTTCCGGAGGATGTACCCGAGCCCGTTCAAGAAGAAGGCAACGCAGCTACAGCGACACCGGAAAAGAAAAATGCACCTCAAGCGGAGAGTAACCAAGCTGCCCAACGCCCGCAAAGGTCAGAAAATGCAGCCGTTTCCCAAACAGAACAGAGCGGCATCGTGTTTAAGATACAGATACTCACTTCTTCACGTCCTCTGGCCAAGAATGACAAAAGACTGAAAGGACTGAAAGACGTGGATTATTATAAAGAAGGCGGAATCTACAAATATACGTACGGCGCATCACCCGATTACAACAAGGTGCTGCGCAGCAAACGTAGCATTACGGACAAATTCAAGGACGCATTCATCATTGCGTTCAAGAATGGAGAAAAGATAAACGTCAACACAGCCATCAGCGAATTTAAAAAGAACAGAAATAAATAACAAAAGATACATCATGAAGTATATTACAAAAGAAGTTAGAATAGGAATAGCAGGCATAGCTGCACTTTGCATATTGGTATACGGCATCAACTACCTGAAAGGGATAAATATGTTCAAGCCCTCCAGCTATTTCTACGTGAAATTCCAGAATGTCAATGGGCTGACAAAATCCAGCCCGGTCTTTGCCGACGGCTTCCGCGTGGGTATTGTCCGCGACTTGTACTACGACTATACCCAACCGGGCAAAGTCGTTGCCGAAATAGATGTTGACCCAGAGCTGCGCATTCCCAAAGGAAGTACGGCAGAACTGGCAGCCGAAATGCTTGGCGGCGTAAAGATGAACCTGCTGCTTGCCAATAACCCACGGGAGAAATACCAGATTGGAGACACAATCCCCGGCGTGCTGAACAACGGAATGATGGAAAAAGTTGCCACCATGATGCCGCAAGTAGAGAAGATGCTGCCCAAGCTGGATTCCATCCTCGCATCCTTAAATGTCATACTAGCCGACCCCGCCATCCCTGCAACCTTGCATAACGTACAAGATTTAACAGCAAGTATGGCCGTCACAAGCCGCCAGTTGCAAACTCTAATGAAGGATGATATTCCACAACTGACCGGCAAGCTCAATACCATTGGAGACAACTTTGCACTCATTTCCAACAACTTAAAGGAGATAGATTATGCTGCCGCCATGCAAAAGGTAGACGCAACTTTGAACAATGTAAAAATGATTACAGACAAATTGAACCAGAAAGACAATACCGTCGGACTTTTGCTAAACGACCCTTCTCTATATAATAATCTGAACGCCACCACTGCCAACGCAGCAAGTTTATTGGAAGACTTGAAATCGCATCCGAAACGATACGTCCATTTCTCCCTATTCGGCAAGAAAGATAAGTAAAAGATGGACGTTATATAGATTTTGTCTAAATAACAAGTCTATAAAGGAATTAAAAGGAAAGCCCTCATTTGCTCTATACAAGGAGCGAAAAAGGGCTTTTTCCTGCTCTGGGCACAGAAAGAAAACAAGAGACGCAAAGCTACATAAACCACTATATGACAAAGTATTAGATAAATGCAACACACCTTATATAAGGAGTATACTCATAGTAACCGATAAGTAGCTGAAAGTAAAGAGCTTATTACTTTCCCTAAAAACGCAAGAAAAAAAGGATTTGTTTTTCTCGAATAAGATTGCCAATTTTGCAATCGTAGAAGTTATGCTTAATTAATAAATGTATTTATAGCCGTTATGAGTGAAATAGATCATGTCGGGCTGTGGAACCGCTGTCTTGAAATCATCAGAGACAATGTTCCGGAGCAGACATACAAAACATGGTTTCTTCCCATCATACCTTTAAAATATGAAGACAAAACGCTGGTCGTACAAGTGCCCAGCCAGTTCTTCTATGAGTTTTTGGAGGACAAATTTGTTGATTTGTTGCGCAAGATTCTCTATAAGGTCATTGGTGAGGGAACTAAATTGATGTATAACGTAATGGTGGACAAGAGCTCGCGGAAAACCGTCGACCTGGAGTCTACACAGCGTACCATCATACCGCAAAAACAAGTGATGGACAAAAGGATTCCGCAGATTCCCGTCCCCGAACTTGACCCGCACCTTAATCCAGAATACAACTTTGAAACCTTCATCGAAGGTTACAGCAACAAGCTGTCGCGCAGCGTTGCAGAAGCTGTCGCTCTCAATCCGGCTAAAACAATCTTCAATCCGCTGTTCCTATACGGAGCATCAGGTGTAGGCAAAACCCATCTTGCCAATGCTATCGGAACCAAAATCAAGGAACTATACCCGGAGAAAAGGGTATTGTATGTATCTGCACACCTATTCCAAGTGCAATACACCGATTCCGTACGTAACAATACGACTAACGACTTCATCAACTTCTACCAGACCATTGATATTCTAATCATTGATGATATTCAGGAATTTGCCGGCGTGACCAAAACGCAGAATACATTCTTCCATATCTTCAACCATCTGCATCAGAACGGCAAGCAGCTCATCCTCACTTCCGACCGTGCACCGGTATTGCTGCAGGGCATGGAAGAGCGTCTGATTACACGTTTTAAATGGGGAATGGTGGCTGAGCTGGAGAAACCTACCGTAGAACTCCGCAAGAACATTCTGCGCAACAAGATACACCGTGACGGCCTGCAGTTCCCCCAGGAAGTGATTGACTATATTGCAGAGAACGTGGGCGACAGTGTACGTGACCTGGAGGGCATCGTCATTTCCATTATGGCGCATTCCACCATATACAATAAAGAAATAGACCTGGAACTGACGCAACGTATCGTCCGCAAGGTAGTGAACAGCGAAAGCAAGGCAGTGACTGTCGATGAAATCATCAACACCGTATGCAAGCACTTCGGATTGGAAACTGCCACCATCCACACAAAATCCAGAAAGCGGGAAGTGGTGCAAGCACGACAAATAGCCATGTATTTAGCCAAAAACCATACAGACTTCTCTACTGCAAAAATCGGTGCGCTAATTGGACATAAAGACCATGCCACCGTATTGCATGCATGTAAAACCATCAAAGAACTGAAAGAGGTGGACAAATCATTCCGTGCGGAAATCGACGAGATTCAAGCCGCACTGAAAAAAGGATAAGAATAAAGGATAAGGGATTAAATGCAGCTAAGTATGCATTAGCTTAACCCCTTATCCCTTATCCCTTATCCCTTATCCTTAATTTTCAAAATCCCTGCTTTTTCATTATCTTCCAAAGATTCTCCGACATTGCCTCACTGTCTTTCTTCGTATAACGCACATCTGTAAAGACCTGCGCCAGCGTTTCCTTATTGTTCTCCAAGATGAACTGCTTGTTCTCAAGAAGCGATTCTTTATAGGCATACAACCGGTCAATGTCCTGAGGAGTATAATCATGATAAACCTCTTCGTGTACAATGGCCTCCAGCGGCAAACGGTCCACTTGTTCCGGCTGTTCGGCAGGCCATCCCACTGTGACTGTCGTGATGGGAAACACCAATTCCGGTAACTCCAACGCTTCGACAATCATCTGAGGGTTGTAAGTGGTAGTTCCCAGATAGCAAATGCCCAACCCCTTCTCCTCGGCAGCCACACAAAAAGTCTGTGCCACCAGCAAGGTATCGACAGCCCCCGTCACAAACCACTCAAAGTTGTTGTATCCCGGCTCAGCCTTACGTTGCTCACACCACTTGCTGAAGCGGCGCAAATCTATGCAGAAAGTAAGCACTACCGGCGCCGTCCGAACCATCGGCTGATTGAAATGTGCAGGCGCCAGTTTGGCTTTACGCTCTGCATCACGCGTCACAATCACACTATAAACCTGCATGTTCCCGACTGTAGAAGCCCGGAAAGAGGTTTCAAGCAAATCATTTAACAAATCAGCAGAAATATCCTTCTGCTGGTATTTTCGGATTGTTCTCCTTTGTTTCAAGCTTTCCATTCTTTCTTTTTTTGCAAAGATAATGTAATCCACGAACAATTCATTCAAGAGTTCACACTTTTTTTATCATCATATATCCGGAATAAAATACATCTTTTCAACAAGAAATGAACAATTATTATCTTTACGAGCAGATAAAAGTAACCTTATGTTCGACTAAACCGAGAACCTTTCAGCCCAACAAGTTGTTAATAAATTCCATTTTGGAAAACTTATTCGTTTACTCAAATCATTAAAACATTATAAACCAATAAATTAATAGCAATCAATAGAAAACTATACATCGGTTGATAAAAACATTCATTTTAATTTTGCCAAGTTGAAAAACATTCATAGCTTTGCAAATGCATTTGTTAACGATAAGTACAACTTCTACAACTTTACTTATTTGTAACTAATCCTAAGAGATACAACATTGTGGAAAAGAAAAATTATTCTTATGACGAAGCCTACGGAGAATCTTTAAAATACTTCCAAGGCGACGAGTTGGCTGCCAGAGTTTGGGTAAACAAATATGCAGTCAAAGATTCTTTCGGAAATATTTACGAAAAGTCTCCGGAAGACATGCATTGGCGAATAGCCAATGAGGTAGCCCGCATTGAGGCCAAGTACCCCAATCCATTAAGTTCAGAGGAACTTTTCGGCTTACTCGACCACTTCAAGTACATTGTTCCGCAAGGAAGCCCGATGACCGGAATCGGAAACAACTATCAGGTAGCCTCTCTGTCCAACTGCTTTGTTATCGGTGTGGACGGCGAAGCGGATTCTTATGGTGCCATCTTCAAGATAGACGAAGAACAAGTACAGCTGATGAAACGCCGTGGCGGCGTGGGACACGACTTATCCCATATCCGTCCGAAAGGTTCACCGGTAAAGAACTCGGCACTGACCTCCACCGGCTTGGTTCCCTTCATGGAACGCTATTCAAACTCTACACGCGAAGTAGCTCAAGATGGACGCCGCGGCGCACTGATGCTCAGCGTATCCATCAAACACCCCGACTCGGAAGCCTTCATCGATGCCAAGATGACTGAGGGCAAAGTGACCGGAGCCAACGTTTCCGTAAAACTGACCGACGACTTCATGCAGGCCGCCATCGAAGGCAAACCATATACACAGCAATATCCGATTGACGCCACAGAGCCGGCATTTCAAAAAGACATTGACGCATCCGCATTATGGAAAAAGATTGTGCACAATGCATGGAAATCGGCAGAACCCGGTGTGTTGTTCTGGGATACCATATTAAAGGAATCCGTGCCCGACTGCTATGCAGACCTGGGCTACCGTACCGTATCCACCAATCCATGCGGCGAAATTCCACTGTGCCCGTACGACTCCTGCCGTCTGCTCGCCATCAACCTTTACTCATACGTGGTCAATCCGTTCAAGCCGGACGCCTACTTTGACTTTGAGCTATTCAAGAAGCATGTAGCTTTGGCCCAACGCATCATGGACGATATCATCGACCTTGAACTGGAGAAGATAGAGCGCATCATGAGCAAGATAGATGCCGACCCCGAAAGTGAAGACGTGAAACATACAGAACGCGTTTTGTGGCAGAAGATTTACAAGAAAAGCGCCCAAGGCCGCCGTACCGGTGTAGGCATCACGGCAGAAGGCGACATGCTTGCCGCCCTGGGATTGCGTTATGGCACTGAAGAGGCAACCGAATTCTCGGAGCAAGTACACAAGACGGTGGCACTCAACGCCTATCGCTCCTCCATAGAAATGGCCAAAGAACGCGGCGCATTCGAGGTGTACGATACAGAACGCGAAAAGAACAACCCGTTCATCAACCGCCTGCGTGAAGCTGACCCGGAAATGTACGAGGAGATGAAGAAGTACGGACGCCGCAACATTGCCTGTCTGACCATCGCCCCGACCGGCACCACCAGCCTGATGACTCAAACCACCTCCGGTATCGAGCCCGTATTCCTGCCCGTGTACAAGCGCCGCCGCAAAGTGAATCCCAACGATACGAACGTCCATGTGGACTTCATCGACGAAACCGGAGATGCCTTTGAAGAATATATCGTGTTCCACCCCAAGTTCGTGACTTGGATGGAAGCACAAGGATACAACCCCGCCAAACGCTACACGCAGGAAGAAGTGGATGCCCTGGTAGAGAAATCACCTTATTATAAAGCAACCTCCAACGACGTGGACTGGCTGATGAAAGTCAA
Source organism: Bacteroides sp. AR29 (assembly GCF_900217715.1). NCBI lineage: Bacteria > Pseudomonadati > Bacteroidota > Bacteroidia > Bacteroidales > Bacteroidaceae > Bacteroides > Bacteroides sp. AR29. The sequence continues at coordinate 117,924 of NZ_OBMS01000007.1, forward strand.
GATGCAGGGACGTATCCAAAAATGGGTGGATCACTCTATCAGCGTAACCATCAACCTGCCGAACGACGTAGACGAAGACCTCGTGAACCGTCTGTATGTAGAAGCATGGAAATCCGGCTGCAAGGGCTGTACGGTTTACCGCGACGGTTCGCGTTCCGGCGTGCTCATCTCTACCAAGAGTGACAAGAAGTCCGAACTTCCCCCGTGCAAACCGCCTACGGTCGTTGAAACACGTCCCAGAATATTGGATGCAGACGTTGTCCGCTTCCAGAACAACAAGGAGAAATGGGTGGCATTCGTCGGCTTGCTGGACAATCATCCCTACGAAATATTCACCGGTGTGCTGGATGATGATGAAGGCATCATCCTGCCGAAGAATGTGGTGTCAGGCCACATCATCAAGAATGTGGATGAGCACGGAAACAAGCGTTACGACTTCCAGTTCGAGAACAAGCGCGGATACAAAGTCACCATCGAGGGTCTGTCCGAGAAGTTCAACAAAGAGTATTGGAACTATGCCAAGCTGATTTCCGGTGTATTGCGCTACCGCATGCCTATCGAGCAGGTCATCAAGCTGGTAGGTTCACTGCAACTGGACAGCGAAAACATCAACACCTGGAAGAACGGTGTGGAACGCGCCCTGAAGAAATACATCCAGGACGGCACGGAAGCCAAAGGCAAGAAATGCCCCAACTGCGGTAACGAAACACTGGTTTACCAAGAAGGTTGCCTCATCTGCAAGACGTGCGGAGCTTCTCGCTGTGGATAATCCCACGGCAAGCACAAACGTTTGCATAGGAATTTAAATGACTTAGATAACGGTAGCTGCATGATTATGAGGAATAATTTCTATACTTGCATAATCATTGCAGCTATTGCTATTTCTAAATCTAATATAATATGACACTAATATTCAATATCGAGTATCGCACCAGCTGGGGTGAAGAAGTCAGAGTCCTGGGTTCCATCCCGGAACTTGGCAACAACCAGCCCAACAAAGCCACCCCCCTGCACACTGTAGACGGCATTCACTGGACCGCGGAAGTGGATATCCAGATTCCCGGTAATGGAAGCGTCGAATACAGTTACCACATCTATCGAGATGGCAGAACCATACGGACAGAGTGGAACAGCCTGCCACGCATCCTGCACGTTGCAGACAATCCGAAGAAAGTTTACCGCATAGAAGATTGTTGGAAGAATCTGCCCGAGCAGCAGTATTTTTATACATCCGCTTTCACAGAATCCCTGCTGGCGCATCGCGAACGCAGTGCCGCCCCGAAAAGCTACAAAAAGGGGTTGCTGATAAAGGCGTACGCCCCCTGCATAGACAGTGACCATTGCCTGGCACTCTGCGGAAACCAGAAGGCGCTGGGTGACTGGAACCCGGACAAAGCTGCCCTTATGAGCGACATCGACTTCCCCGAATGGCAGGTAGAAGTGGATGCCGGTAAAATCAGCTTCCCGCTGGAGTATAAATTCGTCCTTTACAACAAGAAAGAGCGCCGTGCCGTGGCCTGGGAGAACAATCCCAACCGCTATATGGCCGACCCGCAGATAGCCGCCAACGAAACGCTGGCTGTCGGCGACCGTTATGTATACTTCAATCTTCCTGCATGGAAAGGTTCCGGAGTAGCCGTACCCGTATTCTCCCTACGCTCCGAGAAAAGCTTCGGTGTAGGCGATTTCGGCGACTTGAAGCGCATGATTGACTGGGCAGTTGCCACCAATCAGAAGGCGGTGCAGATTCTGCCCATCAACGACACTACCATGACGCATACCTGGACAGACTCCTACCCTTACAGTAGCATCTCCATCTATGCCTTCCATCCCATGTACGCCGACCTGAAGCAGTTGGGCAGCTTGAAGGACAAGAAGGTGATGGCCGAATTCAACAAACGCCAGAAAGAACTGAATGCCCTGCCCGCCGTGGACTACGAAGCTGTGAACAAAACAAAGTGGGAATACTTCCACCTCATCTTCAAGCAGGAAGGGGAAAAGGTGCTGGCCTCGGATGCATTCCGTAATTTCTACGAGGCCAACAAGGAATGGTTGCAGCCATATGCCGTCTTCAGCTACCTGCGTGATGCCTACAAGACCCCGAATTTCCGCGAGTGGCCCAAGTATGCCACCTACGATGCCAAGGAGATAGAGACATTGTGCCGGCCGGACTCTGCCGACTATCCGCATATTGCCATCTACTACTACATCCAGTTCAATCTGCACCTGCAACTGCTTGCCGCCACCGAGCATGCGCGCGCCAACGGCGTAGTGCTGAAAGGCGACATCCCCATCGGCATCAGCCGCAACAGTGTGGAAGCCTGGAAGGAACCCCACTACTTCAACCTGAACGGCCAAGCCGGCGCACCGCCCGATGATTTCTCCGTGAACGGGCAGAACTGGGGCTTTCCCACCTACAACTGGGATGTCATGGAGAAAGACGGCTATGCCTGGTGGATGAAGCGTTTCCACAAAATGGCAGAATACTTCGATGCCTACCGCATAGACCATATCCTCGGCTTCTTCCGCATTTGGGAGATACCGATGCACGCCGTACACGGGCTGTTGGGACAATTCGTCCCCGCCCTGCCCATGACGCGCGAGGAGATAGAAAGCTACGGGCTGGCATTCCGCGAAGACTTCTTCCTGAAGCCCTATATCCATGAGTACTTCCTCGGACAAATCTTCGGCCCGCATACAGACTATGTGAAGCAGACCTTCATAGAGCCGACAGACACGTGGGAGGTTTACCGCATGCGTCCCGAGTTCGACACCCAGCGCAAAGTGGAAGCCTACTTTGCCGGAAAGACGGACGATGACAGCATCTGGATTCGTGACGGGCTTTACGCCCTTATCAGCGATGTGCTGTTCGTGCCCGACCGCAACAATCCGCACGAATACCATCCGCGCATCGGCGTGCAGCACGACTACATCTACCGCGCACTGAACGATTGGGAAAAGGCTGCCTTCAACCGGCTGTATGACCAGTACTACTATCACCGCCACAATGACTTCTGGGGACAGCAAGCCATGAAGAAACTACCGCAACTGACACAGTCCACGCGCATGCTGGTATGCGGTGAGGACTTAGGCATGATTCCCGATTGCGTGGCATGGGTGATGAACGACCTGCGTATCCTTTCCCTGGAGATACAACGTATGCCGAAAGACCCGAAACAAGAATTCGGCCACACTGACTGGTATCCGTACCGTTCGGTCTGCACCATCTCCACGCACGACATGTCTACCCTGCGCGGCTGGTGGGAAGAAGACTTCCAACAGACGCAGCGTTACTACAACACCATGCTCGGGCACTACGGTGCCGCACCGGCAACGGCCACGCCGGAGCTCTGCGAAGAAGTGGTTCGCAATCACCTCCATAGCAACTCCATCCTCTGCATCCTCTCCCTGCAAGACTGGATGTCCATGGACGGCAAATGGCGCAACCCGAACGTGCAGGAAGAACGCATCAATATTCCTGCCAACCCGCGGCACTACTGGCGCTGGCGCATGCACCTGACACTGGAACAACTGATGAAGGCAGAAAGCTTGAACGAGAAAATAAGGTGCATGATAGAAAGCACCGGAAGATAAGAAAGGATTCTTAGCAAAGTATTATTTTAGGCACGGATTACATGGACAATCACGGATAATATTGAAAGCAACCGTGATAACCCGTATAATTCCGTGCCTAAAATAGTTCGATAAGTTTATTCCGACCCTCACATAATTGTATTCTATAAAAAACAATTTCGCGCTATTTTTATATTTTACAGAATACAATCCGCAACCTGAATCGTAATAACCGGATACTGATTTGCCCGTACCACAAAATATCAGTAAGTTTGCAGAAAACAATCTACAAGTAATGACCAGTTATATTTTCCTTGACACGCTTCGCTTCTTCGCCCATCACGGCGTGGGCGAACAAGAAACCGTGGTAGGCAATGAGTTTACCGTCAGCCTGCGCCTGCAAGTTGATATCCGGCGTGCGGCAGAAACGGACGACGTAGCCGACACCGTGAGCTATGCCGATGTACATACAGCTGTGAAGGCAGAGATGGACATTCCTTCCAAACTATTGGAACATGTATGCGGGCGAATTATAAACCGATTGTTCCACGACTTCCCACAGATAGAAGAAATAACCCTCAAGCTGGCAAAGCGCAATCCACCGATGGGCGCGGATATAGAGGCTGCAGGAGTGGAAATATGCCAACGCCGCGGAGAATGACAGATTGCCGAATCACCCCATTCACTATTGATACACAGACACTTCCCACTGCAAAGACACTGCATGCTTTTTGCAGTGGCGCTGCAAAATGTATACAGAAGTTCTGCAGTGAGCATGCAGCAACTTTTCGGCCGTAGAATACAACCATTGATACCAATATTCCGTACCTTTGCCCCATCATCAACAAAAAGTCAATGAGAAACGCTATACAACGACTGGCATTACTCCCCATCGTCGCTCTCTTCCTGCTACCGGCCGCTTGCTATCAAATACAGCTCCGAGTTTCATTGGAGAAATGCCCTCTACCTGCCCACCCCTTACGACTTTACAAACCCATACAACTATGCAGACTTCAGAAGGAATGAACTATTGAAAATAAACCTCACAGAGTTCCGCTTCCCCTACCAATACCTCAACGACATAGAATGGGCAGATTCACCAACACCATTATTGTGCAACTCTATGACTTCAAACGGCAAGGGTGGGCTATCGCACCAGTGTGGGCTGTCCATGAACGAAGGGTAGCGATAGATTAAGAATGCCCAGTAGAACCGAGTTTCATCCTTATTTTTTCCGTTTCCGCTTCTTTGCCGATTCCACCGCTTCGGCCACCACCGGCTTATTTGCAAACCGCTTGGTGTAGTTGCTGTAATCGGGAACAGTGCGTTCATACGTCGGGTCGACAAACAACGGGCTGGAAATGATATGGTCTGCCGTACTGCGGTTGCAGCAGAACACGATGTTCTCCACACCGGCAAGGCGGGTCAACGCCTTCACATCCGTATCGTGCGGCTGAAGGGTCATCGGGTCGGTGAAAAAGAAAAGATAGTCAATCTCTCCGTCCACAATGCGCGAGCCCATCTGCTGGTCACCGCCCAAAGGACCGGATTTAAGGATAGTGAAATCCCACTCCACATCAGGATGTTTCTCCCGGAGGGCTTCGAGGATAAGGGTACCCGTGGTGCCCGTACAATAGAATTTATGCCCCATCAGCAATTCCGAGTTCCACAGTACCCACTCGATGAGGTCTTTCTTCATGGCGTCGTGTGCCACTAATCCGATTTTTCTAACTAGTTTTTCCATAATTCAAAACCTTTAATAGATTGAACAATTATAAAAGGCAACAGTTCCTACAATTGGGAAAAGAATTTCTTTCCATGCAGATAAAACTGCGCCAATATACTGTTTTTTGTCCGTTCCGGTATTACGGCAAGCGTAGTTTTTTTCAGATTCTCTTTGCGGGACGCTGCTAATGAAGTGCGGAGGGAGTGGTAGGCACGGCGCGCACGGAATACGGCCAAAGCATTGGGTAACTGGCCTTTCAGCATGAAACTGAACGCAGCCACATAATCGAGCACCGCACGTACACGCATCACGGACGCCAAGTCCTCCTGCGGCAGATTCTTATAAAGCATGACAAGGTTATTACGAAAATTGAGGAAGGTCTTGCGCGGATTCTCCTTCTTCAAAGTGGCCCCTCCCACATGAAATACCACACTCTGCGGTATACATGCCAACTGTCTGCCACGGGCACGAAGCCGCCAACATAAATCTATCTCCTCCATGTGGGCAAAAAAACGTCCGTCCAGCCCACCCGCTTCCCGGTAGTCTGCCAGACGGATGAACAGAGCCGCCCCCGTAGCCCAGAAAATGGGTATCACCGTGTCGTATTGCCCCTTGTCCTCTTCTACCACGCCCATAATACGGCCGCGGCAGAAGGGATAGCCATAGCGGTCGATGAAACCTCCCGCAGCTCCGGCATATTCAAACTGCCCCTTGTTACGCCAACTGCGTATCTTCGGCTGGCAAGCGGCCGTCTCCGGATAGGCATCCATATACTCTGCCAACGGGACAAGCCAGTGCTCGGTGACCTCTACATCGGAGTTGAGCAGCACTACATATTCTGCCTCCACCTGCTTCAATGCCAGATTGTATCCGTCGGCAAAACCGTGGTTCTCTTCCAGCAGAATCAAGTGCACAGAAGGAAACTCGCGACGGAGCATTGCCACGGAAGCATCCGTAGAGCCATTGTCCGCCACATACACCACAGCACCATCCACCTCCGAAAAACGCACAACAGAGGGAAGGAAGGAACGGAGCATATCACATCCGTTCCAATTCAATATGACAACAGCAATCTTATCCATGTTGCACAGATTCTTTTCGTTTATTTTTCCAGCGTTTATGAGACCAGAACCAATAAGCCGGTTCGCGCCGGATGGTCTGCTCCAGACGACGGGCGAAGCACTCGGTTATCTCGCCATCCGCCGTCTGCTTGGGAGTTTCGGTAACCAAATCGAAGAGCACTTTGCAATATCCCCTGGATGTCCGTTCCAATTCACAATAAAAGACGGGGAAGTCCATCAGCTTGGCAATGCGCTCGGCACCATCCATGAACACGGTGTCCTGATTCAAGAAAGTGGTCCAATAATGGGCCTCGCTGCGGTTGGGCGACTGGTCTGTAATCAGGCCGATGGCTATCCGCCTGCCTTCACGGCGAAGCTTTATCACTTCGCGTGCCGTGGAATGTTTCGCCACATTGTATCCTCCGAACCGGGCGCGGATATGCTTAAACATCTCGTCCAGATACTTATTGCTTAGCGGTTTGTACACCTGCACCGGGATGTCGCCCGGATGCATGATGGCCCCCATGCCTATAATCCACTCAAAATTGGCATAATGGGGAATCAACAGTACAATGCCTCCATGCTTCTCTATCATGGCAAGGTATTCTTCCTTATTATCATACTTCATCCGGCGGCAGAGCTCCTCGAAAGACATGCGCAGCATCTTCACCTCTTCCAGCATATAGTCGCAGATATAATGGTAGAACTTGCGCTCTATCTCCATCAATTCGGTTTCCGACTTCTCCGGAAAGGAATTGCGAAGGTTGCGGCGAACGACTTTCTTCCGATAATGCACGACGTGGCGCATCAGGAAGTACAGCCCGTCAGACAATGCATAAAGCGCCCGGAAAGGCAGAAGTGCCACAAGCCACATGCCCGCATAAGTCAACCAATAGACAATTTTTGATTTCACTTCGTCAGTTATGAGTTATAAGTTATGAGTTATTTGTTGCAAAGGCGGCATTCCTCATTCCATTACTCCCAAGAGTGCGGTGCCGTCGGCATTGAAATCGCCCAGGCGCACAGACACGAGCTGGTTGTCCAAGGCAGCATCATGAGGGACTTCCACACGGATATAATTGGGAGTGAAGCCGTGCATCGGCAGTCCGGGTTTGGGACGTTCCAGCAACACCGGCATCGTCTGCCCGATATGGCGCGCATAAAAAGCACGGGTCTTTTCGTCCGAAAGCTCCAGCAATTGCTGGCTCCTGCGGTGCTTTTCTTCGGGTGCCACCACGTGGTCTATCTTCAAGGCCTGCGTGCCGGGACGCTCCGAATAGCTGAAGACATGGAGCTGCGTCACGTCCAGGCTCTTGATAAACTCATAAGCCTGCCCGAAATACTCCTCCGTCTCTCCACGGGTACCCACAATCACGTCTACCCCTATAAAGGAATCGGGCATCACTTCCTTTATCTTCTTTATCTTCGAGGCAAACAAGGCGGTATCGTAACGGCGTCGCATCAGCTTCAGCACCTCGTCACTGCCCGACTGCAGCGGTATATGGAAATGAGGCATGAAACGCCGGGAACGGGACACGTATTCTATGATTTCATCTGTCAGCAGATTCGGCTCGATGGAGGATATGCGGTAACGCTCAATGCCTTCCACCTCGTCCAGCGCCTTCACCAAGTCGAAGAAAGTCTCACCGGTAGACTTGCCGAAGTCTCCGATATTGACGCCGGTCAATACAATTTCCTTTCCACCTTCGGCAGCCGCCTGGCTGGCCTGCTCCACCATAGAAGCAATGCTGCCGTTACGGCTACGTCCGCGGGCAAAGGGAATGGTGCAATAGGAACAATAATAATCGCAGCCGTCCTGCACTTTCAGGAAGAAGCGTGTCCGGTCGCCACGCGAACAAGACGGGGCAAACGAACGTATATCCTTCAAAGCGGAAGTGTAGGCCTCACCGGTCTCGTGCTTCTGCAGATTGCCCAAGTAGTGAAGCAAGTCCTTCTTCTGCTCGGCTCCCAGCACGACGTCCACACCTTCTATCTTTGCCACCGTCTCCGGTTTCAGCTGGGCATAGCAACCGGTCACCACGACAAATGCACCCGGATGTTGCTTCACCAGTTTGTGGATGGCCTGGCGGCACTTCTTGTCCGCCACTTCCGTCACCGAGCAGGTATTCACTACACAAATATCCGCTTTCTCACCCTTGCGCGCCGTACGTACGCCCGCTTCCCGCAAAATTTTACCGATAGTAGAGGTCTCCGAGAAGTTCAGTTTGCACCCCAACGTATAGTAAACCGCCGTCTTATCTTGAAATATATTGGTATCTATCATGAGCTTATAAACACATTTATGCTGCAAATATATACATTATTAATCTATTTTTCCTACTTTTGCACACTCAACTAAAATTTGTGCAATGATACAAGAGAACTTTATCAAACTATACGAGCATAGTTTCCGCGAGAATTGGGACCTCCCCTGCTATACCAACTATGGAGAAAACGAGAGCTATACTTATGGCGAAGTGGCACAAGAAATAGCCAGACTGCATCTTATTTTCAAGTACTGCCAACTGCGCCGCGGCGACAAGATAGCCGTCATCGGCAAGAACAATGCCCGCTGGTGCATCGCCTATATGGCCACCATCACCTACGGTGGTATCGTAGTCCCCATTCTGCAAGACTTCAACCCCAATGATGTCCATCATATCGTAAACCACTCCGAATCGACGTTCCTCTTCACCAGCGATGCCATTTGGGAACATCTGGAAGAAGAACGGCTTACCGGAATTCGCGGTGTGTTCTCGCTGAGCGACTTCCGCTGTCTGTATCAGCGGGACGGCGAAACCATCCAGCGTTTCCTCAAGCATCTGGGCGATGAAATGGAAGCGACCTACCCGAACGGGTTCCGCAAGGAAGACATCGTTTACACGGACCTTTCCAACGACAAGGTCATGCTGCTGAATTATACCTCGGGCACCACCGGATTCAGTAAGGGCGTCATGCTGACGGGAAACAACCTGGCCGGCAACGTCACCTTCGGCATACGTACCGAGCTGTTGAAGAAAGGGGACAAAGTGCTCTCTTTCCTGCCTTTGGCACATGCATACGGCTGCGCATTCGATTTCCTTACCGCCACGGCCGTCGGCACACACGTCACACTGTTGGGAAAAGTACCTTCCCCAAAGATTCTGATGAAAGCTTTTGAGGAAGTGAAACCCAACCTGATTATCACCGTACCCCTTGTCATTGAAAAGATATACAAGAATGTCATACAGCCCATCATCAACAAAAAGACCATGAAATGGGCACTCAGCATTCCCTTGCTCGACGGACAGATATACGGGCAAATCCGCAAGAAACTGATTGACGCACTGGGCGGACGTTTCAAGGAAGTCATCATAGGAGGCGCGGCCATGAACCCGGAAGTGGAAGAATTCTTCCACCGCATCAAGTTCCCCTTCACCATCGGCTACGGCATGACTGAATGTGCCCCTCTCATCAGTTACGCTCCCTGGAATGAATTCGTCCCGACTTCCTCCGGACGGGTACTCGACATCATGGAAGCCCGTATCTACAAGGAAAACCCGGACGACAAACTCGGCGAAATACAAGTACGTGGCGAGAACGTGATGACGGGTTATTACAAAAACCCCGAAGCCACCAAAGAAGTCTTCACCGAAGACGGATGGCTTCGCACCGGCGACTTGGGTACACTGGACGACGACAACAACCTATACATACGCGGACGCAGCAAAACCATGATTCTCAGTTCCAGTGGACAGAATATCTTCCCCGAAGAGATAGAAGCACGGCTCAACAACATGCCTTTCGTCCTGGAAAGTCTTGTCATCGAACGGAATAAAAGACTGGTGGCACTGGTTTATGCCGACTATGAAGCCTTGGATTCTTTAGGGTTGAACCAGCCGGACAACCTCAAAACCATTATGGATGAGAATCTCAAAAATCTGAATAATAGTGTGGCAGCCTATGAAAAAGTAAGCCAAATCCAACTTTATCCAACAGAATTTGAGAAAACGCCCAAAAGAAGTATCAAGAGATACTTATACAACAGCATTGCCGAAGATTAATATGTTGTAAAACATATAGATAGGGATAAAAACAGCCGAAGCTCCAAAAAAAATATAAAAAAAGTTGGGGTTTCGAGAACAACATATTCAAAAAGTACATACCTTTGCAACGTTTTAATAAAGCAATTGATTGTATTACGTTTTAAAAGTAAAGAAAATGAAAAAATTAGTTTTGATGGCTGCAGCTATCGTAGCAGTATCTTTCGCATCTTGTGGCAACAAAGCAGCTAACGCTGAACAAGCAACTGCAGATTCTATCCGTATCGCTGACTCAATCGCAGCTGTAGAAGCAGCAGCAGCTGAAGCCGCCGCAGCAGCCGCAGCAGCTGACACTGTAGCAGTAGATAGCGCAGCTGTTGTAGCTGAATAATTTCAGTACAACACTCGAGAGAATTGAAAGTCTGACGTGCATACAAGCACACCAGACTTTTTTTATGTCTTATCCTCTCCTTCTGTTCCCTTCCAATTGTTAAGTCTTGGTCTTATTTCACAAAAAAGGGTATTATATGGCAGATAAATGATAAAGTATAGTGCATATACCAAATAAAAGCCGTTACTTTGCATCAACAAAACAATAAGAGGTTTATTACGATCTACGTTTCACTATGTTTCTCCTCGATTAGCCACATTGAGAATTTTCATTTCTGACTACAACTTCCTAAGACTCCTTTATTGAATTATTAATTTTTTATTTTTGTATTTTATGAATATGTACATTGGAAACCTTAGCTACAACGTTAGGGAATCAGATTTGAGACAAGTAATGGAAGAGTATGGAACAGTAGAATCAGTAAAACTGATTATGGACCGTAATACAAACAGATCAAAAGGTTTTGCCTTCGTAGAGATGCCCGAAGCTGCTGAAGCCCAACAAGCAATCAACAAACTGAATGGAGCAGAATATGTAGGCCGCCAAATGGTAGTGAAAGAAGCATTGCCAAGAAACTAAAAGAATTATTGGCTGACAATAAGGCAAAGAGCATACCCCTGAGTGGATATGCTCTTTTTTTTTGCATTAGTAACCTCGTAAAGAGACACAAGAGTATTCTTGCCAAACCTCTATACCACGCGCGTAAACCTCTACTTCAGATTCGTAAACCTCTATAACCGCAGCTTTACGTATCCCTCAATAAGCTCACACACATACGCTCCGAACATAGAAAAGCCCGGTCCTTTATCAGAACCGGGCTTCCTTATCATTATGAAGTCTTTTCTTATGCTTCTTCAGCAACTACTTCGAAAGGAATTTCTACAGAAACTTCCTTGTGCAGCTTAACGATAGCCTTGTAGTTACCAACTTCTTTCACTGCGTCCTTAACAACGATAATCTTACGATCGATGTTGTGACCCAATTTAGCCAACTCTTCAGCAATCTGGATGTTACCAACAGAACCGAAGATAGTACCAGTAGAGCTAACCTTAGTAGCAATCTTCAATGATACGCCTTCCAGCTTAGCAGCCAGTTCTTCAGCATCCTTTTTGATTTTCTCCAGCTTGTGAGCACGTTGTTTCAGCTCTTCAGCCAACATTTTCTTTGCAGCCGGTGAAGCGATGACAGCTTTACCAGTCGGGATGAGGTAGTTACGACCGTAACCAGACTTTACTGTTACGATGTCGTTCTTATAACCCAAGTTTACAATGTCTTCTTTCAATATAATTTCCATACTTTCCTCCTCCTATTATTTCATCATGTCAGTTACATAGGGCAGCAACGCCAAGTGACGTGCTCTCTTCACAGCTTGAGCTACACGACGTTGGAACTTCAAAGAAGTACCGGTAATACGACGCGGAAGGATTTTACCTTGCTCATTCAAGAATTTCTTCAAGAATTCGGGATCTTTGTAGTCGATGTACTTAATACCGCTCTTTTTGAAACGGCAGTATTTTTTCTTCTTAACGTCTACTGAGGGCGGAGTTAAATATCTGATTTCTGATTGAACTTGTTGTGCCATGATTAATCCTCCTTTTTAGTTGATTTAACACTTCTTCTCTTCGCAGCATATTCAGCAGCGTACTTGTCTTGCTTGAAAGTCAAGAAACGGATAACGCGCTCGTCACGACGGAAGTTTATTTCCAGTTTCTCAATGACAGTAGGTTCTGCATTGAACTCAATCAGCTGATAGAAACCGGTTGACTTCTTCTGGATAGGATATGCCAGCTTCTTCAGTCCCCAGTTTTCTTCATTTACAATCTCAGCACCTTCAGCAGTAAGGATGCCTTTGAATTTTTCTACCGCTTCCTTCATCTGAACATCAGACAAAACGGGAGTCAAAATGAAAACGGTTTCGTATTGATTCATACTCGTTTAATTAAATAAATAAATTATTCGTTTTAAAAATGCGGTGCAAAGGTAGACATTTTATTTTGAACTACAAACATTTAATGTTTTTTTGTGTAGGGATATAGGAATTGTCTTCGGCTTGCACTATCTTTGCAAAGTTGTTTAAACAATAATTTCATGATAGAGCAATTCAACTTTGATATCCGCCTTATCTTTGCCATACTGAACGGTAAAGTGTCGGCTGCCATTAACCGAAAGCTGTCCCGCAACTTCCGCCAGAACGGTTTGGAGATTACTCCGGAACAGTGGACCGTCCTCATCTTCTTATGGGAAAAGGACGGGGTGACGCAACAAGAGTTGTGTAATGCAACTTTCAAAGACAAGCCCAGCATGACGCGCTTGATAGACAATATGGAGCGTCAGCATCTCGTCGTGCGCATATCGGACAAGAAAGACCGCCGAACCAATCTGATACATCTGACCAAGGACGGCAAGGAGCTGGAAGAACGCGCGCGCGTCATTGCCAACCAGACCCTCAAAGAAGCCTTGAAAGGCATCACCATCGAAGAGCTCAGTGTGAGCCAGGAGGTGCTGAGGAAGATTTTCTTCAATACGAAGGACTAAGATATAGGGATTAGGGGTTAAGGATTAGAGATTAAGGGAGGAGAAAACAAGGGGATGAAGCGTCATTTTTCATTCCTCATCTTCCATTCTTTATTAAAATATGGATTTTTTGCAAAAATAATTTCGCTTGTTAAAGAATTATGCTTTTCTTTGTGACAAGAATACGAAAGAATATAATAATCTAATTAAAATACACACACATGAAAGGCTTATTAAAAAATCTGGGATTGATATTAGTCGTAATAGGAGCTGTAATCCTGGTTGCATGTTCTTTTACCGGCAATGTTAACAACAATGCCATCTTGGGCAGTTCTGCCGTTTTGGTTGTAGTGGGATTGATTTCCTACATTGTCATCAACAAGAGAATTGTCGACTAATATCAAAAGAAAAGAAATAAAGAAGGCGGTTAGCATATACATGCAAACCGCCTTTTTTATTTTCTCTCCCCCAGAGGAGCCGAGTCTCATCAAGACTCAGCTTCCGGAGTAATCAGTTTATATCCTTTTCCGTGAATGTTGATGATTTCAATCGAATCATCTTCTTTCAGGTGCTTACGCAGCTTTGTGATATATACATCCATACTACGTGCATTGAAATAGTTGTCATCAATCCAAATAGTCTTCAACGCAAAGTCACGCTGCAGAATTTCGTTGGCATGTGCACAAAGCAAGCCCAGCAGTTCGGATTCTTTGGTGGTCAGTTTAGTCTGCTTCTCGGCAGTCGCCAGAATCTGTTTCTGCGTGTCGAATGTAAACTTACCAATCTTATAGATGTTGCTCTCCTTGTTCTTCTTTCCGCGAACACGTCTCAGGATAGCTTCAATTCTGAAAGTCAGCTCTTCCATACTGAAGGGCTTGGTGATGTAGTCATCGGCACCAATCTTGAAACCTTCCAGAATATCTTCCTTCAATGTTTTTGCCGTCAAGAAGATAATAGGTATTTCGGCATTGGCCGCACGCACTTCTTGTGCCAGTGTGAATCCGTCTTTCTTCGGCATCATCACATCAAACACACACAAGTCATATTTATTCTTCAGGAAAGCCTTGTATCCTGCTTCTCCATCGGGATATAACTCGGCAGCGTAACCTTTTGCCTGTAAATATTCTCTTAAAAGCATGCCAAGATTTTCATCATCTTCGCACAATAAAATACGCAGTTTCTCGTCCATATCAATCAATTTTTTAATAAAGGTAATGCAATAATAAATTTAGTTCCTACGTTCAGTTCACTTTCTGCCCGGATAGTTCCCTTATGATCCATGATAATCTTCTTCACATAAGCCAGTCCCAAGCCGAAGCCTTTCACATCGTGCAGATTACCTGTATGCACGCGATAGAACTTCTCGAATATCTTTTTCAAATTCTCCTTCTTGATGCCGATGCCGTTATCTTGGATGGAAATCATCAGTTTGCCAGGCTCATTCCAAGTCTTCACCGTCAGTTGCAGATCCGCATCCGGACGTTTATACTTCACTGCATTATCCATGAGATTGAAAATCACATTGGTGATATGCATCTCATCGGCAAAAATGGCAGAGTTGGTAGCTTTAAGCTCCGATTCAATCTTTCCATTATAACGCTCCACTTTCAGTGTAAACGTGTTGATAACACCCGCTATCAGCTCGTTGGCATCCAGTTCCTTATTCTTCAAAGTAGCCTTCTGACGGTCAAACATCGACATCTGAAGCACTTTTTCTACCTGGAACCTCAAGCGCTTCGTTTCATCGTTGATGACACCCGATATATGCTGGAACATAGTCGGAGACTTGCCCACAGCCGGGTCTTTCAACATCTGTGCCGCCAGAGAAATCGTCGATATCGGCGTCTTGAACTCGTGCGTCATATTGTTGATGAAATCATTCTTCATCTCCGTCAGCTTCTTCTGGCGGAATACGATGTAAATCGTAAAGATGAACGTCACCAGCAGTACAAAAGTAAATATCATCGACGGTATCATAAACCTGACCGAATCGAAGATATAATCCTTCTTTCCCGGAAAATGTATCTTGACGATACTCATACGGGCTGGTGGGTCATTCAAAAACAATGGCTGCGAATAAGAGCTTTCACTCCCTGCATCGCTATAATCCGCACAACGGTATACCTCCCGACCTTCCCGGTCTATCACCTTGAAGTGATAATCCATATCACCGAGACCATTCTCTATCAGACCTGCTTTTAGATACTGGTCCAGACTTTTGAAATTAACACGCTCCTCAATCGGCTTGTCGCTGGCATTGTATACCATCTGCAACACCACCTCGTCTACCAATGCACGCTGGTAAAGATAGCGGTTTTTAAGCATCTCTATCTGCGAGCGTGAAGTCTGAGGAATGGTTTTTGCTCCATGTTTGCGTGAAATCATTGCTCTTGGCAATTCAGAAGGCTCGTTACTGAAAGTTTTCAATTCCACCGAAGAACGGACACTGCCATCCGGAGCTGTCATCACAAACCGCTGGGTACGCATCACTCCGCTACTGCTCTGCGATTGTTCCCACGCCTTCTTTTCTGCCTCGGAGATATCCTCATTCAGCCAACGCACAACCTCTGCGGACTCTGCCTCTTTCGAAGCAGCCATCAACGCACGCTTCACCGATTCATCAAATTGTCCGTTACGCATCTTCACCATTTCCTCAATATAGCTTATCTGCAGATACAGCAAACTAAGGAAGGAAAGCCCCATAACAACACCTAATATCCATATAGTTGACTTTTTCATAGTCACAAAATTAACACTCCCTAATTAACACTCCTAACCAATTAACCTGATTTAACCGGACGTTCTCGTAAATTAACCGAAGACCATTTTTTAGGTTGTATTATGAGCATTATAACAAAAACACAAGCCTTTGGTTTGCAAATTTAATAAAAAATTAATCATTCAATTCACAATTCTGCATGTTCTTAATCTACGTTAATGAAAAAAGCCGTTATTACTTGCCATGAAGTAACAACGGCTTTAACAATTGTTATATTAGCAACCGGTAGTTACAACAGCCAAACTACCAACCCCTGAAAATCATTCTTCAGCTTGCTTTGCCTCAAATTCCTTAATCAGTTTATCCTGCACATCACTCGGAACGAGTTCATAGCTGGCAAACTTCATGATGAACGAAGCACGTCCACCGGTCAGTGAGCTAAGTGCCGTAGAGTAGGATGACATTTCCTTCAAAGGCACCTTAGCACTCAGTTTTTCGTAACCGGCCTCGCTGCTCATACCCATAATCATGGCACGGCGTCCCTGCAAGTCCCCCATCACATCACCCATCTTGTCCGACGGAACAAATACTTCCACGTCATAAATGGGTTCTAGAATCTTCGGGCCTGCATTCTTGAACGCTTCGCTGAACGCATTCCGTCCCGCCAGCATAAAGGAGATTTCATTGGAGTCAACCGGATGCATTTTTCCGTCATATACGATGACACGTACATCGCGAGCATACGAACCAGTCAACGGTCCCTGCTCCATACGTGACATGATACCCTTCAAGATGGCCGGCATGAAACGTGCATCAATGGAACCACCCACAATACTATTGACGAATACCAGCTTGCCACCCCATTCCAATGGAACTTCTTCGGTACCCTTGACGTTCATCTTGAACTCCTGACCATTGAATTTATAGGTTTCGGGCAACGGCATGCCTTCGTAGTAAGGCTCAACAATCAGATGAACTTCACCGAACTGGCCTGCACCACCCGACTGCTTCTTATGGCGATAATCCGCACGGGCAGCTTTGGTAATCGTTTCGCGATACGGTATTCTCGGTTCTTCAAACTTGATTTGCAGTTTTTCATTGTTTTCCAGACGCCACTTCAAGGTACGCAAATGGAATTCACCTTGTCCGTGTACAATAGTCTGACGCAATTCTTTAGACTGGTCTATCACCCACGTCGGGTCTTCCTCTCGCATACGGTTCAAAGCAACCATCATCTTTTCTGTATCCGACTCGTTCAACGGCTTGATAGCACGTGAGTATTTGGAGTTCGGATATTTAATGAAGTTGAAACGGTTTTCAGAGCCCTTACCGTTCAATGTATTGCCGGTATGTACATCCTTCAGTTTCACTGTACAGCCGATGTCACCGGCTACCATTTCCTCTACCTTGATACGGTTGGCACCGGCACAAGCATAAATCTGCGCGATGCGTTCCTTGGAACCGCGGTCTGCATTGGTAAAATCATCACCTTCGTGCACTTTACCACTCATAACCTTGAAGTATTGAACATCACCGATATGCGGCTCAACGGCAGTCTTGAAGAAATACAAGGAAGTCGGTCCGTTAGAATCCGGCTTCACCACCTCACCGCGTGTATTGTGCACCGGTGGCATTTCGTCCACAAACGGCACCACATTACCCAGGAACTCCATCAGACGGCGTACACCCATATCCTTGCCGGCACAGACGCAGAATACCGGGAACATACCTCGTGAAGCCAGTCCCTTGCGGATACCTTCGCGCATTTCGTCTTCTGTCAAAGAGTCCTGCTCAAAGAATTTTTCCATCAGGCCTTCGTCATGTTCGGCTGCAGCTTCTACCAAAGCCTTGTGCAGTTCTGTAGCCTTTTCCATTTCTTCGGCCGGAATTTCTTCAATAATGGGAGCGCCACCTTCGGGTCCCCACGAATATTTTTTCATCAAAAGTACATCGATCAACGAATTGAAGTTCGGTCCGGTAGCCAGCGGATATTGCACGGGCACCACCTTCGGACCGTATATGGTTTGCAACTGCTCAAGCACCATATCATAATCGCACTTTTCATTATCGAGCTGGTTTACCAGGAAAATAACCGGTTTGCCCAGTTTCTCGGTGTAGCGGAAATGGTTCTGCGTACCTACCTCGGGACCGTATTGCCCGTTCAGCAGCAGAATGGCAGTATCTGTAACGTTGAGCGCCGTCATGGCAGCCCCTACAAAGTCATCACTACCCGGGCAGTCAATGATATTCAGTTTCTTGCCGTTCCACTCCACATGGAAAACGGTGGAAAACACAGAATAGCCGTATTCCTGCTCCACCGGGAAGTAATCGCTGACTGTATTCTTGGCAGTAATCCTGCCGCGACGTTTTATAATACCACTCTCAAAGAGCAGCGCTTCCGTGAGAGTGGTTTTACCCGAGCCGTCATTGCCAAGGAGGGCAATGTTCTTAATTTCATTCGTCTGATATACTTTCATGATATATTAAGATTTTAAGTGAATAACCTGACATACGATGATGCCGTTAACTTTTTGTGAGGCGCAAATTAGGCATTAATTCAAAGAAAAGCAACATCGGGAAGCATGTTATATAACACACTTCCTCCACCAACAAAGAATATAATGTTCTTCTGCCAATAAACTGCCCGAATTCACAAGTCATCCAACTTCTTGGACGGCTTAAATATTTCTTATAACTTTGCAGGAAAAAGAATCCCCCCCGAAAACCATGAACAAACTACTGTTAACAGCACTGCTCGTTCTATGTCCATATTGGGCAATGGGACAGTCCAACCAAAAAACAACCAGGAAAGCCCCTCTCATCGGCATTTCCTGCTCACATCCGGGCCGAAGCTCATCTACACAGATGACGTATACCGAGTCTGTAATCCAGGCAGGTGGAACACCTATACTGATTTCCATCACTACCGATAGCCTTGTCTTGACAGACATTGCCAACCGGCTGGACGGTATCATTCTGATAGGAGGAGGAGACATCCACCCTTCCTATTTCAATGAATCGCCCATCGAACAGCTGGGAGAGGTGGACTCCCTGCGTGATGTATACGACATGGCACTCATCCGCCTGGCTACCCGGCGTAACATTCCGATGTTTGGCATCTGCCGGGGAGAACAGTTAATCAATGTAGCTTTCGGTGGAACCCTTTATCAGGATATCCCTACCCAGCATCCCGACACCACTGTCTGCCACCAGCAGCAGGAACCGAGCAGTATACCAACTCATACCGTCCACCTCACTCCCGGTTCTGCCATGGCATCCATAACCGGACAGACACAACTTTTCACCAATACTCACCATCACCAGGCGGTCAAGCAAGTTGCCCCGGGATTCAGCGTAACGGGTTGGTCGTCAGACAGTATTCCCGAAGCTATAGAGTCTTCCCACGAATATCCGATATGGGGTGTGCAATTCCATCCCGAAGCTCTGGCTACGGCAGGCGACAGCATCTCTGCCAGATTCTTCTATTTTCTGGTTCAAAAGGCAGCTACCTACCGGCATGCCAAAGAGATTCACCGCCGCATCCTCTCCCTCGACACGCATACAGACACCCCACTTGATTTTGACGTTTCCTATAATATAGGTACGCGCGAAAAAACGCAGGTTTGCCTGCCCAAGATGCGAGAAGGAAAATTGGATGGACAATACCTGGCATGCTGGGTGCGCCAAGGCCCGTGCGATGAAGAGAACAGTCTGAAAGCCATTGACCGAGTGGATGAGTTGATACGCCACATCTACCGACAAGTGGAGATGAACGGGGAGCAATGTGCCATAGCCCGCACGCCCGATGATTTGTCCAGGCTCAAGACCGAAGGAAAGAAAGCTTTTTATATTGGCATCGAAAACGGATACGGCATCGGCAAGGATTTGAAGAATATCACCCGTTTCCATGATGCAGGCGTTACCTACATCACCCTTTGCCACACCCGCAACAATGACATCTGCGACAGTTCTTCGGACACGACTGCCCGTTGGAACGGCTTAAGTCCTTACGGTAGAAAAGTGGTGAAAGAAATGAACCGGCTGGGAATAATGATAGACCTTTCCCATGCAGCCGAAAGCACCTTCTGGGATGTACTGAAATATTCAAAAGCACCGGTCATAGTCTCCCACTCCTCTGCAAGCGCCATCTACAGACACGACCGCAATCTGACCGACGAACAGCTACGCGCCCTTGCCGCACATGGCGGTGTGGCTCAAGCCTGCCTGGTAGACGAGTTCCTGAACCCGGATGCCAAGAAAACCAACCTTACGGACTTCATGAAACACCTGCTGCACATGGTTGAAGTGGCAGGCATAGACCACGTGGGCATTGGCTCGGACTTCGACGGTGGAGGCGGGGTCAAAGGATGCAATGGGGACAATGATTTCATCAATATCACCGTCCGTCTGCTGGAACATGGATTTACAGAAACAGACATCGCCAAGATATGGGGTGGAAATTTCCTCCGGGTGATGAAACAAGTACAAACCAAATAGAAAAGACCGAAAAACATCACAAAAAGGAGAGATTAGAGCTATAATCTCTCCTTTTTGACACATTTACATACCCTCCATTTCTCAACTTTCGCATATCTTTGCCCAAAACATAAACGATTTATTAATTATCTAATACCGAATTCTTAAATGAAAAGGAAAATTATTTGGAGTTTTGCATTGCTGGCCTGCCTTTGCTGCCTGCCATCTGCAAAAACAAAAGCACAAACGAAAAATGCCGCAATCATACCCGGGGAAGTATGGAAAGACACCGACGGCAATCCCATCAACGCCCATGGCGGCGGCCTTCTTTACCACGAAGGGACCTACTATTGGTATGGCGAATACAAAAAAGGGGGAACCATCCTGCCCGAATGGGCTACGTGGGAATGCTACCGCACCGACGTAACCGGTGTCAGCTGCTACTCTTCAAAAGACCTGCTGAACTGGAAGTTCGAGGGTATTGTACTTCCTGCCGTGAAAGATGACGAGAAACACGACCTGCACCCCAGCAAGGTGTTGGAACGTCCCAAAGTGATTTACAACGAAAAGACAAAGAAATTCGTCATGTGGGCGCATGTGGAAAGCGCCGACTACAGTAAGGCATGTGCCGGCGTAGCGGTCAGCGATTCTCCTACCGGGACATTCACCTATGTAGGCAGCTTCCGTCCCAACGGTGCGATGAGCCGCGACCAAACAGTGTTCGTTGATGATAACGGCAAGGCATATCAGTTCTACTCGTCGGAAAACAACGCTACCTTATATATAAGCGAACTAACGGATGACTACCTGAAGCCCACTGGTCGCTATACACGCAATTTCGTGAAGCAAAGCCGCGAAGCACCCGCCGTATTCAAGTATAACGGCAAGTACTATATGCTCTCTTCCGGTTGTACCGGCTGGGATCCCAATGTTGCCGAACTGGCTGTGGCCGACTCCATCATGGGGCAATGGACTACCATCGGCAATCCGTGTACCGGTCCTGATGCAGATAAGACCTTCTATGCACAAAGCACTTACGTGCAGCAAGTATACGGAAAAGGAAATGCCTACATTGCCATGTTCGACCGCTGGAAAAAGAAAAACCTTGAGGACTCACGCTACGTATGGCTCCCGCTTGAATTCGGCAAGGACGGCACAATCACGATACCCTGGCGCGACAGCTGGGACCCGCGTACCCAATGGGAAGAACAAGGCGACTTCTCTGCCGGCAAAGGAACATTCCTATTGAATGGCAAGCCGTTTGTCATCAAAGCCGCAGAGCTGCACTATCCACGTATCCCCAAAGCCTATTGGGACCAACGCATCAAGCTATGCAAGGCACTGGGCATGAACACCATCTGCCTTTATGTATTCTGGAACTCCCACGAGTCTCAGCCGGGAGTGTTCGACTTCACCGGACAGAATGACCTGGCGGAATTCTGCCGCCTATGCCAGCAGAATGACATGTATGTCATCCTGCGCCCGGGACCGTATGTCTGTGCCGAATGGGAAATGGGCGGACTGCCCTGGTGGTTACTCAAGAAAAAAGATATCCGCCTGCGCGAATCCGACCCCTACTTTATGGAGCGTGTAGGTATCTTCGAAAAAGCCGTTGCCGAGCAGGTAGCTGGTATGACCATACAGAACGGAGGTCCCATCATCATGGTACAAGTAGAGAACGAATACGGCTCCTACGGGGAAGACAAAGGCTACGTATCGCAAATCCGCGACATCGTACGCGCCAACTACCCCGGCGTAGCACTGTTCCAATGCGACTGGGCGTCCAACTTCACCAAGAACGGACTCCACGACCTGGTATGGACCATGAACTTCGGTACAGGAGCCAACATCGACCAACAATTTGCACCGCTGAAGAAACTCCGTCCTGATAGCCCGCTGATGTGCTCCGAATTCTGGAGCGGCTGGTTCGACAAGTGGGGAGCCAACCACGAAACCCGTCCGGCTGCCGACATGATTGCCGGCATTGACGAGATGTTGTCCAAAGGCATCTCCTTCAGCCTCTACATGACCCACGGAGGGACCAACTGGGGACACTGGGCAGGAGCCAACTCACCCGGATTCGCCCCTGACGTAACCTCTTACGACTACGACGCCCCCATCAGCGAATCGGGACAGACCACTCCCAAATACTGGGAATTGCGAAAAGCATTGTCCAAATACATGAACGGCGAGAAGCAGGCTAAAGTTCCCGCTTTAATCAAGCCCATCCGTATTCCGTCTTTCCAATTTACAGAGATGGCTCCTTTGTTCGACAATCTTCCTGCTGCCAAGAAAG
The DNA here is from genome assembly GCF_900217715.1 of Bacteroides sp. AR29. Classification (NCBI taxonomy): domain Bacteria; kingdom Pseudomonadati; phylum Bacteroidota; class Bacteroidia; order Bacteroidales; family Bacteroidaceae; genus Bacteroides; species Bacteroides sp. AR29. The sequence continues at coordinate 140,702 of NZ_OBMS01000007.1, forward strand.
ACCGCAATATCCGTACCATGGAGGAATATAACCAGGGATTCGGAAGTATTCTCTACCGCACCACACTGCCCGAGATGAAAACCCCGTCCCTGCTCACTGTGAACGATGCGCACGATTATGCCCAAGTTTTCCTGGATGGCAAATACATCGGCAAACTGGACCGCCGCAACGGTGAAAAGCAACTGGAATTCCCCGCCTGCCCCAAAGGTGCACGCCTCGACATTCTGGTAGAAGCCATGGGCCGCATCAACTTTGGACGTGCCATCAAGGACTTCAAGGGTATCACCCAAAGCGTAGAACTTACCGTAGACATCGACGGCCGTCCTTTCACCTGCAACCTGAAGGATTGGGAAGTCTATAATCTCGAAGATACATACGATTTCTATAAGAACATGAAGTTCCAGCCCATCGGCTCACTGAAAGATGAGTTAGGACAACGCATTCCGGGTTGCTACCGTGCCACCTTTAAGGTGAACAAGCCCAGCGACACATTCCTAAACTTCGAGACTTGGGGCAAGGGACTTGTCTACGTCAACGGGCACGCCATGGGACGCATTTGGGAAATCGGCCCGCAACAGACCCTCTACATCCCGGGATGCTGGTTGAAGAAAGGTGAGAATGAAGTGATTGTCTTCGACATCATCGGTCCCAAAGAAGTTAAGTCCGAAGGACTGAGCGAGCCATTACTGGACCAGTTGCTCGTCACCAAACCGCTGACGCACCGCAATGAGGGTGAAAATCTCGACTTGTCCGGTGAGCAGCCCGTCCTCTCCGGCAGCTTCAATCCCGGCAACGGTTGGCAGGAACGCAAATTCGACCAACCCGTCACCGGACGTTATGTCTGCCTGGAAGCCTTGAGTGCACAAGATGGAAAAGACCTGGCTTGCATTGCCGAAATGTATCTGCTGGATGAGAATGGGGAACGTCTGTCACGCGAACCCTGGATTGTCAATTATGCCGACAGCGAAGACGTATCCCACGTCAACTGTTCTGCGGACAAAATCTTCGACCTCCAGGAATCAACCTATTGGAGCACAACAAAAGACACTCCATACCCGCATTCTGTCGTGATTGACTTGGGTAGTACCCGCACCCTGACCGGCATACAATATCTACCCAGAATGGAAAGCGAGGTACCGGGTGGAATCAAAGACTTCAAGGTTTACGTAAAATCCAGGGCTTTCAACTATTAAGCCGGATTTACAACACTAATAGATTCTTTAGACACGGATTACATGAAAAATCATGGATAATAAATGAAGAATATCCATGATTTTTCGCGTAATCCGTGCCTAACTTAAAATCAATCAAACAGATTTTCCGTACAATTCATCGTCTACCACAGCCAGCATTCCCTCCACTTGAGCCAATGCCAGCATACGGCCATGAAAAGAATAACCTGTATTGTACCCTTTATCCTCGTCGCCCAACATCATGCGACCGTGGTCCACACGCATCGGCAATCCCGGATTTTCTTTCTCAAAGATACGAATCAAATCAATGAGGTGTCCCCTTCCCTCCAGATGGGAACTTTCGATAAAGTTTCCACCCGGTATTGCCTTCGTACTGCGCAAATGCACAAAGTGGGTACGCCTGGCAAACTTCCTTGCCAGTTCACGGGTATCATTCTGTTCACCCGCACTCAATGAACCGGCGCAAAAAGTCAGGCCATTATGGGGATTGTCCACTGCACTCAGTATCCAGGCAATATCTGCCTCGTCTGTCACAATGCGCGGCAACCCCAATACCTGAAAAGGAGGGTCATCGGGGTGTACACACATATTCACCCCATATTCCTCGCATACCGGCATGATGGCAGACAAGAAATAACGCATATTCTCGCGCAGAGCCTCCCGGTCTATCCCTTTGTATAGCGCCAGCAAACGCTTGAACAGGGTTACCGGCTCCTTGTCACCTTCCTTGATGTTGCCATTTACGAATCCTTGTGTCTTTACGATAATCGTATCTACCAGCTCTGCCTTTTCAAACTCCGTAATCACCTTATCCAGTTCTGCCACCTTGTCCAGCTCTTCCGGAGAATAATCGGCTTCCGCATTCTCCCGTTCCAATATCATCAGGTCGAAGTAGGCAAAACGGATTCTGTCGAAATAAAGAGAAGATGTCCCGTCTTCCCAGGGATGTTGCAAGTCCGTGCGAATCCAGTCAATCACCGGCATGAAGTTGTAGCATACCGTCCGGATGCCTGCCTTGCCGAGATTGGCAAGGCTTATCTTATAGTTCTCTATCAATCGGTCACGCTCACTCCCCGCATATTTGACAGCCTCGCACACCGGCAGACTTTCTACTACAGACCAGCGCAATCCGAAGGATTCAATATAATCCCTCAAATCTTCAATGGCTTCCAACGTCCATATTTCACCGTTGGGAACTTCATGCAAGGCAGTGACAACGCCTTCCACTCCTATCTGTTGCAACATGGCAAGGGTTATCTTGTCTTTCTTGCCAAACCATCTCCAAGTCTTTTCCATTCTTTATTATTAATTTTCTTGTTTTTCAGGCGTTCAAACGACCCGTTACCTTTTTGCAAAAGTAAGAAAGAATATGAGAACTGTCCATTCTGAATGGATAGATTTGTTTGTTCGCAATGAAAACAATATCTTAGCACTTCATTACATATATTAATTACGCTTATGCAAGACATAACAAACGGACGTTGCGGCTGGTGCGGAACCGACGAGCTGTATATGAAATACCACGATGAAGAGTGGGGAAAAACGGTAACAGACGACAAGACACTATTCGAGTTTCTTGTATTGGAAAGTGCCCAGGCGGGACTGAGCTGGATAACCATCCTCAAAAAGCGGGAAGGCTACCGCAAAGCCTTTTGCAATTTCGATGCCACGCAAGTGGCGCAAATGACCGACGAAGACGTGGAACGGCTGATGCACTTTGACGGCATCGTGAAAAACCGTCTGAAAATCAAGTCGACCATCACCAATGCAAAGCTGTTTCTTGCCATACAGAAAGAATTCGGCAGCTTTTACAACTATACGCTATCCTTCTTCCCCAACCGGAACCCCATTATCAATCATTTTCAGTCATTGAGTGAGATTCCGGTATCATCTCCCGAATCAGATGCCATGAGCAAAGACATGAAAAAACGGGGATTCAAGTTCTTCGGCTCTACTATCTGCTATGCCCATCTGCAAGCTTCGGGGTTTATCAACGACCATCTGACGGATTGCATTTGCCGGAAAGGGTAAGATAAGGCATCCCCTCTTCATCAAACCGGACCGGAATCCAGAGATATCCCGAATACATTAGGCTCTTGGGCCGCCAAATATCGGCCATGAAAAGGTAGCGGTTGCCGGGAAGCTGCAAAATGTAAGTGCTTTGACCGCCGAAAGTCCGCTCACTTCCCTCGCCCTGGCAGGGATTGGGATGCTGTTTCCACGGTCCCCAGATGGAAGGAGCCGAGAACAGACGCGCCGCATTGGGCGCCCAGCCGGTACAACCGGAAGTTATCATCCAGTAAGTGCCGTCTTTCTTGAAGATAGCCGGTGCCTCATTGTGTCCCCCCGGAAAGAGACGGACATATTTTCCGGAATGTCCTTGATAGTCATCTGTCAGTTCGGCTATTTGCAAGGTCAGATTCTCTTCCGAAGAGTAGATATGATAAGCTATCCCATCATCGTCAACATACAATGTCATGTCACGGGACATCTGTCCGCCCTCCAAGTCACGCTTCACGAACAACCCCTTATTTACAGCCTCTCTCCACTCGGGTGTCCACCATTCTTCAAACTGTTCCATATTCCACTGCATGTCCCGTTCTTCCTCCGTCATATTCAGCGGAAATATTCCAGGGCAGACACGACTCGAAGAAACAAAACGATAAGGTCCCGTCGGAGAATCACTGACAGCCACTCCCGCACGGGCAGCCTCATAGCCTTTACCCTTCAGCTCCAAATGAAACCACATGACAAATTTCTTCGTCCTTTTGTTGTAAATCACCTTGGGACGTTCCATAATACAGCCTTTCTCTATTTCATTGCCCGCTTCTTCCGATACAGACAAGGCCACCCCCTCGTATCTCCAGTTACATAAATCGGTAGAAGAGTAGCAAGTTACTCCCACTTCCGTAGAGAATCCCTTTGCCGGACGGTGTTCACCGAACCAATAATATTTACTGTCAAATAACAGTATACCACCACCGTGTGCATTAATATACTCCCCGTTTACATCGTTCCACACTCCGGCCGGAACCATTTCGTCCTTTCCCTTTAAGGTGAAATCATTTTGTGCCTGTAGGCCGGTGATTGACGCTACGATAACCAACCATGCCCCTAAAAACTTGAAATTAAAATTAGTCATACTCTGTCTTGTTTCTATTTATAAAGAAGGGAGCAGGACGCCTTCTCACCGGAAAGTGTATCCTACCCCCTAAATCAAATACCTATTAAAAAATGCCTTTATTTCTCAGCCGGCTGGTCAGCTACCACCGGCCAATAAGGATTCTGGTAAAGAATGGAAGTCGATACATCCGCTCCCGAAGTGGCTGTCAACTGGAATTGCTTGATCATGATAGGATTCAAATAGTGTGCCATCTTCCAAGTACAGCCGTTATAGGCAGACTGGTTGCTGCTTCTCTCGAACGGACGGAGATACTCACTCTTGTCTTTCGATGAGACATTAGCCTTGTCTGTCCCGTCAGCAACCAAAATGGATTTTCCATTATCATCCAGATACCAGTCCTCCATCGGAGTATTCCACAAATGCATACCTTCCAGATGGCTGGGAGCAGTCATCAGTTGGTCCATAGAACGCCAACGGCACAAGTCCATGTAGCGAAGACCTTCAGCCAGGAACTCGCAACGACGTTCACGACGGATATTATACAGAGTCTTGTCAGAGATGACACTTCCACCCGTATAGGCTCCCCAATCATTTTCAGCCTCCTTGCTCATGTCCGTTGCAGCGATAGTCTTGTCAAAATCAGTACTGATGCCGGCACGTTGACGAAGTACAGTCCAATATTCACGAGCCGTAGCATCCAGCGTTCCATTGAGCAGATAACTTGCTTCCATATAATTCAGCAGAGCCTCAGCCGCACGGAAACATACAGCTGCCGTATAACCACCGCCATTGGCATAATACTTACGGTTGAATGAACCACCCTTGCGCAATGCATAGCCGGTAGCATAGCCACGCTCACCGTCACCACTCGTAATGGCCGGATAGGGCTCTTCCATCACAACTTCCGTACCTTCATTATTATCAACTTCAAAAAGGATGTTCTTCTGTCCCGGTTCTTTCAGGAAGATACTGAGACGCGGGTCACGGTTTACACGTACATCAGCAACCGTCTTGTCGCCCATATAATAGCCGTCACCATCCGCATAAGAACCGTGAGCATAAACCGGAGTACCATCCTTCATCAGGAAATTCTGTACGAATCCACGGGTCAGACCGATACGGTAATTACCACGTCCGGCAGCGGCATTGATGTTATGAGTAGAGAGTCCGCGGGCATACTGGCGCCACAACAGTACTTCCTTCACATCCGAAAGGTCTTCTTGTGCAAACATATCAAAGTAAGGATTTGACGGGTCATCAGCTGATTGTTGCAACACACCGGTATTCTCCGTCAAACTCCCTTTGTATTTATCTGCTACAAGTTTGGAAGCCTCTACGGCCTGTTCCAAGAAGTACTTCACTTCATTATCAATGTTTCCGCTCGGATACTGATAATTGTTGTGAAGAGATGCCCCCGGCCAGCCTTCTCCACCAGGTACGAATGCCGTACCCTTGAAATTCTGCAACCAAGTAGCCTCGAACAGTGCCACACGTGACTTAACCAGCATCGCAACATCCTTATTGATACGGGTCGTCGCCATATCGACATCACTCATATAGGCATAAGCCTTGTCAAGATCGGAAATGATGAAACGTGCCACTTCATTACGCGGAAAACGTTTGCTGGCTTCACGGAGAGCTTCCATCTCATCGGCAAGCGGTTGGTTGATAATCGGGAAGTCGCCGAACAACTGGAGCTTCTTAAAGTACTCGTAAGCACGCAGGAAGTACATTTCTCCGATATAGTGCTTGATGGTGGCTACACTCCCGGAAATTGTATTTTGTGAACCGCTCATGTCCTCACCGAATTTGGGAAGTGCTTCAGACAAAAAGAAATTAATACGATAGATGCGTTCGAACTTCCAATTGTCACTTTCGCTATGAGGTACTTTCCAGCGATCCTGGGTATAGCGGTCATTGGCATTCACCTCTATCTGGTTATCGGTTCCTTTGTCTTCACCGAAGATGCCATAAGTCCACTGGCCGAATGACGGAAGGACATTGGGATATTCATCATTCAGATTGGCTTCCAACTGGGCCGCAGTGGAGTAATAGGTTTCGGGAGAAATGCTTGACATCGGCTCTCTGTCCAGAAAATCATCGCAGGAAGTCGTTCCGGCAATCACTGCCATTGCCATGAACGCTTTTACAATATATCTATAATTCGATTTCATAATATTCTTCATTATTTATGGGATTAAAGTGATACGCTAAGTCCAAAAGACCAAGTTCTTGAAAGCGGGTATGCATTACCGGCACTCTTGATAGGTGCAGAAGCATTGCTGTCCGTGTTACCACCGCTGATGGTTTCGGGATCGAACAACTTGCTCAGTTTGGTTCCCGTCCACAGATTCTCGCCCGATACGAAGATGCGGCAGTTGGTGATACCGATTTTGCGAATCATGGAAGCAGGCAATGTGTAGCCAAGCTGGAAGTTCTTCAAACGGATATAAGACGCATCCTGCAGATAGCGGGTTTGGGTTTCCTGGTTCTGGGTACTGTCAAATCTCGGACGCGCATAGTATGAATTGACATTGGCGGCAATCTCATGACCGGCCAGCCCGACGGGTTCATCACGGAAGTAATCTTCGTGTTCCTTCAAACCGGTTGACCACCACATACCCCATTGGCCAACGCCCCAGAAGATATTGGAACCCTGCCAGTAGTCACGCTTCATCACTCCCTGGAAGAAGAGGCGAACATCAAATCCCTTGTAATTGGCATTCAAGTCAAGACCGAAATGATAACGGGGAGTATTGTTGCCTATCACCTTCAAATCACCGTGGTCCTCCAAAGTCTGTGCACCTTTGGTGATGCCCGGTTTTCCATCCTGGTCGGCATACATGATGTCACCGGCAGTCCAAACGCCGGAACCGATGGCACTTTGTCCGCCCACTTTATTCAGATGCGCCTGCATCTCATCATCTGTCTTGGCAATTCCCACGGTTTCAAAGCCCCAGATTTCACCAATCTCGCGGCCTGCGATATAAGTATTGATTGAGTTTGTCGGGTTACCCGGGTATCTGTCTATATAAGTACGTGCATCAGAAACATTGAACTTAATGCCATAGCCCATACCGAAGTTGGTGCGGTCCTGCCATCCGATGGTAAGTTCCCAACCCTTCGTCTTCAAGTCACAGTTATTGGTCTTGGGAGTCGCAATACCCAATGTAGCGGGCAACTCTACAGACGGACCTACCATATTGTCCGTATAACGGATATAAGCATCGAATGACCCGGTCAGACGGTTGTTGAACAGCCCCCAGTCAAGACCGATATTCCAGGTACGCACTTTCTCCCAAGTCAAGGCTGTACTGATAAGGTCGCCTACATAAGCAGTGTTTGGTTTCAGTCCATTCTGCAGCCAGCTTCCGTTTGCCTGCTTCAATGTCATGGCACGATAAGTAGGATACCAGCCGTTTGTATTCATATTCCCCAGTTCACCATAAGAGAAACGGAACTTCAACTGATTGCAAACATCCGCAAAATCTTCCCAGAAGTTTTCCTGGGCAATGTTCCAACCCAAAGAGAAGGAGGGAGACAACTGCCAACGATTGCCACGGCGGAAGCGGGAGGTACCATCATAGCGCAAATTGGCCTCTGCCAGATAACGACCTTTATAATCATAGTTCAAGCGGCCAAAGAAACCCGCTGTGGCCCACTCATTACGATAGCCACCCACCTCGGGCACCTTATCCTTACCGGCGCCGTCAATATTCGAAATCAAGTCCAGTTCCGGAAGGTCTTCCACCTGCAAACCATATCCTTTGGCACTAAAAAACTTCTGGCGCATTTCTTCGGACTGAAAACCACCCATTACCTTAAAATTATGATCATCATTGATAGCAAGAGAATAAGTGGAGTAAATATTCCAGTTCATGTAGCTCTCTTTCTTGTAGTCTTGATAGAGACTTGAGGTTCCTTGCGTATCCACAATATTTCCACTCACATCGTGGTTATAGTAAGGAAGTCCGGTTTCACGTGTATCTATAGAATTGGTACTATAGTTGAACTCAACATTGGTAATCCAATTCTTCACGGGTTCGAATACCAAGCTTGCTTGATGATAAACCTTATCTGTCTGCACATCGCGCTCACCACCCAATGCAAGTGACATCGCCGGCGTATCGGCATTACCATTAAAATAATAGCCGTTTTCATCATAAACCGGAAGATTAGGCCAAGTCTGACGGCCGATTCTCTCATACAAACCGCCACCAAAATTGGTAGGACGGCCAAGGTCTTGACGGACATAACGCAAGCTGTAATTGAACTTCAACCATTTGGTCAGCTCGGCACCAAATTTGGCAGTAGCATTATAGCGCTTCAAGTCATCGGAACCATGACGGAGCAAACCATTCTGATCCAGATAGCCCAATGAAGCATAATAATTGAACTTGTCACCACCACCGCTTACACTGAAATTATGTTCTTGCGAGAAGGAAGAGCCCTTGTAGATTTCGGAAAACCAGTCAGTATTGGCATACGCCGTAGTAAACGGGTCGCCTGCCGGTTTACCCCATACATTGCCATCAGTAGGCAAACCGCCACGATTAGTACCTCCCGCAGCCTGGAAGTCAAGCATCTGCTGCATCACTGTATCAGAGAACTGGGCATTGTCCTGACCGTTGCGTGCAGCCTCATTGAAGTAGTTGGCAAAGGTATAGGAGTCCATCATCTCCGGCAGATTCACCGGACTGTTGAAGCGGAAGCTGTTGTTGTAGTTGATAGTCGGCTTGCCCGATTTGCCTTTCTTGGTAGTCACCAAGATAACACCGAACGGTGCACGCGACCCATAAATAGAGGAAGCGGCAGCATCCTTCAATACAGAAATATTCTCGATGTCCTGCGGATTCACCGTATTGATGTCACCTTCCATACCGTCAATCAAAATCAGCGGACTTCCGCTTGAGCCGTCACCGATGGTACCGTTGCCACGGATATTGATGGACATATTCTTGTCCAGTTCACCGGTATTGGTCGTAATCTGCAAGCCCGGTACCAAGCCCTGCAATGCCTGCGTGGCATTCGCTACCGGACGTGCTTCAATTTCCTTCGCCGTAGCCAGCCCCACAGAACCTGTCAGGTTCACCTTCTTCTGCGTGCCGAAACCTACCACTACCACCTCGTCCAGCATTTCGCTGTCTTCTTTCAGAGTCACAGTAAAGGATGTTTTTCCAGCCACCGGCAGCTCTACCGTCTTATAACCGATAAAGCTGATTGTCAAAGTGGCATCCGAAGGGACTTTCAAAGAGAAATTACCGTCAATGTCGGTAATTGTTCCATTCGTCGCATTCCCTTTCTCCACTACACTGGCGCCAATCACCGGTCCCATCGCATCATTAACCACACCTTTTACATTGATTGTCGAACTCTGTGCGTTCAAGAACTGAACATTCAACAGAAGGGCCATACAAATGGCCAAAGTGACATACACTTTCAGCCCGAGTCCTTCAAAGAATCTCTGTCTTTTCATTGTATAAACTTTAAGATTAAACATTAATTGTTTCACTTTCACTCTTCATTTTAACCGTGAAAACAATGGCAAATGTAGGCGAATGCTGATAGGAAGACCTCCAATAATGCTTCTACGAGGTAGAATTTTAGTTATTCGACCTAATTGAAGCATAATTTGACTTGATCTATGACTGTATGAAGCGTTCCTGATATTCCGTCGGCAACATGCCGAATTCCTTTTTGAAACAAGAACTGAAATATTTCGGGTCATTAAAACCGACGGCATACGCCAGATCGGAAACACGCACAGAACTCCCCTTCTCCTCCATAATGCGGCAGGCCGCTTTCAGACGGATGTTACGGATAAAGGCAGAAGTATTCAGTCCCGTCAGGGATTTCAGTTTCTTGTAAAGGGTGGACTTGCTGGTGCCCATCTCCTCCACAAACTGGGGCTGGTCGAAGTCTGAATCTTCCAGATGGCGGTTTACGCAGTCAATGGCACGCTGCATGAAGTCCTCATCAATGCTAGTATAGTCCAGTTCCTTGATTTCGAACACCAGTTGGTTCTTAAAGTCATGCGCCTTGCGTTCTTTGTATTTCAGCAGATTGCGGATGCGTGCATGCAGCACGGCCAGGTTGAACGGTTTACTGATAAAGGCATCCGCCCCCACTTCATAAGCTTCGGCACGGTCTTCCTCCTTGTTCTTGGCTGTCAGAAGAATCACGGGAATATGACTGAGTTCCAACTTGTTCTTCACATACCTGCAAAACTCGATGCCGTCCATTACGGGCATCATCACGTCCGAAACAATCAGGTCAATATCCTCATTGTCAAGCACAGTCACAGCCTCCTGACCGTTTTCGGCCGTATGGACATTGTATTCACGTTTCAGCAGCCGGACCATTAACTGCAAAAGCTCCTCATTGTCCTCCACCACCAGTATGGTATGCGCTTTGGGCTTTTCAGCAACCACATTCTCCGCATTCTCCTCTTCAAGATAGGTAACGGTTTTCTGTACCGGAAGTACAGCTTCCTCATCAATCTGTTCTTCCTTAAAGTAAGAGCGGTCTACGGGCAAGGTCACGATGAATTCCGTTCCCCGGCCTTCCTCGCTCTCCACTTCAATGCTTCCTCCATGCAGCTCCACCAAGTCCTTTACCAAAGAAAGGCCGATGCCCGTACCAATGGTGTTGAACTTCCGGTAATCCCCCTCGTAGAACCGCTTGAAGAGGCTCTTCTGCTTGTCCTTTGAAATGCCACTGCCATTATCCTTTACATGCAACCGGACGAAGTCCCTGTCTTCGGCATACATCAGCGTGACTTGTATATAGCCACCCTCCTTATTATATTTGGCGGCATTGGAAAGCAGGTTGTAGAGAATCTTGTCCAGCTTGTCCGTATCAAAATAACCGATAATCGACTCCGGATTACAGAGTACGGAGAAATGTATCTTGCGCTTTTTGACAAGCGGCAGGAAAGATTCGGCTTCATTTTTCACAAACGCCGCCACATCTCCTGGAGAGACACGCAACTTCAGATTGCCGGTTTCTGCTTTACGAAATTCAAGAATCTGCTGCAACAGACGGATGAGCCTGCTGATATTGCTACCCATTACCGTATAAAGGTCGTCATGCCCGGGAAACCGCATCTTCAACTCATCGACGGTAGCCGAGATAATGGTCAGCGGAGTCAGCAGTTCATGCGTGATATTTGTAAAGAACTGCAATTTGGCATGATTCAGTTCTTCCAGTTTGGACTTCTCCATCTCCCGAAGATGCAGCTCATTACGCAGCTGCATCCTGTTCTTTGCTGTCCGGAGAATGAAGCAGACAATAGCTGCCCCTATCAGTGCATAAATGATATAAGCCCACCATGTAGCCCAGAACGGTGGCAATACCACCACCTCAAGTTCACGGATTTCCTGACTCCAAATGCCATTTTCATTGGTGGCTTTCAGACGGAACCGATAAGTACCGCTCTTCAAATTATTATAATAGGCAAAACGGCGGTTGGCATCCGTATATTGCCAATCCTTGTCAAAACCTACAAGCTGATAAGCATACCGATTTAAACCGGGATTCTTATAAGTAAGGGATGCGAATTCAATACTGAAATTATTATATCCGTAAGGCAGATCTAACTTCCGCGTAAACGAAGGCATGACAGAAGAAATCCGTTCTCTGACCTCCGGTTCCAATACCGCAAAAGAACGGTTGAAGATTTTTATATCCGTAATCAGATAAGGCACAGCTTCATTGTCTTTCTCCAGAGATGCAGGAAGGAAACTGTTATAACCCTTATTTCCTCCAAAGAATAACTCGCCCTCCCTACTGCAAGAAGACTGTGATATGAAAAAGTTATCCTGCAGACCGTCTGCTGTCGTATAGACACGGACCGTAGCCAAATTCTCGTCCATCGGTACAAAAAGCTGTACCAGCCCCATATTAGTCCCCATCCATAGACACCCTTGCCTGTCTTCCTCTATAGACCCTATCATGTCGGCAGACAGCTGATATTCCTGATTCTTTTCCGTAAATACATTTTCCTTATAATCATATAGATACAACCCTCCTCCCTCAGTTCCGGCCCATAGCCTTCCCGATTTATCCACATGCAAACACAACACCGAGTTCGTTGCCAGCTGGCCGTTGTTATAACTATAGTTACTATATTTCAGCGTTTCGGGATGCTGCACATCCCCCATAATATGTATAATTCCATAGTTGGCTGTCGCAATCCAGAAGCTGCCATCCGCATCCTCCACAATGTCCTTCACATGATACCAATCCGCCAACCCGCCTCCGGCAAAAGAAAGTGTTCCGAACCTATAATGCCCTCCATCGGCCAAACTGATTCCCATACCGCCGCGACAGCCTACCCAACAATTCCCCTTACTGTCCTCACACAAGGCCGAAACGCAATCCGAATAGAGATAAGGCGTGTCGGATTCAGTCAGCACCTTCACTTTCTCTCCTTTCTCATAAATCAAGATACCACCGTCATAGGTAGCGAACCATACTTCTCCATTCTTACGCTGAATAATGTAATTGACCGTGGGTACACTGGGAATATCCGAGAATTCCGGGATATGGGAAAAGAACGACAACACACCGGTTTCATAATCCTTGCGTGCCAGCCCATAACTTCCGGTACCCAGCCAAAGGTCTTTATCTGCATCGGCAAACAAAGCGCGGACGGCAGTAGTAGGCACGTCATCCTCTGCCAGATTCAAAGAATAGAAAGCAAACGGAGATTGTTTCGTGTCTATCATCAGGACACCGCCGCCAATGGAACCCAGCCAGATATTATTGAAGCGGTCGCGCAACAGTGAATTTATTTCATCACAAGGTATATGATATGCCGAATGCAACGACTTGTAATTAATGAATGTACCGGGATTCTCCTGCTTCATAATGCTCAGCCCCACCCGGGTCCCTATCCACAAGGTATGGGTGTGTACATCCTCCACAATATCATAAACAATATTGTCCGACAAGCTGGCATCATCCCCTATCCTATGCGAATAATGCGTATAAGACACGTTTGCCATATCCTTTGGGTGATTCAAGAGAAATAATCCGCAATCCCAGCCACCGACCCACATTTTCCGGTTTGAATCCTGATAGATAACATGTGCCGAGTTCCGTTCATTGATTTTGGGATATGCATAGAATTTATCCTCCTTCCGGGAATAACGAAAAAGACCACTGGACCAGGTACCGACCCACAAATCCCCATCCGAGTCCTCGAACAACGATTTAATGGAAGCTGCGGGAAATATACCATCGGTGGACTTGCCGTCATACATCACGAAGGAGTCCTTCTCTGCCACATACCGGCATAAGCCAGAATCCGTACCAATCCATACCTCATTTTCCCGGGTGACCAACAGGCATGAGACCGCATTGTTGGGAATGGCAGGCGCAGTATATTGACGGATTTCTCCGGTTTTCTTATTGAGTGTGTTCAACCCCTCTTGTGTACCAATCCACAAGAAGCCGTCATTGTCATCGGCAAAACAATAAATGTTGTTACTGGTCAACAAACCGGGAGTATTCAAGCTCGATTTATAGACAGTAATCTGGTAACCGTCGTATTTACAGAAACCATACCGGGTGGCAAACCACAAAAACCCTTCCTTATCCTGATATATTTTCTGGACCTCATCCGTCGGTAATCCGTCTAATGTAGAAATCTGCTTGAACTTCAAACGGGAAATAACATCCCCATCAGCCGCATGCCCCAAGGCAGGATACATTGTCCAACAGCTGAACAGGAGAAGACACGTATGCAGACAAAAAAAACTTACTCTATTTTTCATATACCAGATATTAGGAATTATGACAAATATAGCAAGTTCAGCTCACTTTAAAGAAGAATTATACTCTTTTTTTGTCTGCAAATACTTCAAACGAGGCTTTTCTTGAAGGAGTTAGAGGGCGATAACTCCTTCTAACTCCCGATAACTCCCTTAAATGAAAGAGCCGTGCTCCCCCTCTAACTCCTTCAAGAAAAGCCTTGTTATAACAACTTTATTCCTTACCTTTACAGCCGTGTTCTACACCCTAACCGTAGACAAGCAAACAACATATGAAAAATAAATTCGACTACCAGTCTGTGCCTTATGGCTTTGCGCATTGCTTCCACAGCCAGTGCATCCATAAGGAAGAATGCCTGCACCATCTGGCCGCTATCAATTGTACCTCGCAATATCCCACCTTAAGTATCATCAACCCGAACCGTATCCCTGCCGATACCACCGACTGCCCTTATTTTCGGAAAGCCCAAAAGTACCGAGTAGCATGGGGCATCCGGCATCTGCTGGACAATGTACCCCACAAATGTGCAGCCCCGATGAGGAACCAGCTTGTAGGACACTTTGGCAAGACCACCTATTATCGCTTTTACCGCCAGGAACAAGGCTTGTTTCCAAAGGCACAAGCATATATCCGTCAGGTTTTCAAACAATACGGAATTGCCGAAGAACCGAAATTCGAGAGATACAGCGAAGAATACAGCTACAACGATTGAAGCATCCGGACAGCTCAGCTCTTACAAAGTTTATTTTTGAAAAACATCTGTCATGCTATCACGCAGAGGGGGATATCCTTTTGATTATAAACCGATTAAAGCGTGAAAGATACCCGTGATAGATAAAAATCTTCACAACCATCCATCACGCCATAACAAAAGCAGTATCCGATACTTACTTCATTCACCACAGAATAGTGCTATATACCTAGTTCTCAGTATGAAACTTTTAGTTTCTTAAGCAAATACTATTGGTTTTAACCTTCTAAAACAAAAGTTTCAACAAGAGAAACTGAGAGTTTCCCTTAGGAAAACCATTGGTTTCAACAAGTAAAACCTTTTGTTTCAATAGCCGGAAACTATTGTTCCGACAAGCAAAACCAGCGTGGAAGTCTGCACAAAGCATCCCAAATCACCAGCTTTTTCGACTCAAAACATCAGATTTTCCACAGAAAAACGCTGGAATCGACCTAAAAAAGCATGGAATCACTTGCAAAAAGAGCCTAATTGTCGTACCTTAGTACACTGTAAGCAAACCATTTTGCCTGCATGTGACAAAACAAAAAATAGAAATGAAAATCACCCAACTGAGAGAAAAAGACGGGAATCTGACACTGAGCACGACAGACTTGGACACCTTCCTACAGAAAATCAAAACGGAGACCAAAACCCAGCCCGTATCCACTTTCCGCCAGCAACTGCGATACTGCTTGCCCGGCAAGCGCTGCAACGAGGCAGACCGACTGCCCAAAGTACTCCCGGCAGCCGAATTCCGCAAGACGAACGGTGTCTGCCAGATGAAAACCTACAACGGCATCGTGGAACTGACCGTAGGCCCGCTTTCCGGCAAGTCCGAAATAGCCCTTGTGAAACGTCTTGCCTGGGAACAGCCCCAGACGCGGCTCGTATTCACCGGTTCCAGCGGACGGACTGTAAAGATTTGGACTACCTTCACCCGTCCGAACAATTCGCTGCCGGGCAAACGGGAAGAAGCCGAAGTATTCCACGCCCATGCCTACCGCCTTGCCGTGAAATGCTACCAGCCCCAACTGCCTTTCGACATTCTGCTGAAAGAGCCCAAGCTGGAACAGTACTCCCGCCTCTCCTTCGACCCCGAAGCCATGTACCGCCCGGACTCCATACAGTTCTATCTTGCACAGCCCGTCTCCATGCCCGACGAAACCACCTATCGGGAAGCCCTGCAAGACGAGAAGTCACCCCTGACGCGCGCCGTGCCGGGATATGAAGCCGAAGAAGCCATCATCATGCTGTTTGAAGCCGCCTTGCAGAAGACTTTCGCCGAAGCGACGGGTGCCGGTGCCGACAACAGCCTGCACTCCCTGACCGTACGCCTTGCCGAGAACTGTTTCCGTTCGGGCATCCCCGAAGAAGAGACCGTGAAGCGTACCTATTTCCATTATTATCTGCGCCAAAAAGAGACTGTCATCCGGCAGATTGTAAGAAGCGTTTACCAAGAGAACAAAGGCTTCAATACCCAAAGCAGCCTCAGCAAAGAGCAAAGACTTGCCATACAGACGGACGAGTTCATGAAACGCCGCTACGACTTCCGCTACAATACCCAGGTGGGCGAAGTGGAATACCGTGAACGCCACTCGTTCCGTTTCCGCTTCTCCCCCATCGACAAGCGCACGCTGAACAGCATTGCACTGGATGCACAGTCGGAAGGCATTCCCTTGTGGGACAGAGACATCAGCCGGTACATCTACTCCAACCGCATCCCGGTATTCAATCCGCTGGAAGATTATCTGTACGACCTTCCGCACTGGGACGGGAAAGACCGTATCCTGGCACTCGCCCGGACAGTACCCTGCAACAACCCGTACTGGGCCGAACTGTTCCACCGCTGGTTTCTCAACATGGTGGCACACTGGCGCGGCAATACCGACAAGAAATATGCCAACAGCGTCTCCCCCTTATTGGTAGGTGCACAAGGCACCCGCAAAAGCACCTTTTGCCGAAGCATCGTCCCGCCCGAGCTGCGTGCCTATTATACGGACAGCATCGACTTCTCGCGCAAGCGCGACGCCGAACTTTACCTCAACCGTTTTGCGCTCATCAACATCGATGAATTCGACCAGATAAGCAGCACCCAGCAAGGATTCCTGAAACATATCCTCCAGAAGCCGGTGGTCAACGTGCGCAAGCCATACGCCAATGCCGTGCTCGAGATGCGCCGATATGCCTCGTTCATCGCCACCAGCAACCAGAAGGACTTGCTGACCGACCCCAGCGGCAGTCGCCGGTTCATCTGCATAGAAGTGACGGAAGCAATAGACACCAACCGCCCGATAGACTACAACCAGCTTTATGCCCAGGCCATGCACGAACTGGACCACGGCGAACGCTATTGGTTCGACCAGTCGGACGAACGGATTATGACGGAAAACAACCACGATTTCGAACAGATACCGCCCGAAGAGCAACTGTTCTACCACTATTTCCGCGTTGCCGGAAATGACGAGGAGGGAGAATGGCTGTCGTCTGCCGAAATACTGAACCGCCTGCGCCGGTACAGCGCCATCCCGCTGTCCACCAAGAGAGTGAATGTATTCGGAAGGATACTGCAGAAACATGAAGTGCCGTCCCGCAGAACACGGTTCGGCACGCTGTATCATGTGGTGGAGTGCAAGAGACAAGAAGATTAGTCTTTAAAATATTCAGACACCGGCAATGCTTCTATCGTTTTATCTCCTACGGAAAATTTGTCATGTTGGTTATAAGTGAGTATCAGTCCATGCCCCATCTTGAAGAAAGACAAGGCATCCAGTAAGCCATCTACTTCCCTTTTCCGGTTTTCTGCGGTCAAGGCATAGCATACCTGGATGGCAAGCTGGGGCACAGAATTGCGTACAACTATAAAGTCGCATTCCTTCCGGTTCTCATTATAATAGAATATCTCAGAATAACGGCGACGCAATTCCGCAAAAACCATGTTCTCCAGCCTCCGCCCCTCATCACGGGTGAAAGATGAAGAGGTGACAAATACAACACCATTGTCCACACAATACACTTTCTTCGGGTTCAACAGTTGCGCTTTATATGAATATGAAAATTTCGGAACAAAGTTTATCAAGTAAGTCTGTTCGAAATAAGAGAAATAATCAGACACAGTAGAAGTACTTTTCATTCCCAGTATCTGTTTCAGTTTTGTAGCAGACACCAGATTGCCCACATTCCCCATCAAATAGGCCAAGAGACTTTTCAAAGAGTGGTCATCACGTATATTATATCTCACGGCAATATCACGATATACTATATCATTGACTAAATCCGTCAGAACATCCTGATCATCCAGTTGCAAGTATTGAGGGAAGCCACCCCGATGCAGATAGTCGTACAAGGAACTGTCACCGATAGTCTTACCCGTAAAACCGCAATATTCAGCATACGAAAAAGGGAACAGTTCTTTCGTAATATGTCTTCCTGTCAACTTCGTGCCCAATTCACGACTCAACATCGAAGCATTGGAGCCGGTGATTCCCACATAAAACCCTTCATCCAACTTGCCCCGAATATACACCTCCCAACCATCAACAATCTGTATTTCGTCAAAAAGAAGAGCGATACACCCTTCATGTTCCTTAATAACTTCATCCACTATACGGAAATCACTGAATTCAAATCCATACAGTAAAGGGGTATCAAAATTCAAGGAGAGCACCTCTTCCGGCTTGTATCTATCCACCGATAATTGTGCCAGCAATGTACTCTTACCACAACGGCGAATACCAGATATAATCAGTGCATAGTCTGCTACCAAGGGAGGTAAAGACAACAATAGGTCACGTCGGAAACTTTGAAATTTCCTCAACCGTTCACGTTGCACACGTATGGCTTCTACTATATCCGATTTGCTTATCATAGGGCTATGTCATTTATATTCAGATACAAATATAAACATTCCATTCTGAATAAACAAATCTATCCATTTAGAATAGATAGATTTGTTTATTCGGAATGAAAGCACTACCTTAGCACCTCATTACAAAAATAACGCTTATGCAAGACATTATAAACGGACGTTGCGGCTGGTGCGGAACCGACGAGCTGTATGTGAAATACCACGATGAAGAGTGGGGAAAAACGGTAACAGACGACAAGACACTATTCGAGTTTCTTGTATTGGAAAGTGCCCAGGCGGGACTGAGCTGGATAACCATCCTCAAAAAGCGGGAAGGCTACCGCAAAGCCTTTTGCAATTTCGATGCCGCGCAAGTGGCGCAAATGACCGACGAAGACGTGGAACGGCTGATGCACTTTGACGGCATCGTGAAAAACCGTCTGAAAATCAAGTCGACCATCACCAATGCAAAGCAGTTTCTTGTCATACAGAAAGAATTCGGCAGCTTTTACAACTATACGCTATCCTTCTTCCCCGACCGGAACCCCATTATCAATCATTTTCAGTCATTGAGTGAGATTCCGGTATCATCTCCCGAATCAGATGCCATGAGCAAAGACATGAAAAAACGGGGATTCAAGTTCTTCGGCTCTACCATTTGCTATGCCCATCTGCAAGCTTCGGGGTTTATCAACGACCATCTGACGGATTGCATTTGCCGAAATCAGAAACAATAAAACAAAGAAATATACAGAAGCAAGCAAAACATCAACACAAAGCGGTCACCCTCCCCCATCGGAAAGGCGACCGCTTCAGTGTTATAAAATCTGTTTCTCAGTATGTAATACACTGAGAAGAAATATTATTCTATTCCGATACTATGGCATACGGGAAAAAGGATGAACGTAAACTCATAATCAGCGTATGGCACCAGGTATTCCGGACGGGCTATACGTCCCCAACTGTCTTCGCAACCCAGACCGGCTTGCACCTTGTCGATACAGAGATTAGTCAAATCAGCTTCATCCACCTCTTGCGAGTGTCCTTGCTCTTTGCTCCAGCCTTCATCTAAAGACTCGATGGTATAGTGCAAGGCAGATGCGGAGAAGGGAGCGGCTGCCACAATCTTGATGCCATTACCAGACTGATCCAACATCTTCCACCAACGAATATCGGTCTTTGTTCCGTTTTCCTGCGGACGGATGTAGGGATAGAACTGCTCGGCCACACTTTGGCGATAAATGCCTAAGTCGGCGCAATGATTACGGTCAATATAGTTTTCAACCGGACCGCGTCCATAGTATTCAACGGTTTCAAAGCTGCGCGGCATAGGCATCTGCAGACCGAAACGGAACATGTTCGATACTTTGGCATTCTTGTCGGCAGTCAGCTTCTGGGTCACCTTGACGGCACCGGCATTGTTGATGACATAAACAAGGTTCAGCTTAGCTGAAACACCCGGCATGTCGTAAGCAGATTCTACAATCACCTGATTGTTCTCCGTGCGCTGTTTGAAAGAGGTCAGTTTGATTTCCGGATTCTTCCAAGCGATATATTTGCGTTGCAGATTGGCACCGTAGTCGTTGTCAACAGGCGCACGCCAGAAGTTTGGTTTTAAAGCCTCGCCGTCTTTAATCATATCCCGGCCATTCACTTCGTACTTAGTCAGATAACCGTTGTGCTTGTTGATTTCTACACGGAAAGCATCACCGGAGACGATGAGGTAGTTCCAATCGTTATCCTGTACTTGGGGAGCCGTCATCTCGATATTGCTCTGTTCGCAGTTCTTCAATTCCATGGAAGGAGCTTGGTAAGGATTGAGCGTCAACTGGTCTTTTGCCACTACATGTCCGGCGGAAAGCAATCCTTCACGGTTCTTCAGCTTATAGGAAACATTCAGCAACCACTCGGTGCATTGGCAAGTCTTGCCCAAGTCCAACTTGATTTTGGCTGTCTGTTGGGGAGCTACATTCAGATTATCCACACGACCGGTCCGTATCACCTTACCGCCTTTCAGTACCTCCCACTCCATATAATAGGCAGAAAGATCACGGAAGAAGTATTCATTGAACACATTGATTTCGCCGTTCTTCAAGTCGGCCGGAGTAGTCCAGATGTCCTGATAGATACGGCCTACCTCATACATGTGGGGATTGGGCACACGGTCGGGGCTGATAAGACCGTTATCGCAGAAGTTACCGTCGCTGGCATCAAAACGGTTAAAGTCACCGCCGTAGGCATAAATCATCTTACCGTTTTTTCCTGTCCAACGTACAGACTGATCAACAAAATCCCAAATAAAGCCACCTTGGAATTTGGAATATTTACGCACCAAATCCCAATATTCTTTAAAACCTCCTTGCGAGTTTCCCATCGCATGAGCATATTCGCACTGAATCAGGGGCTTTGTCATAGAATCATCCTCACTGTATTTCTTACATCCGTCATAGCCATAATACATCGGGCAATAGATGTCTGTCTTGCCTGTTTTACCGGCTTGTTCATATTGTACGGCACGGCTCGGGTCTTCAGCCTTTATCCAATCGTAGGCAGCTTCGAAATTAGCGCCATAGCCGGCTTCGTTGCCCAAAGACCAGAAAATGATGCTGGGATGATTGAAGCTACGCTGCACATTGCGCTGGTTACGCTCCATATGTGCTTTCCTATAGTCCTCACGTTTGGCAAGTGTCTCTTCCCCATAACCCATTCCGTGGGATTCGATATTGGCTTCGGCCACTACGTAAATACCATATTGGTCGCAGAGGTCGTACCAGAGATTATTGTCGGGATAGTGGCAGGTGCGCACGGCATTCAGGTTGAACTGCTTCATCACCTGAATATCCTGAATCATGCGTTCGCGAGAAATGACGTAACCACCGTCCGGATCCATCTCGTGGCGGTTGGCTCCCTTGAAGAGAACGGGCTGGCCGTTGACAAGTATCTGACTTCCTTTCAGCTCTATCTTTCGGAAGCCCACCTTTACGGGAATCACCTCACTGCTGCCTTGCAAAGTGGCACGTAGGGTATACAAGTAGGGCGTTTCCGCCGTCCACTTATGAGGATTCTCCACATTTATCAAGGCAGTAGCGTTACCTTTGGCGACAGCTGTAGCCACCTGTTTTCCGGCAGCGTCCAGCAGTTCAAGACTGATATTGCCGCCACCCTTCACATCAAGCTGTACTTTCAGGGAACCGTTCTTATAAGCAGTATCCAAATCGGGAGTGACACGGATGTCCTGAATGCGCTTCTTGTCACGGGCATACAAGTAGCAATCGCGCCCTACACCGCTATAACGGAAGAAGTCCTGGTCTTCCAGATACGTCCCGTCACACCAGCGGAATACCTGAAAGGCTATCAGATTCTTTTGTCCCGGCTTCAAGTAGGGTGTCAGGTTGAATTCAGCCTCCAGTTTGCTGTCCTCACTATAACCTACGTACTTGCCGTTTACCCACAAATACATATTGGAAGTCACGGAACCGAAATGAGCCATGATGTCCTTACTCTTCCAGTCGGCAGGTATTACAATCTCACGACGGTAGGAACCTACATTGTTATTCTCCGTTGGCACCTGCGGTGGATTGTTCTTGAACTGATTGCGCCAGGCATATCCGGTATTCACGTAGATAGGGTCGCCGAAACCGTTCAGTTCCCACATACCGGGAACGGCCATATCGCTCCATCCCTTGTCGTTGAACCCCACTTTCCAGAAATCCGTGGGACGGGCATCGGCATTCTTCACCCAGAAGAATTTCCAGATACCGTTCAGAGTCATGTAATTGGAAGAATGTTCTTTTGCTCCACGAGCCGCAGCATCTGCCGACTCATAGGCAAAATAGTTGGTGTGCATCGGAGCACGGTTCACGGCATTCACTTCAGGGTTTTGCCATTCAGTGAAGGACTGTGCGCTTGCGGCAATGGCAAAAGTCGCAAGCAGTCCGGTAATGAAATGTTTCTTCATGGTAAATAGTTTATAAAAATTAGCAACGGCATACAAGCAGAACCGGTATGCCGTCACAAAGATACGCCTATCCTATAATTAAAAGGAAGAATAATCGTTCAAAAAAGGCTGAATTTAATTCTTTAAATAAGTGTTCATAACTAGTTCACATAATTAAATTAGGTGACTAAATGGGAATTTATTTTGATTGAGTACTTATCCGCAAACGATAGACTCCGAACGAACGGGGCTGAAGCTCCAGGCTCAGAGAACGGGAAGCCACCTCCACCGGACGAATACGTGGAACAATAGCCTCCTGCTCCAGTGTATTCTTGGCTTTCCAGTCATCACTTTGCAAATAGGTGCAGGAACCCGAGACAAGCTGCCGCTTCTTCAATCCGCTGAACTCTATCTGTACCTTCTCCGATCTGCTGCCCGCATTGACAAGCTTCAGAATTACTTCTCCCGTAGGAGCATCCAGCACTGCCGATGCATAAAGGCTGTCCTGCCCCGTCACGGGTTTTCCGTCCATTTGCAGGTTCAGCACATCTGTTCCGGCATTCATACCGTACATCTGCTGTACGTAATAGTTGGGAGTCCGCATCATACGGAGATTGTCGAACCAAATCAAATCGGGATTCCACTGCCAGGCATCCACATGGGCAAACAACGGAGCATAGGTAGCCAGGCGCACCACATCAGCATTACGTTCCAGTCCCGTCATAAAAGCTGCTTCGGACAGTGCCGCCAAGAAATTATTGGCTTTCCCGGTGGGGTGGTCATGCGATGCATATTCACCGGCAAAGACTTTCGGTCCTTTACGGTCATAGTCATCATAGCGGGCAGCATTGGCAAAGAACCAGTCGGGAGCCATATAATAATGCTCGTCCACCAAATCCACCCCGATGCGTTTCATTTCGGGCCAGAGGTAATCGAACTTGTCCCCATCTGCACTCGGACCGGAAGAACCTACAATCTGCATATCGGGATATTCCGCACGGATGGCTTTCGTGAACACTTCCAGACGCTCGGGATAGACTTCCCCCCACTGTTCATTGCCGATGGCAATCATTTTCAGACCGAACGGTTCGGGATGTCCCATATCGGCACGCACCTTTCCCCACTTGGAGGTTGCAGCACCGTTGGCAAACTCGATGAGGTCGAGGGCATCCTGCACGTACGGGCCGAGTTCTCCAAGGGGAACCACTTCGTTGCTTTCGTATTGGCAGGACAGCCCGCAGCTCAGTACCGGCAGAGGCTCTGCACCGAGGTCTTCACTCAGCAGGAAATATTCGTAAAAGCCAAGTCCGTAACTCTGGAAATAATCCGGGAAAGCTTTATGCTTGAATGTATAGTTCCAGCGATTTTCGTTCAAAGGACGGTTCTCTACCGGACCCACGGAATTCTTCCATTGATAACGGGTGGCAAGGCTGTTGCCTTCGATGATACAACCGCCGGGAAAACGGAATACTCCGGGATTGAGGTCATAGAGGGCTTGTACCAAGTCGGCACGCAATCCATTCTCACGCTTCTTCCAAGTGTTCACCGGGAAGAGAGAGATGTGGTCCATATCTACCGTACCCTCCGTCTGCAACACAACACGCAGACGCGAGCGAACATCGGTAAAAGGAGCTTTCAGCACAGCCGTCAGCTTCTGCCATTCACTGCCTTTCACTTCCAGTTCCTTCTTCAGGAGATTCTCTCCGTTGGAATTCACCAGTTCGACGGAAAGCTTCATTGGTTTGGTATCCGGCGTACGGACATAGGCGGAGAAACGGTAATCTTCTCCTTTTTTCAGGCCGATGCCACGATAACCTTCATTATCCAGTCCGGCACGCAAAAGACAGCCGTCATTGGTAATGCGCACATAATGCGGATTGCGGTCGAAGCAGGGCCGCTCGTCCTGTACCGTCACCTCGCCAAAAGGTATCCACCCCACCAGCGGCTGCGGGAACTCAAAAGAGCGGTTCTTTACCAGTTCGGCATACAAACCACCGTCCGCACCGAAATTAATGTCTTCGAAGAAGATTCCATACATGGCAGGATTTATCCGAGCCGTCGGTTTTGATACATCAACAGTCATCACATGCTGTTGCGCCTGCATGCCAAGAACAACGAACAATGTCAATAGAAATAAAAGTCTTTTCATGGTTTTAATCTGTTTATAACGATAGCATAAGCTAAATTATGACGACATACTTACCTATTCTACATCAATCCTATTTACCGGCAACCATACATCCATCTTGCCCTCACCCCGGTGTGCCCATGCATAATAAGGTATCAGGGTCAGCGTCACATCTCTGGTTGCCAACTTTCCGGCAGCATCAAAACCAAGAGCCTGCACTTCTGTGGTAATTTCGTTGATGCCATACAGCAGTTCGGGCTTCTCCGTCACCTGGAATTTCGGATGACGGTTCAGGATGATATTCTGTATATTAAAATCATTATCGGCCCACTCGGCACAATAAACGATAGGACCACGCTCAACGGCCACCCGTCCACGGTCGGCAACCACTTTTTCATTGGCTTTCACCACACGGGGTTGCATGTCGAAATGCACCTCTACCACATCCCCTTTCTTCCACTTCCGGTCTATCCGGAGATAGCCTTTACGAAGTTCACCGGTTACCTCCTCGCCATTCACCAATACACGATAGCCCAACTTCAGGTCGTCGGCATACGAATAAAGGTCACTCGGAAGTACACTGCCGCGCACCCAACCCGGAATACGGATATTCATCGTAAACGGCAGGTTGCCCTGAGCCACCTTCACACGAATATCTCCGTTCCAGGGGTATCCGGTTTCCTGCTCCAGCACCACTTTCTTTTCATTCAACTTCAGCTCGGCACGGTTGGACAAGAAAAGGTTGACGTACACCTGATTGTCTTTCACGGCATACACATATCCCGGCAAAGAAGGAATGAACCGGCTGATGTTGCTAGGACAGCAGGCACAACCAAACCACGGCTGGCGTGTAATCGTATGGTCGGCATTAAAGTGATACTTACCATCGCAAGACAACGGATTGGGATAGAAGAACTTGCCTCCGTCCAATGAAACGCCGGAGATTAATCCGTTGTAAAGCGTACGTTCCAGCACGTCGAAATACTTGGAATCGCCATGCAGCAGAAAGAGGCGGTAATTCATGTAAACATTGCCGATGGCGGCACAGGTCTCATTGTAGGCAGTCAGATTCGGCAATTCATAGTTATCACCGAAAGCTTCGCCCGCATGACGCGCACCGATACCGCCGGTAATATATATCTTCTTGCCGACGATATTCTCCCATATCTTGTCGATAGCCTTGATGTAGGAGCTGTCACCCGTAATGGCAGCCACATCAGCCATACCGGAATACATGTAACCGGCACGTACGGCATGTCCCACTGCCTCTTCCTGCTCCAGTACAGGCTTGTGCGACTGCAAATAGATGTCCTTGCGTGCCGTAGTGCCGCGCGCGTCGAGGAAGAACTTGGCCTGGTCGAGATATTTCTTATCTCCTGTCACGGTATAGAGGCGTACCAATGCCATTTCGGCAATCTGATGTCCGGGAATCACACGCTTCTGTCCGGGGCCTTCACCGATATTCTTGCATACGCAGTCGGCATAACGGATAGCTATATCCAGGAAGTTCCGCTTGCCTGTAGCTTGATAATAAGCCACAGCCCCTTCCACCATGTGACCCAGATTATAGAACTCGTGGCTCAAATTCTCCACCTCCGACCAGCGGTCCGGCCCCGACCAATCGTGCGGATGCTTGGGATTCATGGTACGTGCGGTGTAAAGATACCCGTCCGGTTCTTGGGCGGCGGCCACTATGACCAATACGCTGTCGATATATTCTTCCAGTTTCTTGTCCGGGTAAGTCTGCAAGGAGTAACTTGCACCTTCAATCGTCTTATAGACATCCGTATCGTCAAAGGAGAAGCCTCCCACCTTATACTCATCACTGGGATGAGTAGCTTTCACAAAGTTTTCATAACGTCCCGTTTCCTCACACTTACTGAAAGCCAACGGGATGGTTACCTCGCGGCTTGCCTTCAAGCGTTGTCCCCAGAAACTGTCCGTCACCTTCACTGAAGTGAAAGGAACCGGGTCGATGGGATAACCGGAATGCAAAGTCTGTTGCTTTTGTGCCGACACACTGCCGGTCATGGCTGCAACAAGTGCCAAAGTCAATAATCGTTTCATATCTTTTAAGTTTTTAAGTTCCCACGCACGGAATTACACGGATTTATCCTTATTTCCCCTTATTCTCATGGATACGTATCACCGTAAACGAATAGGCAGGCAAGGTATAAGGAAACTCCGTACCGCCGATGTCGAAGGTGGAAGTCACGGAACGTGCCTGCTTGTCTTTCGGGTCACCCGTCAGGAGCGTCTTCACTGCCGAGGGATTCTGCAAGTCGATGCCCTTCAGCTTCACTGTAGAGGAAACCTCTACCGGAAGCAGGTTCACCAGCTTTACGATATGGTCACCCGTGGCCTCATCCTTTACCACCGAAATGCCGACGCGCTTGCGGACAGCCTCTTGCCCATTACTCAGTGTGATGTGCGAGGTGATGTACTGCGTACCCGCATTCTGTCCGTACATCTGCTGTGTGTAGTAGCCCACGGTAGGCTTCACTTCCGTGTTATTGAAATAAATCAAGTCGGGATTCCACTGCGTATGGCCTTCCTTCGCCAGCAACGGGGCGTACGAGGTCATCTCCACCACATCGGCATTACGTTCCACCGAAGTCAGATAGAGAGCTTCTGCCAACGCTGTCTCTATGTTGTTGGGACGTCCGGGCAGGTGGGCGGCATATTCGCCCAGATAGACCTTGGACTTGGTGCGGTCATAACGGTCGTAGTAGTCCTGGTTGTGAATCATCCAGCCCGGATCCACGTAATAGTGTTCGTCCACCATGGGCACGCCCAGTTCCGTGGCAAGGCGCCAGCCCTCCGCATAGTCCGCGCCTTCGTAGAAGGGACCTACAGTGCCGACAACCGTAATTTCGGGATGCTTCTCCCTGACAGCCTTGTATATCATGGCAAAGCGCTCCTCAAACACTTCGGTAATCATATCCTCGTTGCCGATGCCGATATACTTCAGATTGAAAGGCTTGGGATGGCCTGCCTCAGCACGCTTCCTGCCCCACACGGTGCGGCGTGCATCGCCGTTGGCATACTCTATCAGGTCGAGCACATCCTGGATATAGGCAGGCATCTCTTCCATCGGGATGCCACCCTGCTGGCCGTAGCGCATCAGTTCCTTGTTGGCCCCCTGCGGACAGTTGTCGGCATAGTGCGAGTGTGTGCCCGAATTCTGGCACGGCACGCCCGCTGCCAATACCGGCAGAGGTTCGGCACCTATATCTTCGCAGAAGCGGAAGTACTCGAAGTAGCCCAGTCCGCGTGTCTGATGATACCCCCACAGATTGCGCAACGGCTTACGCGCTTCGAGCGGTCCGATAGAGCCTTTCCAGTCATAGATATTATCAATGCCGTCGCCATGAGCCACGCAGCCGCCGGGGAAGCGGACGAAGCGTGGATGCAGGTCGGCAAGCGTCTGCGCCAGGTCGGCACGCAAGCCGTTCTTATGGCCCTTGAATGTATTTTGCGGAAAAAGGGAAATCATATCGAGATGCAGTGTCCCCACCGTCTGCGGCTGGAGCGAGAGGACGGCGGCACGCACGTCGGCATTCGCCGTCAGCACCGTCTGCTGTTTCTTCCACTCTTTGGAGGACACATTGACGGAAGAGCGGGCAATCTCACGGCCCGTCTGGTCGAGCAGGCAAACAACCACCTTACCTCCCTTGCTGCCCGGTGCCACGCGGGCGAAGAGAGAGAAATCGTACTTCTCCCCTTTCTTCAAGCTGATGCCGTCGAAACCGTCGTTCTGCAATGTCACTC
This sequence comes from Bacteroides sp. AR29, assembly GCF_900217715.1. Lineage (NCBI taxonomy): Bacteria > Pseudomonadati > Bacteroidota > Bacteroidia > Bacteroidales > Bacteroidaceae > Bacteroides > Bacteroides sp. AR29. The sequence goes on from NZ_OBMS01000007.1 coordinate 169,206, forward strand.
CGGGACGCGCCTCCAATACGGCATAATGAGGGTTATTGGGATGAATGGGGTCGGCAGCGGCAATGGTAACGGCAGCCGAAGTATTCCCCTCTTTCACCGCCCAGGCATATGTGCCGTCCCAACCTTGGTGTGAACCGTCCTTAGACGAATACTCGAAGTCGCGGTTCTGTACCAGCTCGGCATACAGTCCTCCATCCGCAGCATAGTTGATGTCTTCGAAGAAAATACCTATCAGATGCTTGCTGATGGGTTTTGCACATTCCGTCTCCACTTCGATAGTCGCCTCCACCGGTTTCAGTCCGGCAAAACGTACGGGGTCTTGCTCGGTACGTTCGGCATGGAGTGCCTGGCGGTACTTCTTATGCTCTGCAAAGGAGATGACACGCTGCACCGTGGCATACGGTACACGCTGCATCCAACCCTGCTGTACGGTACCGTTCAGCAGAACCTCCTTCCGCACGTTAGGATAGACCTCCGCCGGCCGGTATTCGGCAAGGCGAGAACGGTCAAAGTATTTCTGCGCTTTCCATTGCAGCAAGTCGGGAGACTCGACGTATGCAAGGGAGTTTCCGCTTTCCGTCAGTTCCCAGATACAGTGCCAACGGTCGTCGGCACGGGTCTGCATCAAGTGCGGTTTCAGCATCCGCTTCATTTGCCCCCAGGGGCCGAAGTCCGAGTTGACAAAGGAGCTGCCCTCTGCCACGCTGAACCATCGGTTGCCATTGGGACTCCAGGCTAGTTTCAGACCGCCACTGCCGTCGGCATGGGAGTAGGAAAAGAGATAGACTGAATCGGGTTCATTCGCCACTCCATTCGTTATAGCCTGCAAAGGAACGGTCAGTGTCAAGAACAGACACAAGGACAATAATTTCAAGAATCCATTCATGGTATTAAGTCGGTATTAATCATTTACATTTAGTTCGATAGTCACAATCAGCCGTATTCTGAATGCCATTCAGTCGTATAGTGAATAGGGTTCAGTCGTATAGTGAATGCCATTCAGTATACGACTGAATCAGGACAATTATAGACCTCTGATAATCAAAGATTTGCAAAAGGAGTAATCCGTTATGATATATCATTACAAAACAAAGATTGCTCCATACCTTCTTTATTCCACGATTACCGCCCCTCCCTGCGGCTGAACCGTGAGTTGCAGAGAGCCGTCAGCCTTTATCCTCTGCAGCTTTAATTGAGGCTGCATCTTCTTGTCATCACTATACAGAGACACCTCTTGTCCTGCCAGCACAGGAAGGTCAAGCTTCAGTTTCAATGGTTCCGCCGTTGCATTGACAGCGGCTATGTACCACGTGTTGCCATGACGACGGGCAAGAACAATATATCTCCCCGGATAGCCGTCAATGAAACGGGTCTCGTCCCAAGTAGTGGGCACTTGTTTCATAAAGTCGAGGCAGATTTGCGGAGCATCCGTCAAGTTATTAGGTGCCAAGGCGAAGTTCTGGATAGGATTTTGGAACAGCACTGCCGTTGCCAGCTGAAAGATGTCCGTGGTGCGGCGAATAGTTCCGCCATCGTTGCTGCGGTTCAAACGCTTGTTCAGGAACACACCGCCAAACTCCATGCATCCCACAGCATTGCGGATGAAAGGGTGCAGCGTGGCATTGAAGGCCTCGTTATCACAGAAATGCTGGCTAAATACCAGATTCTCGGAAGCCAGCACCGCCTCGCTGCCTACGTAATTGGGATACATCCGTTCCCAGCCGCGAGGCAAGGTACAGCCGTGGAAGATAACCATCAGACCGTGGTCGTCGGCATCGCTCAGAATCTCCTCGTACAAACGCAGGGTCTCCTGCTTGTCACCGCCGAAGAAGTCTACTTTGATACCCTTCACACCCAGACTTTGCAACCAGCGCATCTCTTGCTTGCGGGCAATGGAGTTATCCATCCGGTTGACGGGACTCTGCTCTATATCGTTCCAGTAACCACTGGAGCTATACCACAAGAATACCTCCACACCCTTGCTACGGGCATACTTGATAAACTGTTCCATGCGGTCGCGACCGATGTTGTTGTCCCACCAGTTGTCAATCAATACATATTCGTATCCCATGGCGGCTGCCAAGTCAACATAGCGCACCTGGTCGTCGTAGTTGATGCTGCCGTCCTGCCAGAGAATCCAGCTCCATGTGCCACGGCCCGGCTTGTAATCATGGGTGGTGGTATAGCGTGGTTCCACTACATCCCAGGGGACGGTGGTTTCCACAATCGGCTTCAAGGTTTCCCCCACCGTCACAGTACGCCACGGCGTGGAGCCCGGCAGGGAAAAGGCAGGTGACACCGTTCCATTGCCGTTGTTCTCTTCCGGCATGGGGAAAGCAATGCGATACACGCCGTTATCCCAATCACTCAAACGCGAGCCACAATAACGGCTGTCCACTCCGGTTTCACTGAGCAGTACCCAGCCGTCATCCCCCACCTTGAACAAGCAGGGAAATGTATATCCATGTCCATAACCCGAACGTTCGTTCATCGGGGCATCTGCCTTATATTCTTCTTCGTAACTGGGTTTGGTACGCTTCCACCCTATCATGGCGTCGCTCTGCGGACAAAGGAAAGTGGTGGTCTGCGACGGGAAGCGGAAGCCGGTCCGTTCGCTGTTCACCGTGACGCTTCCTTTTCCCTGCTCCCTCGGCAGGGTGTAACGGAAAGCCACGTCATTGTTGCTGACGCGGAAAGTTATCTGCACATTCTTCCCCTCACCGTTGACGAATGAACAAAGCAATTCGTTTGCCCAGTAATGGATGCGCGAAGCTTTGATCCGGGATTGTTCATAAACCGTATCGAGAGCTGTGACTTTATGTTCCTTCAACTGCAATCCTCTATAGAAATCACCCACATTTGTCTCCATCCCCAAGGGAGAAGATTCCAGCATTTGCTTTCCATTGTAGGTGACGGCGTAAGACACTTCGCCGTTGGCTGACGGGCAGGATACCGTAAGCTGCAATTTTCCATCCGGACCATTGACAGATACACTCTGTGCTGCCAGCGGACCTGAGAGGGCAAACAGCCAAACCAGTAATTTCAATCTATTCTTCATGGTATTAAATTATTATGTTACATCATTAAATCAAAGGGTAGGCACCACCGGCTTGATGGTTCCGTCTTCATTGAACTCCATCCGGTCTATGCAGACTTCACGATGAACGCCGGGACCATCTTTCAAGTACCATTTATTGATACGGTGGTAAACGATTCTCCACTCATCTGTACCGGGAATCTGCAATACAGCGTTGTGTGCCGGACCGTAAATCTCCTTTTCCGGATTCTGAATCAGTACAACGGGTTGCTTGGCAACTTCGATAGGACCGAGCGGCGACTTGGACGTACCGTATGCCACATGGTAATTGGGCGAACCGGTATCGTCTACCGACCACATGAAATAGTAGAGCCCGTTGCGATAAAAGACATAGGCTGCTTCGCGGAAAGCATAGTCCTGCAAGGTGCCTCCCTCCGGCGTCATCACCGTAACGGTATTTTCCTTGATGGACACCATATCGTCGTTCAGCTCGGCACCTGCCATGTAGCCGTTGCCCCAGTAAAGATAGGATTTGCCCGAAACAGGGTCTGTAAACACATCCACATCAATCTGTTGCCCGCCACCGACGGGTGAAGCAGTAACGACAGGGCGTCCCAAATCGGTGAAAGGGCCGGCCGGAGAATCGCTCGTAGCCACTCCAATCTGCTTGCCGCCGCCATTCTTGGGGTTTCCACTGTAATAGAAGAAGTATTTATACTTACCGTCCACTTTTTTCTCTTCAATGCAAGGCGCCCAAGCATTGCCATCTGCCCAGGGCACTTGCTCCGACTTCAAGTCCAGCATGACGCCTTCATCCTGCCAGGTCTTCAAATCCGTGGAGGAGAATACGGTGAAATACCAGCCTCCCCAACCCGGCTGTCCGTCCGTAGTAGAATAGATGTAATACTTTTGGGTCTGATGGGAATAAAGGATTTCCGGGTCGGCATGGAAACCCGGCAATACGGGATTGTTGGGCAATGCGCCCAGTTCTGTCGGCTTGCCCCATTCATCGGTAATGCGCAACAGCTCATGGCGGGTAATGGGGATAATGGTCCCATGACGGGGATGGAAGTTCATCTTCACCTCGCTGTCTATCACCTTAAAATTCTTCAAGTCAGTGGTTTCCGTAAACTGATAGCTTCCTTTCATATAGACGTCGTACATCAGGATATACTTATCCTGCCCTATCAGTTTGAAAGTGCCCGCACCCTCTACGGCTTCCTTAGTCTGTTGCTTGTAATCGGGCTCTTCCGTCCATGCCCCGGAGGTCAGGGAACGGGTGGTGGCCACCTTTATGCCGTTTCCATGCCCTTCCGTCTTATAGAAAAGGTGGAAAACACCATCCTTATAGACAATGTCTCCATCGATGCACGATTTCCCGTTCTCCGGCAGAAACAATGGCTTGGGCTCTCCCTCCAAATCCGTAAACTCCGCATTGGCATAAGCATAATATATGACATCGGCTCCATCGCCATGCAGCATGGACCAATACACCATGTACTTTCCCGCCTCCGGGTCGTAGATAGTCTGCGGAGCCCATACACGCTTCAAATCCTCCTGACCTGAATAACGTTTCTGTATATTGATAACGGAGTGGGACCAGTTGACCAAGTCGGTAGATTTCAGCAAAACCATGGCACGGTTGGAACTCCATCCATTGGCTGAAACCATATCTGTCACTACCATATAGAAAGTCTTGCCATCCTCGCAACGAAGGATATGCGGGTCGCGGACTCCCCCGGTGGAGCTGATGACTTTCGAGTCGATTACCGGTTCATTATCATTCAATGCCCAGTAGGTATAACCGTCCATGCTTACAGCATAGCGCACAGCTTCTTCATCGCCACTATTCCCAGTGAAATAAGTGAACAAATAAGCTACATAATCTTTTTCGGGAAAGGATTTTTGCCAGGAATATCCCGGAAGTGCAAACAACGACAATAACATTGCCGCCAAAAGCATCCGGAAAGTGTTTTTCATCCGTACAATCATAATCTTTTTATATTAAACCTTTTAACGGGTGTAAAATTAACACTATATACATTATAATACAAAGAAAGTGTATATGTTGTGTAACATATACACTTATTTAATCTCTCCAATCAGTCGGCATTCAAAAAACGCACCATCTCACAAGCTGCCAGCAGAAATGCCCCTACCCCAAAGTTAGCAGTAGAGTTGGCATCAACCACTTGTCCGGGAATGGCTTTCTCGCCAATCGGCTGTACATACCCTATGCGGCCATCGGGCTGCAAGGCTACAGTAGTCAGATAATTCCACGCCTTCATCACTACGGGTTGATAAGTAGCCTTGTCCAGCAAGCCGTTGTTCATCCCCCATAACAGACCATAGGTAAAGAAAGCCGTACCGCTGGTTTCAGGACCGGGAGCATGCTCAGGGTCGAGCATACTGCGTGTCCAGTAGCCTTCCGGCTGCTGGCAGGCAGCCACGGATTTGGCCATCGTCTGGAAGCGGTCTATGTACTCCTGGCGGTATTGGTCTGTTTCGGGCAGGTCTTTCAGTACCTTTGCCAAGGCAGCCAGCACCCAACCGTCGCCACGCGCCCAGAAGTCTTTCTTACCATTCACACTTTTATGTTTTGGATAAATATATTTGCCGTCGCGATAGTATAGGCCTTCCTCCGCATCGTACATGATGCTGTTGGCATAGGTCCAGTATTCATGCAGTTTCTCCAGATATAACGGATTGCCGGTCAGCTTGTACATCTTTGTCATAACGGGCATTACCATGTAAAGTCCGTCTGCCCACCACCAATAATCGTTCTTGTCCGTACTCATCTGGTATTCCATCACTTCGCGCGCACGGGCTATCTTCCCGGAATCCGGCTTCACGGTATACAAATCCGCATAAGTCTGGAAACAAATCTGATAATCACCGAAAAGCACATAATCATCACTCTCCCCATAGCTGTACTTCCACTCTTCCTTGTTGTCACTCTTCGCGCCTTTCCATTCATTATGTTCTGCCCACGCCTCGGAATAGGCATAGCATTCCGGATTACCGGTCAGGAAGAACACCTCCATGTTTCCCGTATGATAGGCGGCATTGTCCCAGAAAGAGCGCCCATGTTGCGGATGGGTCTCCTGCCAATAGTTGTTCACCCGATTGATAATCTCAATCACTTCTTCCGGTTTCGGCTGCTGAGCGGTGCATGAGAACAGTCCCCAGCAAAAAGCCAAACCCAATAAAAATAAGCATGTCGTTTTCATATACTAATACTGTTCTTTTATCTTATCACTTCCAATACATATACCGGTTGCGGTGCAAACTCCACAACCCGCTCTCCGTCTCCTTGCTTGGCATGCTGCACAAACAGATGCAGCCGCTTCCTGCTCTTCCACAATTCCGTGTCATGAGACGGTTCCCAGGCACCGACAGTGAAGTCGGTCAAATCGCTGATGCTCCACTTACTGTTTGCCACATCCGTAGCGTGCGCCAAAGAGACTTTGCTCCCCCGTTCTTCATCCCTAAATACATAAAATATCTCCCCGCCATCTACTACGATGCGCGGACGGGCCATCGGAATCATCTTCGTGCCTCCACCTTTCAGGGAAAACGGAGTGGTACGCCCGGAGACCTGGCGGCTGTGCCACATCTGCCCGTCATGCCAGACAATCCGGTATTGCGGGACGTCGCTGTCCGGGTCGCGCCAATAGGAAGCAATGTACGGATTGCCGCCTGCATCGGCACTCATGCTGGTCTGGTTTATCAGTTCCGAATTCTGAGGAATGCGGCAGGCATACTCTGCATTACCCAGACGGATGGGCAAATCATATTTCTTGCCATTTGCCTTATACCATGTTACGCCATTGTCAAAGGAACGGGCGTAGCATAGGTCATGGTTGGTTTCCACATGCCAAGTCTCGCGCCAGACCCACGACAGATGGATGGTTCCAAGCTCATCTACATATAGCTGCCAGTAAGCATTGCGCTTGTTCTCGCCATCAATCAGTACATCCTGCACACGGCTCCATTTCTTCTCCTTCAAGGAATAGCGGTTCATCACCAGGTTGCCCCGGCCGGAAGAACCGGAACGGTATGCAAACAGCAGGTCGCCTCCGGACAGCAGATAAAACTCCGGATAGGTTACATTGCCTTCATCCACGCCCGTCATGGGCTCCTTCTCACCCAATTCCAGTGAATGGGGTGCAATGCTGCGACAGTAGTTCAAGGGCTGTCCGTGATGGTCGAAGGCTACATGAATATACCCGTCACCGTCCAGCATCATGCTGATGACGTTATGGGCATCCTTCACATTCCCTTTATACTGTGTGCGGTGCAGTGTCCACTGTCCGGCATGGAGGTTCCGTTTTCCAAGAGTCAGGAACCCTTCCGCATCATAGTAACTGATGTATTGCTCGTCACCTTGCGTCACCAGCGAATTATTACGGAATACGGCAGTGTTGACGGAAGTCTGGCTGTATCCTTTCCCCACTTCCACCAGATGCGTTTCGGGAAGGACACCGGCAGCACCCTGTGCACAGAGTGCCACCGGAAATCCACCAATCCCCCAAACAATTAATATAAATACTATAAAAAATGAATCAGTCTTACTCATAATAGGCATGGTCTTTGGGGAATTCTTCACCACCCCACGCCTTTTTCGAGGTCCATGCCTGCGGAGCATCTGTCCAGAACGGATGGTCGGCGGGCAAGCCCAGGGGCAAGAATGCCAGGGAAGCCATGTAAAGGCTGCCGTTGTTAGTATACCAGTCGGAGATATGAGGCTGGGAACCATTGAATCCCAATGTCAGAAAACCTTTCTCGTTGAAGTTCCGGTTGTCACCGAACATACGGTTGATGACAGCTGTCATGGCAGCACGTACCTGTCCGTTCGACAATTCCTTGGGCAACCATCCACGCCATGCCAACAAAGCCAATGGTTGGAGGGTACCGGTGCGGTAGGTAATGGAACGCCCGAATACGGGGAAGGCCCCCTCGGGAGAGATGAAACGTTCCAGAATCATGCCGAAACGCTGCATGCGCTTCTGGGCACGCTGGAAATTGCAATCCGGCGCATTCCATATCTTATTTTTTCCACTGTTCGTAAAGACTTCCAGACACTCCACATACATGGGATGGAGTACGAAGCTGTTGTAATAGTCAAAGGCAAATCCCGGTCCGTCGCTATAGAAGCCGTCACCTACATACCACTCTTCCACCTTGCGCAGAGCGGAGACAATACGGTAAGCATCACTCTTGGCACCAGCCTTGCGCAGGAAACATTCTACCGTAGACGAGAACAGCAGCCAGTTGGTATAAGGAGGGTCCACACGGCGCAACTGGGTGAACTCTTCAATGTAACGCCGTTTAGTCAAACTATCCAGAGGCACCCACAAAGCATCGTATCCTCGCAGGAAGCTTTCAGCAACATAAGCGGCATCGACCAGCGGCTGCCCCTCTTTCCGCCAAAGTAGGTAATCCTGACTTTCCGGGTCTACCGCCTGCGCATAACTTTTCAATGCCCACTCGCGGAGCTGCCTGCGCTGCTTGCCTTCGGCAGTGTCATCGTCCGGCAAAGAGAGCCAGGGCGCCAACCCCGCCATCAGACGTCCGAAACATTCCATATAGGTCACCCGTTTGTCGCGTCCATCCCAAGTGGGGCTAAGCTCCACCTGCATATTTTCCTGGAGCTTCCCTTCACTCATATTGCTCAGTACCGGAGCAGCCATTTGATACAACACCCCGGCCCAAAGTTCGCGGTCTGTCACTTCCTTCTCTTTTTTCTTCTTGGCAGCCATTTCCTGAGCGGGCAGCAATAAAACTGCCACCAGCAGCAGCCATAAGTAGTTACTTTTTCTCATGATATTATTTAAGTTTGTTTTTCAATACTGCAAAATTACCCCATTCCCGGTAATTTCGGGGGCACTATTGTTTCAAAAAGGGGTAAATATCGGTCATTAGTACCCCAAAAGCTCAGAAATCACAAGAAAAAGCCTAAGATTAAACCGTGCTACGACGGAAGTGAATAAAGTATTTGCCGCTATATTTGTTTCTTCATGAACTGCACCAGTACGAGGGCAATGCAATAAGCTATAATCTGTTCAAACCAAAAGTCAAGTCCTTCAAACATATTACTCATTATTTTAATAGACACCCATTCCTTTTTCTGATAACAAAGGAAAGATACTATGTTTGTAGACGTTCAAAATAATCGCTCGTCGGGACGGGTGGTCCCGCCCCTTGCCGCTGGGCGCTCCCCGACCGATGATTAAATAAGAATAGGCGTAATAATAGAATTATTAACTTTGTAAATGAGAGTTTATCAATGAATTAATAATCCAAACTATTACACCTATGGTACAAAGTAAAGGAATAAATTTTAATGGTCAAAATATCTATATAGGTATTGATGTGCATCTGAAGAGTTGGAGTGTAACTATAATAACAGAATCGGGTTATAAAAGAACTCACTCACAAAAACCTTCAGCCAAAGAGCTCTTTGAACATTTGAAGAAACATTATCCCAATGGCAAATATCAAGCTGTATATGAAAGCGGCTTTAGTGGGTATTCCACTTACTATGCTTTGAAGGAGTACGGAATAAAGTGCATGATAATTCATGCTGCGGATGTTCCTACGTCTCAATATGAGAATGTGATGAAGACAGATGCCATAGATTCAGAAAAATTGGCTAAATCTTTAAAAGGAGGGTTATTGAGAGGAATATACGTCAGGGACAAAGAAGAATTGGATGACCGTAGTCTTATCAGATTACCTAAAACTTTACAGAAGCAACTTGGAGGATATAAATCACGTGTGAAGCATTTACTTTACAATAATGGGATTTCCTATCCTGATTGTTTTGAGAACAGCCGTTCTCATTGGTCCAATCGTTTTATATATTGGTTGGAAAATGAAGTGAGATTATTGTCGTCCACCAGACTTTCTTTGGATTTGTTGATAGACCAGGTTAAGCTGTTCAGAAAAAATCTACTGAAAGCTACCCGGATGGTTCGTGATTTATCAAAGAAACCGCAATATTCTCGACAATATGAGAACTTGATCTCCATTCCTGGTATAGGCCTTGTGACAGCCATGTGTCTTCTTACGGAAATTGGAGATGTGTCAAGGTTTCACAATCAAAGAGAATTTGCGTCTTTTCTTGGTCTGATTCCGTCTTGCCATAGCAGTGGTGAAAATATTTACAATATGGAAAAGACTTTCAGAGGCAATAAACACCTTGGTCCTTTGGTTATAGAAAGTGCATGGGTCTCTATACGGCATGACAGAGCTATGTCAATGGCTTATGGAGCATATTGCAAACGGATGAAAGGGCAAGAAGCCATCATCAGGATAGCAAGAAAAATGTCAAATAGGATTTTGAGCGTACTCAAATCCGGTAAGAAATACCAATATGACAAGGTGCGATAAAAATAGAACCCTATTGGAACAAGATAATTAAAACGACTCCTACAATCTCCATGATGAGTATTGCGCTTCATCTAAAGAAAGATTGTTGCGTTTATCCTATAGCCTGAAGTAGTAACTTGTTGCTTGGTACAAGACACCAAGTCAACTTATCGAAGTTTGTCTGATAGGGATTTTATTTTAGAGTATAACAGCATAAGAAATTAGGACTTGTGCGCTGTTGAGGATAAGGATATTTACCCTTATCTAAAGGGGGTATTGTTTCTCCTTTTGGGAAAAAATCATGTAACAAATTGATTTATAAAGTTAATAACAAATAAAAAAGTATTCAGTTATTTGGAATACAACATAGAAGGAG
>NZ_OBMS01000059.1:0-1290 GCF_900217715.1 Bacteroides sp. AR29
TGTTTTGCAACCATAAAGTTACGAAAATTATTTCAATTAACCAACTGATTAACAGATAAATATAAATAATTTAATCATTTCAAAACAGCTTCTAAAATGTAGTCATTAAATTTTCCAATAAGCTTTGTGTCTTGAAAGACTTCTTCTGTATATTGTTCGAGTGTCAATATTTCATTTTCCAGAAGTGCCTTCTTTGCCCTGACTGCAATCATAGCCTTCTCCACTTTTGTCAGACCCTTGTTACCCGAAACCTCTGTATTAATAAAGTCTTTACACACATCTACTAAGCTTTTCGTTTGATGATAAGCACCATTATAAGACTTTACGTGCAAAAATGAATCTTTCCAATACTTAGTATCTCCCATTCTTGAGGTCTTATCAATAACAGTAACTTGATAACCCTCACTTTCATTTATATTGAAAATAATACAACCCTTATCTATCTTAGAAAGACTAATCCCTTCTGTTTTCTTAGCTGTAAAACCATCGGAACACCTTTCTATTTGCAAAATTTCTTGTTTGGTTTCAGACTTCAAAATTCCAATTGCATCGCATGTATTATCCCCTACAGTGCACCCCTTTAAGTATAATATACTGACATCTCCTGATTTAATTTTAGGATGATTCGAACTTTCATAAAGAATCTTCGCAATATGTTTACTCTGCGCAATAAAACTATCATTATCGTTAAATATAGTTTTACAAAAAGAATAAATAGGATTAAGATCAATAGTAGACTCAAAATAAAAACGAAATAAGTCATCCATCTCAAAAGATTTTCTAAGGAGTTTCTTAATATCTTGTTCTATACCTTCTAAATTTACATTTTTTTCTGAAAAGCCGACACCTTCTCCATTAGATTTATTGCCGACATGATGAACTATCATTTTTTCTATACTATCTATTGTTATTTTCATATTTCTTTTTTTTAATTACATGAAAAGGAACTAAAGCATTGTCACCATCAAAATTTGCTTTAGTAGTAAAGTACTCAAGTTTATTGTCTCCAGTCCAAAATGACTCATCTGCATGTTCAATAAGAAGAATTTGAAAATCCTGATTCCAATCCTCTACCATTTCTTTCATAAAACTATTGATAACACTAAAAGCATCTTGGAGCTTTGACTTATCATTTGATTTATCAGAATCCTTATTCTCATAATATGGAACACTTGGTTGGTCTATAAAAAGGAACTGTAGCTAACACTTGAAAAGGGACCCGGGTAGCATTTGAAACGTGTACCACCCGATAGGTTTTGCAAAGTTAATTAAATTTGTTTATTTATCATA
>NZ_OBMS01000044.1:0-8050 GCF_900217715.1 Bacteroides sp. AR29
TACTCTAAAGTGCCTTCAGGAAGAAGAAGGCGATAACCGTTTAACTCCATAAGCTATGAATTTGGAGACAAAGATAATAATTTATAAATTTACCCCTCAGGTTTTTACATTGACCCATACTCCTCACAGAGTATCCCTACATCATAGGAAGGAATCAATTACCTAAACCAGTCCTTGTACAAAAGAGTTTACTTTCTCAAAATGTTCAAAATAGCTGGAAACTTATTCCGATATTTTGCATTCTGTATCAATCACACTTAATAGTACTTCCTTCCTTACTTTATCAAGCCAGTGATAAGACAACCCGTTATCACCTTATAGAAATAAGAATACAAAAAGAATATTTCATCTTTCAAAAAACATTCTATACCAATAACTCTACTATTTTCGATTTCCGACATGCAAATATAACCCTTTTTGTTTATACGAAAAGCAAAATCAGTTATCTTTGCAAAGATGAAATTCAATCAAATATGAAAATTCTCTGGATAGACCTCAATAGCTCGTATGCACACTCTTCGTTGGCACTCCCTGCACTGCACGCACAAATAGCAAAGAACAATTCCGTAAAATGGGAAATCGTATCTGCCACCATCAATGAAAACGTAGGAATGATTGTCGACGAAATATACCGGCACCAACCCGACATCATTGCCGCAACGACATGGTTGTTCAACCACGAACAACTGTTGCACATCACAGCGAGATTAAAAGCATTGCTTCCCAATAGCTGCTTCATCTTGGGTGGACCTGAATTCTTAGGAAACAATGAAGACTTTCTGCATAAAAACCCTTTCATCGACTGTGTATTCAGGGGAGAGGGAGAAGAAGCATTCCCCCAATGGCTGTCTTGCTGGAACCAGCCGGAAAAATGGAACAGTATTCCGGGACTCTGCTATATGAATCCTCAAAAGCAATATATAGACAACGGCATAGCCCGTGTACTTAACTTTTCACGGCTCGTACCACCGGAAAACAGCTGTTTTTTCAACTGGAGCAAACCATTCGTACAACTGGAGACTACCCGAGGCTGTTTCAACACATGCGCATTCTGCGTCAGCGGTGAAGAAAAACCGGTGCGCACACTGTCCATTGAAAGTATCCGTGAACGCCTTCAAATTATCCACAGTCATGGAATAAAAAACGTACGCGTCCTCGACCGGACCTTTAATTATAATCCGCGCCGTGCTAAAGAATTACTGCAACTTTTCCTGGAATTCAACCCGGACATATGCTTTCACTTAGAAATACACCCTGCACTATTATCCGAAGAGCTGAAAAATGAATTGAAAAAGCTACCTAAAGGATTGCTCCATCTCGAGGCCGGTATTCAAAGCCTGCGCGAACCGGTCCTCCAGAAAAGCCGTCGGATGGGAAGCCTGGAGGACTCACTGCAAGGTCTTCGTTTCCTATGTTCCCTACCCAATATGGAAACACACGCCGACCTCATTGCCGGCTTGCCTCTATACCGCCTATCCGAAATATTTGAAGATGTGCGTACACTTGCCGGATACAATGCCGGCGAGATACAGCTTGAATCCCTGAAGTTACTTCCCGGCACAGAAATGAGAAGAAGAGCGGAAGAACTAGGCATCCGATATTCTCCTCTCCCCCCTTATGAAGTGCTTCAAACAAATGAAATCAGTGTCAACGAGCTTCAAACAGCCCGGCAACTGTCACGTCTTCTGGATGGATTCTATAACACAACTGCTTGGCAAGCCATCACCCGCAAGCTGATTCTGGATGACAACGACTTCCTACGTCGCTTTCTGGAATTTTTAATCGATAAAAATCTTATAGACCAGCCCATGAGCCTGGAAAAGCGAGGCCTCGTACTCTATGAATTCTGCAGTATGCATTATCCGGCCTATAAAATCATGGTCACCATTGCCTGGATAGAGGCAGGCATGTCATTAAAGAAAAAACCAGCAGAGAAAGTCAAGACCAAGCGCCAGATGCCACCGGAATATTGGGAAGTCATCTATGGAAACTACAAAGAAAGCCTCCGCTTATGTTTTCTACCCATTGACGACAATACCCAAAATGGTTATTGGTTCGGCTTCGAATCGGAAATACAAAAAGCAGAACCAGTATTCAAAGCCAAAGGAATAATGGAGAGGTATCAAAATACACAATCACCGCAGATTAACACAGATAAAAGTTCTTGATTATCAGAAATTCTATAGCAATCTGTGTAACCTGCGGCGAGTTATGCCCTCATTTCTTCTCCTATCCGCAGTGGAAATACTTCTCGACCAGTTTCAGCATCTCCTCCGGACTGTCTTGTATCTCTGCACGCAAGGTTCTATCCTCGTAAGAACGCAGTTTGGAAATAACCCCATCAACCATTGCAGGACTGAACACATGATATTGCTCAAAGACAGCACGCTGTCTTTCCAAACAATCGGCAGAAGCGGCACAACTGTCAGGAAGCTGTTCCAGTTGTTTCAACTTATCTTCATTTTCTTTCTTGTGGATATTTACATTGACATATGTTTTTTCTGCAATTCCTAAAGCATCGTCTATCTCAAATCCATAACGGCAAGCTACAGCAAGTCCGGCAATCAATTGATACAAATCGGCCGAACCGTCAGGCGAACGCATTTCCACCGTCTGTTTCTGTGTAGTATCATAATGACTTGGGGTCTCCAACGGATTTGCCAACATGCACATATCCGTTTTTGCCGACCAGCCCAACGGAACGCGTACCAATACCGAACGGTTGCGGTCGCCCCAGCAAATGTTGGTCGGTGCTTCCTGATGAGGAACCAGACGAAAATAGGAAGTAGGATTTGTATTACCGAAAGCTGTAATGGAAGAAGCCAGCTTCATCATGCCCGCAATGGCCTTACGGGCTGTTTCAGAAAGTGCCCCATCTTTCAGCATCTGGTTCTGCCCGTCCTTCATGATACGCATATGTATATGTAATCCGGAACCGGCTTTTCCTGCCGTGATTTTCGGTGCAAAAGTAATGTTATATCCATACTGGCTAGCCAGATTACGAATAACCCATTTTGCTATCACCAGTTGGTCAGCAGCCTCCTCGGCACGCACCGGCAGGAATTCTATTTCATTCTGCTCATAAATCTTATCGTCCAGCGTAAAATTACCGACTTCAGAATGCCCATACTTTATCTGTCCGCCTGCCTGCGCAATATATGACATACATTCCGTACGGAAATCATTGAACTTGGCATAAGGGGCCGATTCGTGATAACCACGCTGGTCGGTAGCCGGGAACAATCCGTCATTTTCAGAAATGACATAATATTCCAATTCTCCCATAGCCTGAAATTCCATCCCCGTAACCGTAGTGAATGCCTGACATGCCTTACGCAGGGTATATTCCGGAGAACTTTCCAGCGGTTCACCATCCTTATTGAAATAAGAACAGAGCATTGACAGTGTGGGCAATTCAGAAAAAGGGTCTATAAAAGCGGTCCGGAAACGCGGCACTACATACAAATCACTGCTACCGGCCTCTATAAACGGAAACAAGCTGGAACCATCTACGCGTTCACCACATGTAAGTATGGCATCAAGGTATGCTTCATTATTGATGACAAAGTTCAGTGTCTTCAGTCTCCCGTCTGCCGCAGGATACATGAAGTTCACCATACGAATGTCGTTCTCCTTTATATAGGAAACAATGTCTGCTTTCGTAAATTCGGAAGCCGGTTTTTGAAGGGCAGCCACCAATAGATTGGGGCTCATGGATAATTCCTGGTTCATAATACGCTGATTGTTTTTAGTTTTCTATATGGTTAACAAAACACATGCAATTTTCTGTCACAATAAAAAACTGCTGTTTCGCAAAGATACTAAAAGTTGTATCAGAAAAAAAACAAACAACCTAAATCTTATCAGTGAGCCTCAACCTTTTCCGTCGTATCCCCACTTCACGTAAATAGCTCCCCAGGCAAATCCTGCTCCGAATGCTGTAAAAATCAGTTTATCCCCCTTTTTAAGCTTATCCTCGAAATCCCATACACACAACGGAAGCGTGCCGGCACTTGTATTTCCATACCGTTCTATATTGACCATTACCTTTTCGGGAGATACTCCCAAGCGTTGCGAAACTGCAGTAATTATACGCATGTTTGCCTGATGGGGAATCACCCAGTCAATGTCCTCCTTCGTCAAGTGATTCCTCTCCATGACCGCCTCACAAGCATCCGCCATATTGGCCACAGCATATTTAAAGACTGTACGTCCTTCCTGATAAATATAATGCATCCGATTGTCCAGTGTATAGTAAGATGGAGCACATACGGAACCTCCTGCTTTGATATGTAAAAAGGGCAGACCTTTCCCGTCTGTTCTCAATACGGCATCCATTACTCCCATATCTTCCCGGGTGGGTTCCAGCATGAAAGCGGCAGCACCGTCACCAAAAATCGGACAAGTGGCACGATCGGTATAATCAATCACCGACGACATTTTATCAGCCCCTACTACAATGACCTTCTTGTATTTTCCCGAACGGATAAAATTGGCTCCAGTTTCCAATGCATACAAAAAGCCACTACAAACAGCCTGCATATCAAAAGCAAAAGCATTCTTAAGCTTTACTCTCTCACATAATATGGATGCTGTTGAAGGAAAATGATAATCGGCCGTTGTAGTGGCCACAATCACCAAATCAATATCATCAGGATTAGATTTTGTACGTTGCATTAATTGTTTTACAGCTTTACGGGCCATAAACGAAGTCCCCAATCCTTCTTCGTGCAAGATACGTCTTTCCTTTATACCGATACGCCCCATTATCCACTCATCTGTCGTATCTACCATTTTGGATATTTCTTCATTGGTCAGAATATAGTCAGGAACATACCCTCCCACTCCCGTAATTACTGCATTTATTTTCTCCATTAATTCTATCTAGTTTAGTATTGGAATCGGCTCAAAGATAATATTCTTAAAACGCCGAGCGCAAATATACTGAAAAGAGGGTAAAATCCAATAAAGGAAGAACAAAAAGACACTCCCGACAAACTATCACATGGATATACAAAAAAAATCAACTGTCCTTTTTCTATCATTCTTTTGTCAATTTTGTATCAATGAGTTTGAGCAATACAGACTAAATTTGCATAATAAAATGTATCGGGTATTTAAAGAGCAAGTAACTAATCAAAAATACATACAAATAAAATTAACATAACATTTTTATATCTTATGAAACAAAACCGCTTAATTAGCATTGGGGCTTTCATTTTAGTGCTTGCACTTTCAGGCCTTATGACAGGTTGTATGGAGAAAGACGTATACGACCCGAATCGTGAAAAAGAACCTCTTCCTGACCCGGATAAATATTTCGGCTTTGAGATGCGCAGTGATGTCCGGCTTTCTGTCAACTATGACATTTACGGGTTTACTCCTTTGATAGAAATTTACGGTGAAAATCCGATGGAAACAGTGGAAGGTACGCCGATAAAGAAAGAGGGTATAGAAGCCTTGTTCAAAACCTATACCGACAACAGCGGTAAGTATGAGGGAAAAATGCAGCTTCCTACCTATCTTAATAAAGTTTATTTATATACTGCGACATGGGGATTGCCGGGATGCATAGAACTTGAAATTAAAGACAATGCTGTCATTTTTGACATGTCGGCAAAATCAAATCCTAAAACAAAGTCTGTCACTCGCGCTTCGTCTGATGTACCTTATTTAGTAAACAAATCCCAAAATCTATACTCACTGTGCTATTGGGGAGAAGGAGGTCAGCTGAACAGCCAATATATGACAAAGGAAAAAAATATTGGTAATGAAAGTATTTTGGATTTGACAGACCGGATGAAAACATTCTTCAATAAAGGAGGACAAGACAATTCAAAATTACTTGGTAATGGAAAAACTATCAATATTTCGATAAAGGAGGACAACACCGCATTGAATCTCATTTTTCTCAATCGAAGTGCAAGTTATAACAATACTTTCGGATATTATTTTTATAAAACCGGAACGTCCGTCGATGTAGACCAAGTGAGGAAATACATTATATTCCCCAATGTGTCTTTTGACTGGTATGGCGGCCAAATATTGATTTTAGAATCCGGGAATAAAGTTCGTCTGCTTTACTTCGATGAAGACGGCCAAGCCCATGATACATTCCCAGCAGGATATACAGTAGGCTGGTTTCTTTATGCCGACGGTTTTAAGAACGGTTATGGAAATAATTTAGAAGATTATCTTAAATTGCCTGATTTATATAATCCATACAATTCAAATCTTCGCACTTCCAATCCCCAAAACAACATGTCGGCCTTTGTCTCTGTTAAAGACCAAAAAAGCGGCAAGACGATTCTTGGAGCAGAAGATGGTGTAAATCAAAGCTACTGTGACCTTTTATTTTATGTAGATGCTACTCCGGGAAGTTCTATTGACGATCCTGAAAGGCCGTCTATTCCCGATGAAGGTGATAAAGAAGAACCCAAACCCGATGAAGATGAAAATGTTACCGGCACACTGGCATTCGAAGATATTTGGCCTTCCGGTGGCGATTATGACATGAATGACGTAATTGTAGAATACGAACGCAAAGTCTATTTCGACAAAAAGAATATAGTAACGAAGATCGTTGACGAATTCACTCCGGTACATGATGGCGCTACATATGTTAACGCATTTGCCTATCAGATAGATGCAGCACAAATTGGCGATAAAATCACTTTGCCGGAAGGTGCAATATTGGAAAAAGAGACTTCGTCCATTATCGTAATGTCCAATGCCAAACAGAATATAGGCAATAAATATGTAGTCACCAGAGAATTCAACGGTTCTTTCCTAAAGAATCAGCTATTGTCCTATAATCCATACATCATCGTAAAATATTCACAAGGAGAACAGAATCGCACAGAGGTTCATCTGCCCAAACACAAAGCTACAGCTTATGCCAATCAGTCATTGATTGGCAGCAATGATGATGCTTACTATATCGACCGTAAAGGAGCATATCCATTTGCTATCGATATACCGATGCTAGGGTTTACCCCGGTAACAGAAAGGAACAGAATTGACAGCCAATATCCCGGTTTTGCTACATGGGCAAAATCAATGGGAAATGACTGTAAGGATTGGTATAAAAAATAACAGAACAAAAGACAATGAATCATGTGTGGAGTGCCCCCTTATTCGGACGCTCCACCTGTTTTTTTTTGAATTATTGCATATTGACTTGGAGAAATATTATATTCTGCCATGAAACACCTGGAAAAATAAGAAGGATTGGAATAGCCTACCATATACATTACTTCCGATACAGTGAATCTGCCTTGTAATAAAAGTGTAGCGGCTCTTATCATCCTAACACGCCGAATAAGGCTTACTGGAGTAACCCCCGTCAACTGTTTAATCTTTCGATACAACAGTTTTCGATTCATTCCCAACAGTTGACAGAGCATAGCAACATTAAACTCTGTATTTTCCATATGCTCTTCCAACACTGAAACAAGCTTGTTAAGCCAAATTCGTTTCAATTCCAGTTGTCTGTTTTCCAATGGTTTGCATGAATCTATTTTCTCCAATTTTAATATTCCTTCTAAGATCTGTTTGGCTTGTAGTGAGTCCATACCAACTTGATTTTGCAAAGCCTGCAGTTCATTTTTATCTGGTAAAGACACAATAATATTAATTAAGACTCCAGTATCATTTTCCTCACATCTTATGTCAACCTGGCCTTGATATAGATTAACAAATTTGGGAATTAAATGTAACCCCACAAGAGCGATTATTTCATCTATTATTTTAAGAATTTGTTTTGAAATGCTTAGAAAAATCTCTTAAGGAGTATTTGTATAAATGCCACCGTTACCATTGCTTCTGCCGTTTCCGTCAGGAATTCGTAATCAATAGTGAGCCTTCTATAGTTTTCCAACCATGAGAAAGTCCTTTCAACAATCCATCGTTTAGGTACTACATTGAATTTTCTGGGGTTTTCTTTGGGTCTGAGTACAACCTCCAAGTCCCATCCGAACTTTTGTTTTGTCCACATAGCCAAATCCCCTTGATAACCTCCGTCAGCAAGTATCTTGCAGAGTCTTGGGAA
>NZ_OBMS01000057.1:0-2230 GCF_900217715.1 Bacteroides sp. AR29
GTAGTCTACAACGACCCTGAGAAATCTAATCTTGTGGCTGGCTTCGTACTTAGATGCTTTCAGCACTTATCCAATCCCGACTTAGATACCCGGCAATGCACCTGGCGGCACAACCGGTAAACCAGAGGTCAGTCCAACACGGTCCTCTCGTACTAGTGTCAGAGCCACGCAAATTTCATGCGCCCACGATAGATAGAGACCGAACTGTCTCACGACGTTCTGAACCCAGCTCGCGTGCCACTTTAATGGGCGAACAGCCCAACCCTTGGGACCTTCTCCAGCCCCAGGATGTGACGAGCCGACATCGAGGTGCCAAACCCCTCCGTCGATATGAGCTCTTGGGAGGGATCAGCCTGTTATCCCCGGAGTACCTTTTATCCTTTGAGCGATGTCCTTTCCATACAGAAACACCGGATCACTATGCTCTAGTTTCCTACCTGATCGACTTGTAAGTCTCCCAGTCAAGCGCCCTTATGCCATTACACTCTGCCGACGGTTACCAATCGTCGTGAGGGCACCTTTAGAAGCCTCCGTTACACTTTTGGAGGCGACCACCCCAGTCAAACTACCCACCAAACAGTGTCCCCGCAACAACGGGTTAGAACTCAAATAATCAAAGGGCCGTATTTCAACAGCGGCTCCACGGACACTGGCGTGCCCGCTTCAAAGCCTCCGGCCTATCCTACACATCAATTACCCAAATTCAATGTTAAGCTATAGTAAAGGTTCACGGGGTCTTTTCGTCCCATCGCGGGTAATCGGCATCTTCACCGATACTACAATTTCACTGAGCTCACGGTTGAGACAGCGTCCAGATCATTACACCATTCGTGCAGGTCGGAACTTACCCGACAAGGAATTTCGCTACCTTAGGACCGTTATAGTTACGGCCGCCGTTTACTGGGGCTTCAATTCAATGCTTCTCTTGCGATGACATCTCCTCTTAACCTTCCAGCACCGGGCAGGTGTCAGGCTGTATACTTCATCTTTCAATTTTGCACAGCCCTGTGTTTTTGTTAAACAGTTGCCTGGACCTATTCTCTGCGCCTCGCCGTTAAGCGAGGACCCTTTATCCCGAAGTTACAGGGTCAGTTTGCCTAGTTCCTTAACCGTGAATCACTCAAGCGCCTTAGTATATTCAACCCGACTACGTGTGTCCGTTTGCGGTACGGGTACCTGCAGGATTAAGTTTAGCGGATTTTCTTGGAAGTATGATTACACGCACTATTGGATTGTTCTAAGAACGCTCCATACTATCAGGTTCGACTCTTGCTCCGGATTTGCCTGGAACAATCAGCATCTACACCCTTCAACGGACTATTCCGTCAGTCCGCGGCGCTGTCACGACTCCGTCTCCACGTCACTCCCACAGGTAGTACCGGAATATTAACCGGTTCTGCCATCGGCCTCGCCGTTCGGCTGAGCCTTAGGACCCGACTTACCCTGATCCGATTAGCGTTGATCAGGAAACCTTAGTCTTTCGGCGAGGGGGTTTCCCACCCCCTTTATCGTTACTTATACCTACATTTGCTTTTCCACACGCTCCAGCAAAGCTCGCGCTTCACCTTCGACGCAGAGTGGAATGCTCCCCTACCGATGATTTCTCATCCCAAAGCTTCGGTAGAATACTTATGCCCGATTATTATCCACGCCAAACTCCTCGACTAGTGAGCTGTTACGCACTCTTTAAATGAATGGCTGCTTCCAAGCCAACATCCTAGCTGTCTTAGCAATCTGACTTCGTTAGTTCAACTTAGTATTCATTTCGGGACCTTAGCTGTTGGTCCGGATTGTTCTCCTTTAGGACATGGACCTTAGCACCCATGCCCTCACTCCTGACATAGAACTGACACGCATTCGGAGTTTGTCAAGACTTGATAGGCGGTGAAGCCCTCGCATCTTATCAGTCGCTCTACCTCATGCCAGTATAAGTCAAGGCTGCACCTAAATGCATTTCGGGGAGTACGAGCTATCTCCAAGTTTGATTAGCCTTTCACCCCCACCCTCAGGTCATCCAGAAGCTTTTCAACGCTTATTGGTTCGGTCCTCCAGATGGTGTTACCCATCCTTCAACCTGCCCAAGGGTAGATCACTTGGTTTCGCGTCTACTCCTTCCGACTATACGCCCTGTTCAGACTCGCTTTCGCTTCGGCTGCAGATCTGAAATCCTTAACCTCGCCGGAAAAAGTAACTCGTAGGTTCATTATGCAAAAGGCACGCCGTCACACCA
>NZ_OBMS01000008.1:0-176252 GCF_900217715.1 Bacteroides sp. AR29
TCTCCTTTTGGGAAAAAATCATGTAACAAATTGATTTATAAAGTTAATAACAAATAAAAAAGTATTCAGTTATTTGGAATACAACATAGAAGGAGTTTATTCGGAATAATGAATTTCCATACGACTCAAAAAATGTTCTATTTTTCCGGATTACAGACAAAACTGAGAATATCCACCAAGACACTGACTACTTCCATATTACATTAAATGTCCCGAAAACCGATATATTCTCCTGCCAAAAGACTATTTTTGCAACAAATATCCATAAGCATACCATGGCAGGCATCTATATTCATATACCTTTTTGCAAGACACGCTGTATCTATTGCGATTTCTATTCCACCACTCGCAGCGAATTGAAGCAGCAGTACATCCGTGCCTTGTGCACTGAACTGAAAACCCGCAAGGGTTATCTGAAGGAAGAACCGATAGAGACCATCTACTTTGGCGGAGGAACTCCCTCACAGCTCGCTCACGAAGATTTCGAGCAGATATTCCGGACTATCAAAGAGGTGTATGGAACAGAACATGCCGAAGAAATTACCCTCGAGGCCAATCCCGACGACCTGACGGAAGAATATGTGTCCATGCTGCGCACCCTCCCCTTCAACCGCATAAGCATGGGGATACAGACATTCGACGCCCCCACCCTGAAACTGTTGAACCGCCGGCACAATGCCGCGCAAGCCATCGCAGCCATACACCGCCTCCGCCAAGCCGGCTTCCGGAATATCAGCATCGACCTCATCTATGGACTACCGGATGAAACAGACCAACGGTGGGAACGCGACCTGCAACAAGCCGTCGGCCTTGATGTGGAGCATATCTCCGCTTATCATCTGACTTACGAAAAAGGTACCCGCATCTACGAAATGCTGCAGAGCCATCGTATCAGCGAAGTGGATGAAGAGAGTAGCGTGCGCTTCTTCTCGGCGCTCATGGACACCCTGGGAGCCGCGGGGTATGAGCATTACGAAATATCCAACTTCTGCAAGCCCGGCATGTACTCACGCCACAACACTGCTTACTGGAAAGGCATTCCGTATTTGGGCTGCGGCCCTTCAGCCCACTCCTTCAATGCGGAGACAAGGGAATGGAACACAGCTTCTCTGGAAGGATACATAAAGTCCATTGAAGAGGGACACCGTTCCTCCGAAACAGAAATTCTGGATAAAGTGACCCGTTACAATGAATACATTATGACTTCCCTGCGTACCATGTGGGGAATCTCCCTGACATATACGGAAGAAGCCTTCGGCACAGAGTTGTGCCAATATTGCACGAAAATGGCAGCCCCCTACCTCCAAAGCCACAAACTGGAGATGCAGGCAGACCGCCTGCGCCTGACCCGGGAAGGTATCTTTGTTTCGGACGGCATAATAAGCGACCTGATGTTCATTGATTAACAGCAAAACCGGGAGACTGCATGACCGAACAAGAAGTCAGACGCTACTTGCGCCAAATGAAGGAAGAAGACTCGGAACGGGCTTTTCACAGTTTCTACAATCTGTGCTACGACCGCTTGTTCCGTATTGCCTGCTATTTCGTGAAGCACGAAGAATGGGCGCAAGAAATTGTGCTCGACGTCTTCATGAAGCTTTGGGAACAACGCGCCCTGTTGCCGGAAGTGAACAACATAGAGGATTACTGCTTTATCCTTACCAAAAATGCCTCCCTCAATTACCTGGAAAAAGAGAACCGGCACCCTACACTCTCGTCCGAACAGCTTCCCGAAGTTTCCGGCCAGGCCGATTCCCCCGAAGACACTCTTATCAGCGAAGAACTGTTTGCCCGATATGTCAAGGCGCTCGACCGCCTGCCGGAGCGTTGCCGTGAAGTATTCATCCGCCTGCGCGAAGAGAAACAAAGCTATGCACAAGTGGCGGAGGAGCTGAACATCAGCACAAAGACAGTAGACGCGCAACTGCAAAAAGCACTCACAAGACTCAAGGAAGCATTGCTGACGGAGTGAACTCTGCTTCATCTTCCTTGCAAGAAGCCGCGTATGCATGTATGAGATGTACATCTCGAGCTGCATGAGATACACATCTCGCACAACATGAGATGCACATCTCGAGCACACCTTCCCTATTGATTGAAACAGAGAAACAAGGAAGTCATACGTAGGCAGGACGGACTTTCACGGACAAAGAGCTTTAGATTAACATTATTTCAGGATATAGGCATAGGGAATTCCTGAAAAGGAGCTGTCTTTACATGCAGAAAAGGAGTCATAGGCTCTTAATAAATTGCCAAAAATGAAAGTGAATAACGAGAATTTCGACAAGGTACTGAACAAACTGGTTGCTTCTACCCGTTCCCCACGAGGACGCTTTACGGCAGAGAACAGCTGGAGGCTGCTGGAAAGCCGTTTGCTAAAGCGCCGCAGCATGAAGCGGTTCTGGATGCGTACAGCCAGTGCCGCAGCCGTAGTCCTGCTCTGTGTAACGAGCTGGGCAGCCTATCAGTTCTTATACGTAGCACCACCACGGGAAGCCATTCCCACAGAAGCCATACATACTACCGAGGAAACCCAAGTAATTCATAGCGTACTGACATTCGATCAGCAACCCTTGCAGGAAATCGTCCGTCAACTTTCCGAAACGTTCCGTACCGATATACGTATCGAAGGAGACAGCCTGAAGAACTATCATATGACAGCTACCTTCCGCGAAGGGGAGAGTCTTACAGAAATCCTCGACCTACTGAAGGACGCCGGCAACTTTACCTATAAAAAAGAAAACAACACTATTATCCTTACTACTAAACTTAACTGACAATGACCAGCTCTACTATCTGTTCGCACCACCGCATCAGAACCGTACTTCTGATGTGTGTGGTTCTTTTAAGCGCCTCACTCCATGCACAGGCACAAAACAAGGAAACACGTATAAACCTGAATATCCGTAACGCAACTTTAGAGAGTTTCGTGAAGCAACTGGAAAATGCAACCGGATTCTCCTTCATCTATGGGGAAGAAGTAAAGCTCACGCACCGCATCACACTGGAGATGAAACAAAAGAACATCAGTGAGATATTGCAACGTGCCTTTGAAAACGAACCCATCACGTTCGAAATATCCGGAAAGCACATTCTACTCCATAAGCGGCCCGTGCCGCAGAAACCCGTTAGCCGTAAGTTCACCATCAGCGGATACGTGACCGACGGAGCGTCTTCCGAGACGCTGATTGGTGCCAATATCCTTGAGAGTCGTCGTTCCACAGGTACTGCCACCAATCCTTTCGGTTTCTATTCCCTCACCCTGCCGGAAGGGGAAACGGAACTGGTTTTCTCCTACCTGGGCTACGAAAGCCGGCATAGCCGGTTCGAACTGACGAAAGACACCTTACTCAACGTCAGGCTGGACAGCAATAACCAGCTGGCAGAGGTCGTGGTGCTCTCGGACAAGCGGGAGGCCGGCATAGAAAGCACAGCCATGGGAGCGCATGAGATACCGATGACACAAATCAGGCATACCCCGTCCATATTGGGAGAAGCCGACCTGCTGAAGACCATTCAGCTGATGCCGGGTGTGCAAGCCGGTATGGAAGGTTTTGCAGGCATGTATGTGCGAGGGGGAGGTCCCGACCAAAACCTGGTTATGCTGGACGGAATTCCTGTTTACAACGCAGACCACCTGCTGGGAGTATTCTCCATCTTTACGCCCGAAGCGGTAAAGAACACCACACTCTTCAAAAGTTCTTTTCCTGCCCGCTACGGCGGGCGTCTTTCGTCTATAGTAGATGTACGGACCAACGACGGGGACATGCATAAATACCACGGCGCATTCAGCATAGGCCTGCTGACGGACAAACTGCATATCGAAGGCCCTATCTGGAAAGAACGGACCTCCTTCAGTTTCAGCGCACGAGCCATCCCCACCCTATTCTTCAAAAATCTCATTGTAGACAAAGACGACACCTATTCCGACAAATACAACTACTATTTTTACGACGTCAATGCAAAGGTCAACCATAAGTTCAGCGACCGTAGCCGCATCTTCCTCAGTTTCTACAAGGGGAAAGACCACTATCATTATGACAGTTACTACCACGGTGACAATTACGACAACAGCATTAAGAATTATTCCAAGGACAACAGCCATCTGAATTGGGGAAACACCATCGCCTACGGCCGCTGGAACTATGTATTCAACAGCAAGCTGTTTTGCAACACCACCGTCTCATACAACAAATATGAGATGGGGCTGGACGGAAACATGGAAGATACCTATACTGTCGCCAATAAAGTACAAGACAGATACTATTACTCCTCCAAGTTCAACTCCGGTATCCGTGACTGGAGTGCGCGTATGGACTTTGACTACACCCCCATGCCGCAGCACCACATCAAGTTCGGTGCAGAGTACATCCACCATACGTTCCGTCCGGGAATAGCTACCTCGAAAATACAAGATATAGATAATGGCGCCCTCCAGGAAGATACGGTTTACAATACCAGCAACAGCCATGCCATGCGCGGACAAGAAATCTCCCTTTACGCCGAAGACAATTTCAATGTAAACGCCAGGTTCAGTCTGAATGCAGGTGTACGCACATCGCTGTTCCACACACAAGGGAAAAGCTACTATTCGCTGCAGCCCCGCCTTTCCGCCCGCTATGACCTCGGACAAGGATATTCTGCCAAAGCATCCTATACGTGCATGGCACAGTATGTGCATCTGCTGTCCTCTACTCCGCTGTCTATGCCTACCGACCTCTGGGTACCCATTACCAAAGACATCAGTCCGATGTATGCCAACCAGTTCTCCATAGGAGGCTACTATTCCGGACTGCCGGGTTGGGAGTTCTCCGTCGAGGGATATTATAAACAGATGAAACACATACTTGAATATCAAGACGGTGTATCCTTCTTCGGCACCTCTACCAACTGGGAAGAAAAAGTGGAAATGGGCGAAGGCCGCTCCTTCGGTCTGGAACTGATGGTACAGAAAACATTGGGCAAGACTACCGGCTGGCTGGCATATACCCTATCCAAGACCGATCACCGTTTTAAGAACGGTACCATCAACCAAGGCCGATGGTTCCCCTACAAATATGACCGCCGCCACAGCATCAGCCTCAATCTCAGCCATAAGTTCAGTGACCGCATTGATGCAGGAGCTTCCTGGATATTCAATACCGGTGGATGTATCACTATCCCCGAAAAGGCTACTATTATCGTCAGCCCCGATGGAGTCATCGAAGAGACCGGCTACATCTCCAGACGCAACAACTATCGCCTGCCTGCCAGCCATCGTTTGAACCTAGGTGTTAACTTCAACAAAAAAACCAAACATGGCATACGCACCTGGAATATCAGTATCTACAATGCATACAATGCCATGAATCCGAACATCGTTTACAGCAAATACAAGAAAAGCAGTTATCTATACCAACCGGATGGTAATGGAGGATTCATAGAACATAAAGAGGAAGGGAAAATCAGTATCAAAAAACTGACCATCCTGCCCTGCATCCCTTCAGTTACCTATACTTACAGATTTTAAACACATCAGCATATGAAGATCCAAATGAAATTACACCTATTATATATAGTAGCTATTGTCTTGTTGGCATCATGTGAAAATGAAATTCCTTACAATCCAGACAACCAACAACCGCTACTCATCATGAATGCCCAACTGGATGCAGGAAAAGACGTTAATGAAGTCTTTCTGCACTTGAGCAAGGGCAGCAGCATAGTACGTTTGAACGAAGCTACACTGACCTTGTTTATCAATAACCGCATTGCTGAAACTCCTCAAGCACTGACACCGGAGGAAATCTTCGGTCCACCGGAAAATTATCCGGAAGACGCCATCTTTGTATACGATGCTATCTTGTATAAGCTGTTTCGCCTCAACACCCCTTTGCATCCCGGCGACAACATACGCCTAGAAGCCACTGCCGAAAACGGAAAATACCATGCCAGTGCCGAAGTCACCGTGCCGCAACCGATAGAGAGCCTGCACGTGGACACTTGCTTGGCCTACCTGCGCGAGTACAGCGGACAAACCCTTTACCGCCAATACAAAATTACATTGCAAGACCGCCCCAACGAGAAGAACTACTACCGGCTGGACATTTGGAATGACCGTAGTTACTATTGCAAATGGAAAGAATACCTGGAAGATGAAAACGGCAGCCTCATCAAAGTGGAAGACGAGGACGGCTCTTGGCATTGGGCCTCCATACCCAGAGACACTACCATCCTTGCTCCCCGACAGAACGAAATCATCAACCGGGAAGATGTTATACTGACTGACGGCCACCCTGGCAACTATGATGATGAAGAAAATGAATTGTTTCCCACCATAAATAACAAATACAACATATTCAATGATAACACTTTCCGTGATTCGTATGCCACATTAAAAGTATATACCCCTCTCTACCAAGAATATTATCCGGTAGAGGGACACTACTACGACCATATATCCCGCAAACAAACCATCACCGTACGGCTGCTTAGTATCACTGAAGCCGAATACCGCTACCTGAAAGCCTTAAACTGCCTGGATGATGGGGATTACGACAATACTTTAATGGAACCTATCAGTCTGCCTTGCAACGTCATAGGTGGATTAGGCTTTGTGGGAGTCTGCTCTGAAAGCAGAGTAATCATAGAATTGCCCGAAACTGTTTGGCAATAACATTTTGACTAATAAAAATCCTTTTATCCATTACAATAAACTGAATTTCATTTAACCTACATTACATTCGTATTACAAAAAGCATCCAAATAAAGCATTTTCACACTACAAAATTGATTTAAGTCAAGAAATGAAGGTATAAACTACACTTTTTTACGTATTCATTTTTGTGTTATAAAACATATACCTATATTTGCATAGGTAAAAAGAAAAAGCTAAGCGCTTAGAGAGTTTTCAATAGGTATTAGATTGAGATTAGTTTTTAGGAATAACAATTAAAAAGTAGGTATTATGAAACGTTTAGGATTAACATTAGTGGCAGCAGTCTGCCTGACTGCTACAACATTTGCAGCAGGAAACCAACCTACAACTGCAAAATGGGAAGGTAACATCAACATAACAAAGTTGAGCAAGTATTTGAATCTGGATTCCAACCAGCATGAAGAAGTGGCAAACATCTGCGAATATTTTACAGAACAGATGGAACGCGCTACAAATTCCAAGAAGAATCAGGAGAAGTTACTCCGTAATGCAGTTTATGGTAATCTGAAGTTGATGAAAAAGACTCTGAATGAAAAGCAGTATGCTGATTATGCCAGAGTATTGAACGTCACACTGCAGAACAAAGGTATCGAAGTGAAATAAACTTCGCTTCTGATAAATACGAAAATAGTATTTGATAAATAAAAAGGCATTGGACTTTAGAGGTTCAATGCCTTTTCTTTACGTCAACGCCACCAAAACCTGCGGCGTCAACTCCCTAACCAAATAATTCTTATCACTTTACAAGCAGAATCTGTCTTGCAGCTCTTTCTTATACTTTCTGGAAACCAGCAGTTCCGTCACTTTGTCAAATGGTGGATAAAGCATGCATTTGCTATCCTTTATAATCATCAGATAATCAATATTGATAATATACGATTGATGTATCTGCACGAAACTGGATGAATATTGAGTAATCTGCTCAGCAGTCATTCCGCGACGCAACACCAACGGCGGCTGGTTGTTTAGTATCACCTCCCATTGTTTACGCTCGGAACAATAGCGAAAAAAGCCGATTTCAGCCGGACGCAACGCACGCATATCATTAGTTGGCGTAAATACGATAAATGTCTGTCCGGTATGCAACGGTGCACCAATGGGATATGACATTCTCTGCCCAGCCTCTGCCTGCTCTACAAAACGCGCAAGAATATCCCGCAACTCCTGCTCTTCAAAAGGTTTCAGCAGATAGTCGAACGCAGCCTCCCGGATAGCCTGAATCATGTACTTATCATAAGCCGTATAGAAAACAATCCGCATATTCCACGAAACACTGTCACGTATTTCCTGCAGTAATTCCATTCCAGTCATGTCCGGCAGTTCCACATCCAAGAACAACAAATCCGGCTGTACCTTGGCAATGAGTTTTTTCCCTTGTTTACCATTACGGGCAGTTCCTTTCAAAAAGAAGCGTGCATCCTTTCCCAATTCAAAACTCAGATTCTCAAGAGCCACCTCATCGTCGTCAACTATTGCAACCTTATATTTATCCATGTTCCTTTTATGTTTTTCTTCTCGCGAATATATACATAATCCTACTCCCATACAAAGCAATAGAAGGTCATTTACGGACTATTTGTCTGTAAATATGCCTATCCTTGCAAAAAATAAGATTAAACGGTTCTTTTAAATTCTGTAATCGTAGTTGTCAGGCAGCCAGAAAGTCACCTCACAGCCCATCTCACCACTCTGTAGAGAGACATTGTGCACCAAAACATCAATGGCCTCCTTGTTCTTATTGTTGAGAATCCGAATGGTCTGCATAATGACTTTCATTCCCGTCCCCGTGCCCCGGTTCCGACTGTCCGGACGATAACCGCCACCATTATCCGTTATCTTTATACAGATACCATTTCCCCGGCGGCAGACCGAAACCCAAAGATTACGTTCACCTTCCTTCTCGCGCAACGCATGCTTCACTGCATTTTCAACCGGAATTTGAATCATCATAGACAGAATCCTTATTTGCTCCGGCTGCACATCCTTTTCTATCTTCAGTTCCGAATGAAAATCCGGACCTAAAGAACGGCGTTCCAGATTAATATATGTTTTCACAAAATCCAGCTCCTCTGCCAAGGTTACACACAGTTGTTCCACCAATTCCAGATTGCGACGCATCAGTTTTACCAGCGACGAAAGCTCTTGCTTTTCTTCCACATTCCGCTCCACCATCTCCCGGTTCAGCACATTGAAGATAAAATGAGGGGACAAGCGGTTACGGATATTCTCCAGACGAAGTGTAGAGACTGTGCGATGATTCCGTGCAAGCAACAAAGCACGTTTCTTTTTGCTGTACAGATAAAGGAAAACCGCCGTCAATATAGATACAACAGCTACAGCAAACACGACAAACTGTGTCTGCCTCAGCACCAGCACCTTGTTTTTCTGCTCCTGAAGCAAAACCCGATGTGCTATCAAGGTAGAATCCTGCTGATAACGCAAAGTCAAGTCTGCCGTACGCATCCGGACACGCTCATTCCTGATAGAATCATCAAGCTGGTTGTTCCTCTGCAGATAGTGATAAGCCCTCTTGTAGTTGCCGGTTTCCTCGTAAAACTGCTGAAGGTATTTATTACGGATATGTACCATATCAGGGTCGATGCCCGGAGGGACTACACTCTCGGACAATAAACGACGTGCCTCTTGAAAGTCTTTCTGAAGCAGAGCCAATTCTATTTTCTGCGTATCGATATAATATAGTGCAGTACTCACCCCCATTCCCTCAAAAAAAAGTTGGCATTCATTTATATATTTAACAGCCAAATCAACCTTATTCAGTTGAAGATAACAGTCTCCTAAATTCAACCTCCC
Organism: Bacteroides sp. AR29; assembly: GCF_900217715.1. Taxonomy (NCBI): domain Bacteria; kingdom Pseudomonadati; phylum Bacteroidota; class Bacteroidia; order Bacteroidales; family Bacteroidaceae; genus Bacteroides; species Bacteroides sp. AR29. Next base: position 9,509 of record NZ_OBMS01000008.1, read on the forward strand.
CAGATTAAGTTCAAAACTCATATCAGCATATCCTTCGACTAAATCAATAACCTTTTGGAAATATTTTATCGCTGTCTGGTAATCCTCCCTATAATAGTAAGAAGTCCCTCTATTATTCAAATAAATATATTTTTCATAAGGTAGCATACTGTCATAGCTTTCTCCTGCTAGATTATAATAGTAATCACACTGTTCAAAATCACGCATGGTAACATATACTTGTGCCAAACCATAATAAATGGGAGGTTTCTTGGTAGAAGCTATATGCAAAGAGTCGCACATCAACAAAGCTCTCCTATACCAAGCTGCCCCTATATCCAATTTTCCTAAACGGTTATTCGCATCTGCAAGATTCATCAAAATATCCGGCACCACTTCAATCCTAGTCCCTCTCATCCGTAATTCATAAGCCTTCCGGAAACAAATTTCAGCAGAATCCATATTCCCAACACGTGCAAAGATATTTCCCTTCATATTGAAACATTCAGACTCCAAATCTGCCATTTGAGAAGAACTATGCTGCCTTTCTATAAAGTCATGTATCTGCTGGATTACGATTTGTGCCGAATCAAGCTGTGAAGTAATCAAATATGTTTTCAGTGTCATTGCCAGATAATTATACTTGACCAAGCTATCCTTTGCCTCTTCCATCTTTTGAAAAGCCTTCAACCTTACCTTTCGGGGCACAATGGCCACAGAATCTCCATTTATATGGGAAAAATCCTCAAAAGCTCTCATTTCTGTGTATACGTCCTCTTTATCTCCGGGCGCACAAGCTCCTAGAAACACAAACCCTAATATCCAATAAATATAAAATCGAATTCGCTTATCCATCCTCTCTCCCATGTTTCTCGTAATTAGATTATTTATTCAATACATCTGCAAACTTAAAATATTTTTGCGAAATACCGTCAAGCATAAGGTGTATTTCTCAACCACAAAAGAGCATACGCTACCGCTTTATTAAAACGAAACAAAAAATCACATCATAGTACAATATTTAGCTACATAAACCATTGAAACAACATTTTAGTACATTTCAAACTTTTTCTCATTTTCTTATTTACATTTTTATTAATTACTTTGTGGATAAAGAATTGCGAATATACTCAATCAAACAAAATAATACAATCACACAAAGAAAGGCTATTTCCAAAAGAAAACAGTTCTTTTACATAATTTATAAGTTCTATGTTAGACAGTGGACAAATCATAGCAGATAGATACGAGCTACTCAAACAACTAGGAAGAGGAGGATTTTCTGAAGTTTGGCTGGCACAAGACAAACTTACGGATGTTAAGGTCGCCATAAAAATATATGCTCCAGGGATGGGGCTTGACGATGCGGGGATATCCCTTTTCACACAAGAGTTCTCCCTCGTATTTGATATGAATCATACCAATTTACTGCATCCTACTTATTATGACTGCTGGGAACGGATGCCATACCTGATTTTGCCTTTTTGCAAAAACGGTTCGGCCTTCCAATACCTTACTGACAACAACCGGATAACAGAAACGGAAAGCTGGCATTTGCTCCATGATGTTGCAGAGGGACTGGCTTATCTTCATGCAAAAACTCCCCCGGTTATCCATCAGGATATAAAACCCGATAATATTCTGATTAATGATGAGAATAGGTATATGATTACGGATTTCGGAATCAGCGCACGGATTAGAAGTACATTACGCAGGAACCAAGGCCAAGAATCCAGTGGAGGAACTTTGGCCTATATGGGACCAGAACGTTTTGGTCCATCTCCCGCCCCTATTATGGCTAGTGACATTTGGTCATTGGGAGCAACAATGTATGAGCTTCTAACCGGTATGCCGCCCTATGGCGATCATGGAGGCGTATTGCAAAAAAACGGTGCAGACATTCCACTTATCAACGAAGACTTTTCTCAAGAATTAAAGGATATCATTTACAAGTGCCTTGCCTTAAATCCATGGGACAGACCCACAGCCAGACAAATTGCAGACTACACTTCCCAACATATCAATGGAAGTCCCGTCCCCTTTAGTCTGTCAAACAACAGCCATGATACTTTGCAAGAGGAAGAGGACAAAACCCATGAGGATTCCATTAGCGCACACTCTTCTGACATAAATAAGATGTCACCCTATCAAGACAAAGGGAAACGCAAAAAAGTTATAGTCGTAGCAGCAATCACAGCTATATTCGCAACAATTGTCATCATCTTTTCGCTAATAAGCGGCAAAGAACCAGTAGTGGAATCCATACCGGAACCGACTCCAACGATTGATTACGACAAAATGTGTCTGTCAATCATTCAAGAAGGCGAAAACTCTAAAATACAAGGAGATGTTTTCCGATTTGACATTGACACTTTAAAGCAAAACAATGATTCCGTATTTGAGGATTTTTACATAAATGCCATTGGCAAATACCGCCAAATAAATTACTACAAAGATTCCATCTCCGCGAAAATATACTTAAATGCAACAGAACTGAAACAGCAAGTAGAGGCCATACTGGATTCTGCCTATCATGTTTTTAAAGAAAAGGCAAATATCATGAAAGACCTTGACCAAGCCGTAGCAGCCCAGGCTTTTGAAGACCGTGCAAAAAAAATAGAACCATATATAAACATAGACAACAATGAAAATGAATAAACTTATCAGACTGATTGTTTTAGCGTTCGCTCTCTCTATGCCAATAAGTATATGGGGGCAATGCGCCTCCATCTATCAAAAGGGAGAGACATACATGAAAAGAGGAAGATACAGAGACGCTATTAAAAGTTTTAAAGCAGCCATGAAATGCGACAGCAATCTGGAGCAAGCATGCAAAAATAAAATCAAAGAGTGTGAGGAAAAAATAAATCCCGCTCCCAAGCCAGCGCCTCCTGCCGAAATCACCAGACTTACCATAGACAGAAAAAGCCTGGAATTTGGGTGTGAGACAAAGACTGCAGAAAGTATAAAAATAGAAAGTCTTCCAGAACAATGGACTGCAATATCAGATGCAGACTGGTGTCAAGTGACTCCCGGTGAGAAGAAACTCTCCATAAGCTGCCAGACCAATTGGCTGACTACCGAACGTAAAGCCACCATTACAATCAGTAATGAAAAGATGAAAGCTACGGTCAGTGTTACCCAAGGTGGCCAAGAAGAATTCATTAATATCGCATTAGATAAATTGGAATTCGGCTCCAAAGGAGAAATTAAGGAACTGCAAGTAGACTCCAATGCCGAATGGGAAGTTGCAGATATTCCTGAATGGTGTGAAGCTATAGCAAAAGACCGTGGCAAACTCATTCTAAAAGTGGGAAAAACCAAGAAGGCCAGAGAAGGAACTCTCATAGTTAAAAGCAAAGGAGGAAAAATATCTTCAATTATTCTCTCCCAGAAAAAGGGAGGTCTATTCTAAATTCATGGTAAACCGACAATGGTGAGAAACTCTGATTTATACAAAGTAATTCCATTATTAAAGTAAAATCTTATGAGATGTATGAATTGCGGTTGGGACAACCATTCCAACACAACAGTATGCCTGAAATGCGGGCAACCTTTGCGAATGCCGGAGAATTATGCCAACAGTCAGGACATTTTTATTTCAAAAGAAGGTCATGGAGAAGCTATACCCAAACCGACAGTATTGAATGTCAGCTCTAATGAAGAAAAATGCAGAAAAACTGTGGTGTTTTCCACAACAAATGAAGAAGAGAATCATTCTACTGTTGTACAGCCAATTATAGAATGTCCCAATTGCAATTACCCGGTAGTAGGAGATTTCACAAGTTGCCCTTGCTGCGGAACTCCATTGAAAAGAGCAAACACATCAACAAACAATGAATACAAAACAATAAGAGTAGAAGAGGAAGTACCTTCCGTTTCTGAAGAGAAAATGCTCTGTCATGAATGTGGAAGTAAGATAGCAATAACCTGCTCTTTTTGCCCGAACTGCGGTGTCCGCGTACATCGGCCAACCATACGCCGACAAATAAAGAACATCACAGAGACAGAACCGGAAACCAAACCTCACTGTTCATTAACAATTATACCGGAAGAAGAAGAGAACATTCTTCCGAAAAGATTTGAATATGAAGGGAACTCCATCATCTTGAACCGGGAAAATACAGAAATGTCTAATCGTACAATCACCTCAAAGGAACAAGCTGAAATAGTTTTCGATGATGGTCATTGGTATCTGCTTGACCGAAGTATGCTCCAAACGACCTATATCCAGGTAAACAGAAAAATAGAAATCATACCGGATGATATCATTGTACTAGGCGACCGAAGATTCAAGTTTGAATGTGACTAAATATAACTCTTGTGAATAACCGGACTGTCGACAGATGTGATTATAATGTAGGGGAATATATCAATAACCGTTATAGGGTTTCCCAAACATTAGGCGAAGGTTCATTCGGTAAAGTATATCGGGTTACGGACAGCGCAAGCAAAGATTATGCGCTTAAACTACTGAGATTATGGGAAGTTCCTCCTGAAATACGTAAACCATTAATGAAACGTTTCGAGATGGAATTCAAAACTGGGCAAATTGATTGTGACTATTTAGTGCGTTCATTGGACTACGGTACAGTTGGAGGTAACCCTTATATTGTAATGGAATACTGTTCCGGAGGAGATTTAACACCTTATTTAGGTTCTGGAAGCAGTAAGATTCCTCTAATTTGCCAACAAATTCTAATAGGTTTACATGCTTTGCATACCAGAGGCAAGGTTCACCGTGACCTAAAGCCGGAGAATGTCCTTTTCAAGAGTAACGGAATTGCTGCGTTGACAGATTTCGGTATAGCAGGGGATAGAAACAAACGTATGACTGAACGCAATATTTTTGGTAAACCCAACCAAATCTTCGGGACTTATGCATATATGCCGCCAGAACAAGTGAACCGCATGCGAGGTGAGGCCACTGTCCTACCCACTACGGACATTTTTTCTTTTGGAGTATTAGCCTTTCAATTATTAACTGGCAGTTTGCCCTTTGGCGAATTGAGCAGTCATAATGAATTGGCACTATACCAGAAACGTGGGAAAAATGGAGATTGGAACCGGCAGAAATTGACACAGTTGAAACATAGAGAGCAGTGGCAGCAACTCTTTGCAGGATGTCTTAATCCAGATTTCAAAAAACGTTTCCAGTCTGTGCAAGAGGTATTGGAACACCTGCCAGCAATAAGCCAAGTCCCTATGGAAAGAGGATATTGTCCACCACAAACAGTCAATGGTTTCTGTATACGTATTATGCAAGGTGAAGAGTACGGAAAAATATATCAATTAAGTGAACTTATAAAATATGGCAATAGAATCCTTACTATCGGGAGAGAACGCGACAATCTGCTACATATAACAGAACAGCAAAGTGCCTATATATCACGCCATCATTGCACAATAGAAACAAATCCCGCCACTGATAAATGGATTATTCGGGACGGGCAATGGCAGAAGGAGTTAAAGTTGTGGCAGGAGTCCAGTAATGGGACTTATGTCAATTCCACCCAAGTCACCAAACAAGGGCATATACTGAAAATTGGAGATATCATCTCCATTGGGGATGTAAAAATGAGATTTGAAAACTATTAATTATATATCAAGTAGTATGGATACACAAAATTACAAACGTACCTTAGCCGGCTCAGTAGGGGCTGGTATGGGGGCATTAATGGGTGCTTCCGGTAGAACTTACTTTATTTTGGAGCACAAGACCTCTTCAAAGTATCATCAAGCGGGAGAATCCCAAAAAATCATTGTCGACCAAGTAGAATTAGGTAGAGACGCTTCCTGCCAAGTACGCTTTGATGAAAGTTTCGAAACAGTTAGCCGCAAACATGCTGCAATTGTACGCGACGGTGAAAACTGGAAACTTATCCACCTTTCACACTCCAATCCGACATTGGTCAACGGACATCCTATAAATGGGTCCTACTATTTACAAACAGGAGATGAAATACAATTATCCGTTGGCGGACCACGCTTGGGATTCATTGTTCCACAAGGTCGCCAAGCATTAACTTCCAGCATTGGATTGACTGAGAGAATGAGCCTTTTCCGCAAACAAGCCTTACGCCCCTACAAGACCGCATTAACAATCATGGGAATTGTTTTCGTACTGGCGGTGGCAGGATTGGCTGCCTGGAACTACAGTTTAGGTGTAAAAAATGATTTGTTGGCACAGAAGACAGAAGAACAAGAACTTCAACTGAAAGGATACCAAAACCAATTGGATTCACTGGGGACCGAAAGAGCATCTCTAGAAGCACAGCAACGGGAGTTAGAGACCAAATTACGAAACAGTGACGGTAATGCAGAGGCCTTAAAAACACAGTTGGACAACGTTAATAGTCAATTAAAGAATGTCAATGCAAGTTTCTATAAGGTCAAATCAGACTTGGACAATCTCTCAAACAGCATAAGCACTAAAAGCATTGAGAATTCAAGCAATGCCATTAACGCAAATATACAAGAAGGCACCAGACTCTCCAAAGACCAATATTATGAAGACCCTGATATAGCAGATGAACAAGACAGTAATGCTTCAGGAGATTTGAAAGATTATTATGATTATATCTATACAATTAAAGTCGACCGTATTGAAATCGAATATAATGGAACAAAGTTTGATCCGGGCATACAAGTTTCAGATATAATCTGCGGAACTGGCTTCATGCTATCAAACGGAATGTTTGTAACAGACAGGCAGAATGTCGAGCCATGGATATACTCCAACACAGAGTGGAAAGACCCATGGCGTAAACTATTGGCTGTATACAAAGGAGCAGGATGTAATATCATTATCCATTACCGTGCATACAGTACCAAAGGAACTGGAAAGCCTCTGACATTTACCAGTAGCGATTTTGCCAAAGACGGACGAAATGATGTACAAGTGACCGAAATAGAAGTAGATAAATCCATCAGGGTACAACTAAGGGAACATGGGATAAAATTGACCTATACACGTAGGAAATATATCAGTGTCAGCATTGTTACCCCTGCTGCCAACAGTTGGGCATACATTAGAGGAAAAGGCGTTTATGGTGAGGGATTGCCTTACGACATTACCGCCGCAGACAACATGAGTGGAGGTACAGAAGTTCAAATGGTGGGCTATGCAGGTTATGCTGATATTCATAATCTTACTCCGGCTCATTTCAATGACCATACCAATATAGCCGACACAAAATATGAGACTACCATATTACAGAATCGTGTGGCAGAGCCCGGTTATTATGGTTCTCCAGCATTCCTTCTAGAAAATGGTTCTTACAAAGTAGTGGGTTTCATGGTAGGAAGCATAGAGGGTAAGGATCGTTTAGTACCAATCAGAAATTTAATACATTAAAATTAAACATGTCCGAGATAAGCATTAAATTAGCGGCAGGTACCAATGTTGGTTTAGTCAGGAAAAACAACGAAGACAATTTTGTTGTCAATCGTGATTTATGCCAATCAGAGTGGATTATCCCCCAATCGATAGAACCCATTTCTTTAGGACGGTATGGCAGCATATTGGTAGTGGCCGACGGAATGGGCGGCACCAATGCCGGAGAAGTTGCTTCTGCCATAGCCATTGAGACGGTGCAAAATGCATTCACCCCCGAGAATTTAGGAGATATCGTTACGCAGGAAGGCATTGTTACCTCAGAAGAAGCCGTTGAAGAATTTCTGAGCAGAACTGTCAAAACCGCTGATTTAAATATTGTCAATGCAAGTAAAGAAGATAGTAGTACCCAGGGAATGGGTACTACTATTGTCATTGCTTGGATATTGAACGATAAAGCCTATATCTGTTGGTGTGGCGACAGTCGTTGTTATGTATTCAATGGCAATTCAGGTTTTTGCCGTTTATCTAAAGACCATTCCTATGTACAAGATTTAGTAGATCAGGGAAAACTAGATCCTGAAAATGCGTTTGACCATCCTTACAGTAATATCATTACCCGCTGTTTGGGAGACCCGACCAATCGTTCCAATCCCGATTTCCGTTCCTATAATTTAAAGGATGGCGATACTCTCCTACTGTGTAGTGATGGGTTATGTGGTTTATGCCACGACGAAGAGATAATGCAAATTATAGAAGAGAACCAGGATGATTTAATGACATGCAAGGATAGGTTGATAGAAGCTGCTCTTGAAGCAGGTGGATATGACAATATTACGATTGTGTTATGCCACATCATGCTACAGGATACCGAGCCCAAAGTAAAGTTGAATAATACAGTGTTCAGCAAACCCAACCACCACAAAATCCGGAAAATTCTTCTGTTACTCCTGGTACTGGCTTTAGCGGCAGGCTTCTATTTATATAGAAATCCACAGCAATATGCAAAATGGAAAACGATACTATATCAGGCAGATACGGTTCTAGTTACAGAGACAGACACTACTAACACTACCCTAACAGATTGATTACTATTGTGAAACTATGCAACTGAAAAATGGTGATATATTTGCTGAACACTATCAGCTGAAGAAACTATTAGGAGTCGGAAGCTTTGGTGAAGTCTGGCTTGCCCGAAATATATTGGCAGATGTAGACGTTGCCATAAAGTTGTACGGACTGTTGGATGACAACGGCATAAAAGATTTCCGGGAAGAATTCAAACTTGCCTACAAATTACACCATCCCAATCTACTGCACCTTAATCATTTTGATGTTTTTGGACAGTGCCCTTTTTTGGTAATGCCTTACTGTCCCAAAGGGTCCTCAGCGAGCTTGAAAGGCAAAATGTCTGAAAAGCAAATCTGGCGCTTCATACGCGATGTATCATGCGGATTGATGTTTCTTCATAATCAGAATCCTCCTATCATTCATCAAGATATAAAACCCGATAATATTTTGATAGGGGATGATGACAAATTCATCATCTCAGATTTTGGCATCAGCCGTAAACTGGAGCATACTTTTCGTAAAAGTATCAACAAAGTAGAAAGTTCCGGAACACTTGCCTATATGGGACCAGAACGTTTTGCAGAGAAACCACTGATTGTGGCTACCAGCGATATATGGTCTTTAGGGATGAGTGTTTATGAATTATCCACTGGTCTTGTATTATGGGAAGGTATGGGAGGTTGTGTCCAACTGAATGGTGCACATATTCCAGCATTAGATGAGAAATATTCTTCCCAATTGTCCCAGTTTGTTCACGCATGCCTTGCCCTCAACACTTGGGACCGCCCCACAGCCCAACAAGCCTATGAGTTTGCTTGCTCCATACTAAAACAAACAAAGACAGACTCTCCTTCAGTACAGCTGAAGCCTATTGCTCCACTTTTTCCTAAAACAACATCACCACGCCTTAAAGAAAAGTTCTGTCCTTCGAACATGCATAAACGCATAGCAGGATGGACCGGCCTTGGTATAGTATTGATTCTATTGCTTGTCAAAGGAGGTTCCATATACTTTAGACACCTTGAAGAAGAGCGCAAGTACGCTGCATGCCGTACAGAAGAAGACTACAGAGATTTTCTAAAAGAATACCCCTCCTCATCTCATGCAAACTTTATAAAACAATTTTTGGGAAACAAGGTAAATCCAATCTCCCCAATAAATAGAGAAGAAAACATCGTTATGGACTCGGTAAAAACGGATACTGCAAAACTTGAACAGTTCCAAGAGGAACCTAAAAAACAGATTGTCCACCCACATCCACAACCTTCTTCACAGCCAGTTCTTCCCATTACTGATATAAGAGAAGTCAGAAGAGAAAATGAAGAACGCCTCTTCTATAGTTGCCAGTCGGTAGCAGATTACGAAGAATATTTGCGAAAATATCCCAAAGGCAGGTTTGTACACAAAGCCAAAAGAGCAATCCAGCAAATAGAATCAGAAATGATGCAGTCCAATCCTTCCACTCAAGAAATACACATAAGAAAAAATACAAGAGTCAATGTCAGACTATAAATAATGAATAGGGCATTCCAACGTTTGAACTGCCCTATTCACTATTCAAATACTTGATTTTATTTAATCGTCACCATCGTCGCCCCAAATCCATACTCCTGGAACGAAGCATCCTGATGGCGGCAGTCAGGATATTTACGTTTCAGCTCGTCCAGCAAGGCTTTACGCAGCACTCCATCTCCCTTGCCGTGAATAAAGACGATGCGTTGTTCGCGCCTTTTTTTGTATTGTTCCATCACTTCACGAAACTTATCCAGCTGGTAATTCAATATTTCGCTGTTGCTCATACCGCAGGTGTCATCCAGCAACTCGCCGATATGCAGGTCAATCTCGACAATCCCATTCTTGCCGCCACGCTTGATGACCGTCTGCGGTTTGGACGGAGTATCTGCCGTTTTTTTCTGTATCAAAGCCTCCTTCAGTTCCTCTGCCGAAACATACACCTGCTTGACAGGCTGGTCATTCCGGACAATATCATACACCAAGGCCGGTGTTTCAAAGAAAACCGTCTGCTGGAATGTATGCAGTTTATAGAACTTTACCATATCTATGCGGACTTCCACACTGACAGCCGGTTTCATTGTGAACGCACGGTTATCTTTGAATGCCACCAGCTGTACCATCACACGTTCACGGTCGTTCAACTCGGACTTTTCGAACTCCTCCAGCAGAAGTTTCGTATTCGGCTCTATCAAACCATGCGAACGGGCTGTCCAGGACTTTCCTTCGGCACTCGAATAGGTGTAATACATATAATAATTACTGTCGTTCACCAAATATGCCTCGAAAGGTGTAGTGCTGACAGCCTTGATATCCTCCGGAACAAAGGCCAGAAAGACATTCAGGATATCTCCACCTTTCATCTCGGGCTGACGATAAACAGATATCTGCGGTTTCTCCAAACGGACCGATTGAGGCTCTGAAACCTGAGACTCCATAGCAGACGGCCTTGCCGCAGTAGCGGCCGTGCGCAATTGTTGCTCTTCTTCCCGCTTCTTCTTGGCAGCCGCTTTGGCTGCCGGAGTGGGGATATTATAATCATCGGTCTCTATCACCACACATTCGTTTATGGGCATCGGTATGTCAAAACCGTCGACATCTTCCACCAACACGATGTTTTTCCCTTGAAATCCTGTCACAACACCGCCCCCAACTTCGCTGAGGAAACGAACTTTATCTCCTATCTTCATAGTAACTTATCTTTTAGTTTGTCTTTTCCTACTTTCTTCCTGCAAAGTTAGGAATTATTTCCCTTATTCTTCAAATCTTCCCAAATATCCGTACCTTTGCAGCCGATATAATAAAGAGAAAGCCATCATGAAAGAAGACCCCAGACATATCAGAATCAGCGAATTCAACTACCCGTTGCCGGACGAACGCATTGCAAAGTTCCCATTGTCCGTACGTGACCAGTCCAAACTGTTATTGTATCGCCACGGAGAAGTTTCAGAAGACAGATTCACTTCACTGCCGGAGTATCTGCCATCGGGAAGCCTGATGATATTCAACAATACCAAAGTCATCCAAGCACGCCTGCATTTCCGGAAAGAAACGGGAGCACTGATTGAAGTATTCTGCCTGGAACCCATACAGCCGAACGACTACGCCCTCAACTTCCAGCAAACCGAGCATGCCGCCTGGCTCTGCATGGTCGGCAACCTGAAAAAATGGAAGGAAGGCATGCTGAGACGTGAGATGACCGTGAAAGGCAAGTCACTCACCCTGACCGCCGAACGGGGTGAATGCCACGGAACCAGCCATTGGATAAACTTCCGCTGGAATAATCCGGAAGTGACTTTTGCCGACATTCTCGAGGTCTTCGGTGAATTGCCCATCCCCCCCTACTTGAACCGGGAGACCCAGGAAAGTGACAAGGAGACTTACCAGACTGTCTACTCCAAAATCAAAGGTTCGGTGGCTGCCCCTACAGCGGGACTGCATTTCACCCCACGCGTATTGGACGCATTGCGCAATAAAGGAGTAGAATTGGAAGAGCTGACACTCCATGTGGGAGCCGGAACCTTCAAACCGGTGAAAAGTGAAGAAATAGAAGGGCACGAAATGCATACGGAATACATCTCTGTCTCGCGCAACACATTGGAAAAACTCATAGTACACGGCGGCAAGGCAGTGGCCGTAGGAACAACTTCAGTGCGCACATTGGAAAGCCTTTATCACATCGGAGTCACTTTACTGAATAATCCAGAAGCCACAGAGGAAGACTTGCACGTCCACCAATGGCAACCTTATGAAATGTCTGCCAAGGCCGCCACCACCCCTGCAGTAGAAGCCCTGCAAGCCATTGTCGCCTATCTTGACAAGCATAGTATGGAGACTCTGCATACCAGCACTCAAATCATCATCGCCCCGGGATATGAATACAAAATCGTGAAGGCTATGGTGACTAATTTCCACCAACCGCAAAGCACCTTGCTGCTGCTCGTATCAGCTTTCGTACACGGCGACTGGCAGAAGATTTATAACTATGCACTGGCACATGATTTCCGCTTTCTGAGCTATGGAGATTCATCATTATTAATACCCTAAACACAATGAACCACGATAACAATCAAGAGATGTTCCCCCTTGTCGACGAACAAGGCAACATCATAGGTGCCGCCACCCGTGGCGAATGCCATAACGGTAGCAAACTGCTGCATCCGGTAATCCATCTTCATGTATTCAATTCCAAAGGTGAGCTGTATCTGCAGAAACGTCCCGAATGGAAAGACATACAACCGGGGAAGTGGGACACCTCCGTAGGCGGACACGTCGATTTAGGTGAAAGTGTAGAGATGGCGCTGAAACGCGAGGTACGCGAAGAACTCGGCATTACCGACTTTGTTCCCGAAACCGTCTTGCATTATGTCTTCGAGTCTGCCCGCGAAAAGGAACTGGTCTTCGTACACAAAACGGTCTACGACGGTGAAATACATCCCAGTGACGAGCTGGACGGAGGACGTTTCTGGAGCATTGATGAAATCAAAAAAAGCATAGGCAAGGAAGTCTTTACTCCAAACTTTGAAGAAGAGATAGAGAAAGTCATCGAATTGTAGCAGCAATAAATACTCCCTAAAAAAAGTCCCACTCTCCAAAAGAAAAGTGGGACATATAACAGTCATTACAATCAGTCTTATTTTGCCAGGTCTTCAATCACCTTCATAATCTGCTGACCGATTTCCTCGGCAGCTTCTGGTGTACCGGCCTCACTATAAACGCGGATAATCGGTTCCGTATTGCTTTTACGCAGATGAACCCATTTGTCGGGGAAGTCAATCTTCACACCGTCTATATCATTGATTTCTTCATTCTTATACAGCTCCTTCACCTTGGCAAGAATAGCATCTACATCTGTTTCAGGAGTCAAGTCTACACGATTCTTTGCCATGAAGTATGCAGGATAGGATGCACGGAGTTCGCTCACCTTCTTGCCTTCGTGTGCCAGATGGCTCAAGAACAAGGCAATACCTACCAAGGCATCACGTCCATAGTGGCTGGCCGGATAGATTACCCCACCGTTTCCTTCGCCACCGATAACGGCACCTACTTCCTTCATTTTGGTAGTTACATTCACTTCACCTACGGCGGAAGCGTAATATTCTTGCCCATACTTGCGGGTTACATCGCGCAAGGCACGGGTCGAACTCAAATTGGATACCGTATTGCCCGGAGTATGTTTCAATACGTAGTCGGCAACAGTAACCAGCGTATATTCTTCACCGTACATCTTGCCGTCTTCGCAAATCATTGCCAGGCGGTCTACATCAGGGTCTACAACAAATGCAACGTCTGCCTTCCCCCCTTTCATCAGGTTCATGATGTCACCCAAGTTCTTTTCCAGAGGCTCGGGATTATGCTGGAAGTTACCGGTCGGTTCGCAATAGAGCTTCTCTACGTGCTGAACACCAAGCTGCTCGAGCAGCTGCGGCAATATGATACCGCCCACAGAGTTTACACAGTCGATGGCAACACGAAAGTTTGCCTTTCGGATAGCTTCCACATCTACGAGGTCAAGTGCCAATACACTGTCGATGTGTTTCTGGTTGTAGCTTAAATCCTGACGGTACGAGCCAAGTTGGTCCACTTCGGCATAGTCGAATTCTTCGGCGGCGGCAATGCGGAGTACTTCCTGGCCTTCGGCAGCGTTCAGAAATTCGCCCTTTTCATTCAGCAGTTTCAACGCATTCCACTGCTTGGGATTGTGTGAGGCAGTCAGAATAATACCTCCACTGGCACCTTCCATGGTTACAGCCAGCTCGGTAGTCGGAGTAGAAGCCAAATCAATGTCCACTACATCCCAGCCCATACCCATCAAGGTACCGACTACTACGTTCTTGACCATCTCACCGGAAATGCGGGCATCACGTCCCACTACAATTTTGTTACTTTTTACAGTACACGTCTTGCGAATCAAGGTAGCATAAGCTGAAGTGAACTTCACAATGTCGAGCGGATTCAATCCCTCGCCAGCACCACCGCCAATAGTTCCGCGGATTCCAGAAATAGATTTGATTAGAGTCATAGGTTAATGATTTAAAATTTATAGGTTAGTTCCAAATTTGGAATTTATGAATATCATAGTAACAAGGATAAACCCTCTCCATAGCTTGTTGTTGCCCCATTTTAGAAGGAACGATTAATTTCACATGCGCCCTATCACGAACGTACTTCAAAGCCACCAGCCAGCCAGCAGGCACAGACGTACCATAGGCAAGACGCATAGAACCCTTTATGAAAATTCCGGCAATAGATGACGAGGTAACTGTATATTTGAATTCATCCAAATAATCTGGTATCGGTATATCCAGATTAGACATTAAATATCCAGACTGCAAGTTCAGCTCTTCATAACGCACCAAAACCAAATCATTCGGTTTTATTGTATCCGCAGGATTCGTCGAACCTTTATCCACAATCTGCATATATACCCCGCTTGCCAGCTGCACATACTCATTCCTGCTTACATCCGTGGTCGAATCTTGCGCATAGAACTCACTTTGAGAAATAACGACAATGCTACTGTCTTTGATAAATGCTTTGATGGCATCTTTTTCTTCCTCAAGCATTTCGGCATAAGTTTTAGAATTATCGCATGCCTGGAAGGCTAAACAAACTGCAAGTAAGGCAAAAAAGAATAAAGTAAGTTTCTTCATTTCTGTTATTTAGTAATTTCGTACAAAAGTATCTGATTTCCTTGAAAGTTGAAAGCTGCGGATAGAAAGTTCGTAACTTTTAACCTTTACAACTGAACTTTTTTTATCCTTTGGCATTCAGCAGCGGTTTGTATTTCTCCAAAGCCTGCTCAAAGACCTTGCGGGCCTCATCCATCGTTCCATAAAATTCACCGCCGGAAGCATTCAAATGACCGCCGCCGCCAAAGAACTCGGCAGCCAGCTGATTGCAGGGGAATGTACCGACCGAACGTAAAGAAATCTTTATCATCGGCTTCTCCGTATCTTCACGCAGGAAGCAAGAGAAAATCACCCCTTTGATACTTAAAGGAATGTTCACAAACCCTTCACTATCTCCACGCACATAGTCGAACTGGCTTTGTTCGGCTTTAGTCAGAGAAATTAAGGCTGCATGATAGTCCGGATAGACCTTCATTTGTGACAAGACATATCCCATTAGGCGCAAACGGCTTTCTGAATAAGTATTGAACACCTTACGGTAAATCTCGTCCTTGTCAATACCTTTCGACAACAGTTCGCTGATGATGAAATAGATTTCCCGATTATTGGAATTATAGGTGAACCCGCCGGTATCCGTCATCATACCCGTATAGATACACTCTGCTCCTTCCCTTGAAATGTCACTGAAATAGCCCATACGGCAAATCAGGCGGAAAACCAGTTCCGAAGTGGAGGATATCTCCGGATGGGAAATGATAATCTTGCAGAAATCCTCCGGATGGAGATGATGGTCTATCAGTATTTTTCTTGCCGGGGATGCAAGAACAGCGTCACCCATGGCATCTATACGATGGATAGCATTAAAGTCCAGACAACAAATGACATCCGCCTCGGCAATCAGCTTGTCGGCAAACTCCTTGTAGCGGTCGTACAGAAGGACGTCCTTGCTCCCGGGCATCCATTTCAAGAAGTCGGGAAAGGCGTTCGGCACAATAACATTCGCCGTCTTTCCCTGCGAGCTGAAGAAGTGCCACAAGCCCAGAGAAGAGCCGATGGCGTCCCCGTCGGGACCCACATGTGAAACGATTACTATCTTGTCTGCACGGTCAAACCATTTGGTGAAATGGTCTATCTTGGATTGTTCTATTACTTTGGTCAACATATTTTTATTTACTATTTGACGATTGACTATTTACTATTTGGCGTTTATAACAAATTGAAGGGGCAAAAGTACGAAAAGTTTGTGATTTATAACAATATGCGGTAAGAACCTTTTTGAGAAAGAAGAAGATAGGGAATACCTAAGCGAACGCAATCATTGGCAATCTTATTCTGATAATAGTCTGAAAGAGAAGCGTCAAGCACCACCATGCCCATGGAAAAGAGTGAAGTAAGTTCCTCTACCCCACCTTGATACCCCTTGGAGACATACAGATAATCAACTGAAAGGGGACGGGAAGAGTTCTTGTTTCTCCAACGGTTGTCGGAAAGAAGACAGATGCGCTTACCGGCGTAAGAGACAATCTGGTTGCGCATGGATAAGCCGGGAGTTGTATAATCTCCGGCAACCAGTCGGGGAGTCTCCAGATGCAGGCGGCTCCAATGCGGAGAAAGGGCACGGCACAGACGCGGCATATCCGGCAAGCTATCGGCACATGCCAACCAAGAATGACGGTTGTCTGCCATACAATGGACAACGGGACAGCCTCTCACGCTATAAAAAGCAATCCCCTGCCGGGGAGCATTGGACATGATGGAAAGGGAATGCCAGGAAACCACTGCCAACAATGCCAGCAACGCAAAGCATACTCTACGTACCGTAAGGCGTAGAAAGCCATAATATGCCATCCCCAAGAACAGATAGACGAGCAAAACACCCCATATATCCAGCCAAATATCATCAACAGCAGCGCCGGGAAGATGCTCTATCCAGCGGAGCACTTCATTCTGGACATGTACCAATGCCTCTACTACCCTTGCAAACAGATGTTGTACAAAAGGCAGCGGCGTAAGCATCAACAGAAAGACAGCAGAATACAGAACGAGTGACACCATGGGAATTACCCAAAGATTAGTCAACAGAAAATGAGTGGAAAAACGGGAGAAATAGAAAATGACCAAAGGGGCCGTGCCCAGCTGAGCAGCCACAGACACTGTCATAAGTCCCCACAAATATCGCAGGAAACGATTGTCAACCTTCCAAAGGGCATATAACTTAGGCTGTACAAGTACAATAGCTGCAACCGCCGAGAATGACAACTGAAAACCGACATCAAACAACCAGACCGGCTTGCACAGCAGCATCAGGAAAGCAGTTGCCGCCAGCGTATTCAGAGTCAGCGGCTTTTCCGGCTGCAAACCGGCAAACGCCAACAAAGAGAACATGACGACCGACCGCACCACCGAGGAAGACAATCCCGTGAAAAAAGCAAAACTCACCAAGAAAAGGACCAGAAGCAAAAGCAACAAAGGTTTCAACCGCCGCCATCGCCTCCACAAAGGACGAAGCACAAACAAGAGCAAAGCATACAGAAACCCTATATGCAATCCCGAAAGTGCCAGTACATGGCTGGCTCCCGAGACGGAGTAGGTCTCCACAATATCATCGCTCAGTTCCTCTTTATCTCCCACTGTCAACGCAGCAAGTACCGCCAATTCATCAGCTTCAAAACCCAAACTCCGGTATAAGCCAACTACTTTCGCCCTATAATCCAGTGCTACCTGGCTGACAGTGCGGGAGGCATCATGCCCCGTCTTCCGCCAATGTCCGTCAGCCACGTAGACCGTGCCGCTATAACCTTTCCGCCTCAGGTAGCGAGCATAGTCAAACTCGTCGGGATTACCATTGTTCGCCGGAGGAGCAAGCCGGGTAGATACCAGCAACTCATCACCACGGCGCAAAGTGGCCGTAGCAGAATCTTTCGGAAAATAAGCCAGAAAAAGATGATTCCGGGGGCAACCCGTAACTGTATCCTTCTCTACCTCTCCCAGCAGGGCAACCCTGCACAATATGCTGCGCTCCCTCTCTTCTGGATGCTCACGGATACAAACCCTATAAACAGCAGTTTTGCCCGAAAAGGGAAATACCGTCTTTCCCTGCTGCCAACTCATCAAGCAGCCCCCCGTACCACCCAAGAAAAGGTATACCGCCGCTCCATACACCCATCCGGTATGCTTGTATCTACCTATAATAAAAAGAAAAAGCAGAAAACCTGCCACATACTCCCATGCAGAAAGCACGTGTGGAAACGCATCTCCACACAAAATACCAACTACCAACGGCATCAACAGTCGAAGGAAAGGATGCCGTTGCCAGCTGTCGATTATCAATCCAGAAGACGGATTACAGATTCCTTAATGCACGGATGGCCTCCTTCGGATCGGGAGCCGAGAAAACGGCATTGCCTGCCACCAGTACATCTGCTCCAGCTTCTACCAGACGCGAACCGGTTTCCAAGTTTACGCCACCGTCCACTTCTATCAAGGCCTGCGAACCGGTAACCGTAATCAATTCACGCAACTCGCGCACTTTATCAAGAGAATGCTCTATGAACTTTTGTCCGCCGAAGCCAGGATTTACGCTCATTATCAGCACCATGTATACATCATTAATAATATCCTTCAACAAGGATACGGGAGTTGCCGGATTAATTGTTACCGCCGGCTGCATCCCTGCTTCGCGGATTTGCTGCACCACACGGTGCAGATGCGGACAAGCCTCGTAATGCACATTCATGACATGTGCCCCCAGAGCCTTCACCTCCGGAATAAACTTCTCCGGCTGTACAATCATCAGATGCACATCCAAAGGTTTCTGCGACAGTTTTGCCACATACTTCAGTACCGGGAATCCGAAAGAAATATTGGGGACAAACACACCGTCCATGATGTCGATATGTACCCACTCAGCCTCACTTTCGTTAATCATTTCAATGTCTCGTGCCAGATAACCAAAATCGGCAGAGAGAATAGAAGGGGATATGATTGGTTTCATAATGTTATGTTCTAAAGTTTACGAACTTTGTTATGTACAAATATAGAGAAAAGATTTAATTCAGCCTAACATTGGAAATCAAAACTCTCACTGCAAACTTACTGCATACCTTTTGCAGCGTCACTGCAAACGTGTTGCAGTAGCACTGCAAAGCAGTTGCAGTCACACTGCATATTAGTTGCAGCAACACTGCAAAGCGGTTTGCAGTGACGCTGCAAAAGGTATGCAGTAAGTTTGCAGTAGGAAGTCATTGAATGACAATCAGTTATTTCATCACGTATCCTTCCGTCAACCGGAAGCCGCGCAACAGTTCATCCGTTTTCAGTTTCTTCTTGCCCGGAAGCTGGAGGGAGCAGATGCCGACAAAGCCATCTTCGGCAGCAACGCGGATATAGGTCTTCCCGTCTGTCTGCAAGGTTCCGGGAACCAGTTGATGGGATTCCCCTATTTTCTCCGTCTCGAAGATTTTTACCACAACAGATTCTCCACCGGGTTGGACCAGCTCCGTCCAAGCGGCAGGATAGGGAGAAAGACCGCGTATAAAATCGTAAATACGCTTCACCGGGCGGTTCCAGTCAATACGACAAGTATCTTTGAAGATTTTCGGTGCCGGACGCAGTTCACCCACGACGGCCATTTCTTCTTGAGGAATACTTTTCACTGTACCGGCAAGAATGGCATCTACGGTTTCTACCACCAGGCGACCGCCCAACAGCATCAGTTTGTCGTGGACGATACCCACGTTGTCCGTATCGGCAATGGGTACCCGTACCTGCTGGATAACCTCACCGGTGTCAATCTCATGTTTCAGGAAGAAAGTGGTGATGCCCGTTTCCGTATCACCATTAATCACCGCCCAGTTGATGGGGGCTGCGCCGCGATACTGCGGAAGCAGGGAAGCATGCAGGTTGAAGGTGCCCAATCGCGGCATGTTCCATACCACCTCCGGCAACATGCGGAAGGCAACGACTATCTGCAAATCGGCCTTCCATGCACGCAACGCCTCCACAAAAGCCTCATCCTTCAGCTTCTCCGGCTGAAGAAGCGGAAGATTATGTTCCAGTGCATACTGCTTCACCGGAGAAAACTGGAGTTTATGTCCCCGTCCGGCAGGCTTGTCGGGCATCGTAATGACACCCACCACATTGTAGCCTCCTTCTACCAGGCAACGAAGAGCCTCCACCGCAAAGTCGGGAGTACCCATATATACAATCCTCAAATTCTTCTTTTCCACCATTTCATTTACAGTTTACCATTTACAATGTACCATTTGCGAGGCAGCTCATTTGCCCATTTACAATTTACCATTTACAATGTACGAAGCATCTTCTTTGCGATTTACAATGCCCCATCACCCCGAACGGCAAATAGTAACTTGTAAATAGTAAAATAGTAAATACCAAAAAGTCCTCAGTCTTCTGAAAAATGTACCAATACTTCACGGTACGAGTTGAATATCTTCGACTTGGACACGAAGCCCAAGTATTTGTTTTCCGCATCCACCACCGGCAGATTCCACGCCTTCGTATCATCAAAGGTACGCATCACCCGCTCCATACTGTCCGTATCATACAGACGTGCCGGAGCCGAAGTCATCAGTTTTCCCACCGTAAAGCGATGATATAACTCCTGGCGGAACATAATGTTCCGGATATCGTCCAACAAGACAATGCCAATCAGCACCCCTTCCTTATCCGTCACGGGAAAGACATTGCGATGCGAGGCAGAAATGGCCTTTACCAGTTCGCCCAAATCCATTTCGGGATGCACGGTCACAAAATCCTTTTCCACCACATTCTCCATCTTCATCAGGGTAAGGATGGCCTTGTCCTTATGGTGCGTCAACAGTTCTCCTTTCTTGGCCAAACGCATGGAATAGATACTATGAGGCTCGAACATGATGATGGTAAGATAAGAACTGACGGAAACAATCATCAGTGGCAGAAACAGGTCGTATCCTCCCGTAAGCTCGGCTATGAGGAACACGCCGGTCAGCGGAGCGTGCATGACCCCACTCATGACCCCCGCCATTCCCATCAAGGCAAAGTTCTTCTCGGGCAGATAAGCCGTCATCTCTATTTCATTGCTGAAATGTGAAAAGACAAAACCGGCAATACAACCCAGATACAACGAAGGTGCGAAGATACCGCCGCAACCGCCCCCGCCATTCGTGGCACTCGAGGCAAAGACCTTGAACAGAATAATCAGTATGAGGTATATCAGCAACAGATTGCCGTGCCCGTAGAAGAAGGAATTATTCATCACCGTGTCCCATTCGGCATTGCTCATCCCATTCAGCAACAATTCTATCGTATCGTAACCTTCGCCATACAACGGTGGGAAAAGGAATATCAGGATACTCAGCATGGCACCGCCCATTATCAGTTTCTTATAGGGAGTTCTCAACCTTCCGAACACGCCTTCCACAGAGTTCATGGCCCGGGTAAAATAAAGGGAAACCAATCCGCAGAAGATACCCAGCATAATGACATACGGAATACGCTCCAGTTCGAAAGCTTGGTCCAGATGGAATTTGAACATGGCATCCGTACCCGTCACGATATAGGAAACAGTTGCAGCCGTCACCGCAGATATCAGCAACGGCAACAAGGAGGACATTGTCAAATCTATCATCAGTACCTCCAGCGTAAATACCAGACCGGCAATCGGCGCCTTGAAAATGCCTGCAACCGCACCGGCAGCACCACATCCCACCAATAGCATCAGCGTACGATGCTCCATCTTGAAGATGGTTCCCAGATTGGAACCGATAGCCGAACCCGTCAGCACAATAGGCGCCTCTGCCCCGACCGAACCACCGAAACCGATGGTAATGGAACTGGCTATGATGGACGACCAAGTGTTATGCCGTTTGATGCGTCCCTGCCGCCGCGAGATGGCGTATAGGATTTTGGTAACACCATGACTGATGTCGTCCTTCACCACGTAGCGGACAAACAATCCGGTCAGGAAGATACCCACTACCGGATAGACCAGATAAAGGTAGTTGGCTTCCGTCGCATTGAAATTATCCGTCAGGAAGTTCTGTATCCAGTGTATGATGACTTTCAGTATCAGTGCGGCGAATGCCGTAAAGATACCTACAAGAAAACTGAGAATCAGTATGAACCGCTTTTCCTTGATATTCTTTTCGCGCCATATGATGAAGCGCTGCAACAAACTCCTCTTGTCCTCTGCCATTTTTCCTTTTATTCGCGAATAATCTTAATGACTCCGCCCTTGCCCAACTTGATGATACTGGACGGTTTCGGGCGTCCCGTTTCCTCCTGGCGGTATCCTACTATATAATCCACCGCAGACTTGATGTCTTCACTTATTTCACTGAAGTTACCGGGAGACGGTTGCCCGCTGACATTGGCAGAAGTAGAGACTATCGCCTTGCGGAACTGCTGACAAAGCCGTTTTGAAAATGCCTCACTGGTGACACGGATACCTACACTACCATCTTCGGCAAGCAAGTTAGGAGCCAGATTACGCGCTCCGGAATAAATTATGGTAAGGGGCTTGTCAGCCAGTTCTATCAAATCCCAGGCAACCTCCGGAACATCCTGCACATAGAAATCCACCTTTACCGGAGAATCTACCAATACCAGCATCGCCTTACTGTCAGAGCGTTGCTTGATTTCATATACACGGCGCACCGCTTCTTCATTGGTAGCGTCACAACCTATACCCCAAATCGTATCTGTCGGATACAGAATTACCCCGCCCTCGCTCATTACCTGGCAGGCTTTTTTGATGTCTTCTATCATTTCTTGATATATAAGTTCACGGATTAACACGCAAAAATAGTATTTTTGCAGCGATTATAAACAAAGTTTAAGAGAAAACAATGGAAGAAATTCAATTTAACCACACCCTGCCCATACAACTACGCTTCAATGACGTCGACAAATTCGGCCATGTAAACAACACTGTTTACTTCTCTTTTTATGATTTAGGAAAAACGGAATATTTCGCTTCCGTATGCCCGGATGTAGATTGGGAAAAGGATGGTATCGTTGTCGTCCATATTGAAGCAAACTTCCTCGCACAGATTTATGGTTCGGACCATATCGCCGTGCAAACTGCCGTCACTGAGATAGGAACCAAAAGCTTCCACCTCGCCCAACGGGTCATTGATACGGAAACCCAAGAAGTAAAATGCGTATGTACCTCCGTCATGGTAGCCTTCGACCTCGCCAAACACGAGTCCAAGCCACTGGAAGAAAAATGGATTGAAGCAATCTGCAAATATGAGGGAAAAGATTTGAAGAAAAAGAAATAAAATCCTATATTTGTCAATTAAGCTAACATTTGTATAAGTAACAATCAGTTACATTTAGTCAACTGCTATGATTCGATTGATATTATTGACCGATTTTACAGAGTCCTTTTCGTACAATCTGCTAAAGGGGGTATTGGCCTATTCCAAAAGCCATGAGCCATGGGTAGTATGCCGTATGCCACCCTCCTACAAAAACAGTCATGGTATAGAAGGAGTCTTGAAATGGGCAAAGACATGGCATGCAGATGCAATCATCGGCAGATTTGACAATGATGACAACGTGGAGCTATTCCGTGAAAACGGAATTATCGCATTGGCCCAGGATTATAAATCAAGGTTCAGCAATATTCCAAACATCACCGGCGATTACCGCAAGACCGGCAGAATGGCAGCAGAGTTTTTTCTGAGTAAAGGCTTTCAGAACTTCGCATTCTATGGTTATCGCGATACGGTATGGTCACAAGAACGTTGCGAGGGTTTCTATGAATGTATAGCAGCCCAAGGGTTTGGAAACAATTTCTATTCTTATCAGGACCAATCCCTTGATGACTTATGGTTTTATGAAGCACCGCCCCTGCTCAACTGGTTAAAGTCATTGCCACAACCTACGGCACTCATGGCTTGCGATGACAATCAAGGTAACCGCATTACGGAAATCTGTAAAGTCAACAACATCAGAGTGCCCGACAAGATAGCAATATTAGGAGTCGACAATGATGAGATTATATGCAATCTTTCAGACCCTCCCCTATCCAGTATCAGCCAAAACATTGTAAGAGGCGGATTTGAGGCAGCTGCCCTCATAGAACATCTATTGAATGATGAGGAGGCCACTTATCAGGACGTAGTGCTCCAACCAGTTAATATAATCAACCGGCTTTCGACCGACTTCTATTCTACCACCGATGCCCATATCCAAACCGCTCTGAAATATATCCATCAGAATATAGCAGCTGATATCACTGTATCGGATATAGTGAAACAAGTACCATTATCACGCCGTTTATTGGAGATTCGCTTCAAGCAAGTCACCCAGCAATCCATCCACAAATACATCTTCAACCTTAGGATGGAACGCTTTGCCCAATTGCTGTTGGCCAGTGATGCTCCGATTGCAGATGTGGCGGAACAAGTCGGAATAAACAATCTGAAGAACTTGTCCCGCCAATTCAAAGCTTTGAAGAAAGTCTCTCCCAATGAATATCGGAAAGAGTACCAGACAAAGAGTTACCAGCGCTGATTTAATCCGGTACAAACAACATGGTATCAGGTAACACGGTTTCCAGAACATTCCGTCCCGAATACCCGACTTCCAATTCCTGGCCCATGTAATCTTCGAAATACAGCAGATGCAACTCGTGGTACCCTGCTTCGAGAGCGACTTTCCCTTCGGCACGGCGTCCGCTGTGTCCACCGTCGTTATCAACAATCAATTTACCGTCTATGTATAGTTTAGAACCATCATCGGAAAAAGTATAGAAACGGTATACTCCCCTTTCTGGAATTTTCACCAACGTACGGAAATCATAAGCAAAATGATCAGGGACGGCTACTTCTTCAATCGAGAAGTTCTTCATCACCCCTTCCTTCACTTTATTGCAGGCGGCAATATCGGCAACACGTTTACATTTGCCTTCATAATAGGTATATGCCACGCCCTGCTTCTTGGGAGAAGTTCCCGTAGCCGGCAAATAAGCCATACTCTGCTCCTCATCCGAATTCAGACCTGAAGGGTAATAGTAGGCAGCCTCCCTTCCCGAAGGAGTGGAAATCCATGTGTCAAATTTGAATTGGTCTTCGTACAGTTCAATGATACGGGCTCCTCTCGTCAACTCTCCATACGCATCCGCACCGGTCACCCGTCCGTATCCCAATGCAATACCTTTATCTATTCCTATAAAATCGTTATCATGGTCATGTCCTACAAATACTCCCATTACATCCCTCATGTCAAGGAAGGAAGCAAACATACCAGAATTGATATTAGCAGAGGCAACTCCACCTTCTTTGTCATTGCCATAAGTTTTCCCGTCACCTCTGATTTCGTTGTATTCAATCAGCGGAATATGGAAAAAGGCCAAAGCAGGAACGGGATTACCACCGTTCTTCTCTGCAAAGTGTTTACTTTGCTTTCTGTACCATTCTATTTGGTCGAAATGAATCCAGTCGTAAGCACCATAGATTTTATTAGGCTGATAGTCGTTGGAATCCATGCAATAGAGCAATGCCTCTACCTGGTCCTTCTTCTCCGGACTATAAATAGAAATCACACAATTACCACATCCCATAATATCTTCAGGGCCTTTTGCCCCCACATAGTAGGGAGACTTCAAGAGGAAATCATAGATTTCATTGCGCGTCAAGTATTCTGCATCATGGTTTCCCATCATCACCACAAAAGGCATCTTGGCTTCATTGAAAATATCCACTACACTTTTCCATCCATCCATAGCAGGGTCATCGGTCACCACATCCCCACTCAGTATAGCAATGTCCGGATGTTCGGCTGCCAGGACAGCACGGATAGTAGCTGCCGTTTCGGCACACTTTGCAGAACCCGGCATCCAGTGCAAATCTGTAAACTGTGCTACTACAAACCTGCCATCCTTAAAAAAGAATTGCTTCTGCGCAAAAGCCGTTACCGGCATACAGCCCAACAGTACAACTAAAAGAACAACTATTTTCTTCATAATTTCTTGAGATTAATATATTTCTATTTCATCTATTGCCAACTCACTCTGCAACCCTTCATGAAAATATCCTTTCGGGCACAAGCCACCACTCAATAATTCCAAGCGGACAAATGTAGCTTCCGTTTCGGCAAATGAAAGAGATGCCGGAAAACGGGTGCCTTCCGTCAAGCTAAAATCATAAGTCAGCCGTTTAGTGCCCACCGGAATAAAAGTCTGACCATCCATTGAAACAGAAACACTCATCGCCCTTGCCGGCCATATCTCATTTACCGGCCGCCATAAAGAAGAAAAGGCCACTTCCTTGAC
The DNA here is from genome assembly GCF_900217715.1 of Bacteroides sp. AR29. NCBI lineage: Bacteria > Pseudomonadati > Bacteroidota > Bacteroidia > Bacteroidales > Bacteroidaceae > Bacteroides > Bacteroides sp. AR29. The sequence continues at coordinate 35,820 of NZ_OBMS01000008.1, forward strand.
TTTTTGAGGTTTCTTCAGTTCCACTACAATCTGTACAGTATCCTGGTAGAAGCTAATCCAGCGACGCATGTCGCGGGCATAGCCACGTCGTCCATCAGTCAGCCCGAAGCCTTCATTCAGGTGTTCCCATCCTGCTGCAGGATTACAAGTATAGTCACATCCGGTTGCCTTGTTTACAGCAAAGCTCTTGCGGGTCACTTTCCCCAACGGCTTACCGTCTCTGTAAACTGCCGAATAAACAGTTGCATCCTCGTCCAACGGTATCGGAGTCTTATAAAGGGAAGATGAAGTGTTGACCGTTGAATCATTTACCGCATAGTAAATATCGGCATCCGGACAGAAGGTGTTCAAAGTCACCTCATAAGTCTGCTGCGACTTGTTCCACGCACCAGCCTGATTGACTTCATAGAAGTTGCGGCAAGCATTCACTCCGCAATAATCCAATCGTTCAAACTCCTTATCCAGCCTACGGGCAAACGACTCGAAGTCCTTATGTTCCGGCTGTGTCCATTGCACCTCTGACATAGCCAGCAAACGAGGGAAAGCCATATATTCAAAATACTCGGGAGTCTGTATGTACTCTCCCCAGATATTGGCTTGTACACCTATTATATAAGCTTGTTCTTCCGGAGTCAGTTCAGCAGGAAGCGGGTTATAATTGTACACCGTATCCAACGGAAGAAAACCGCCGATAGCCAACGGGGCAAATTCCGGACTTTCCTGGTAGTAATCCAAATAACACTTTTTGCCGGGTGTCATAATGACTTTATGCCGTTGGTGAGCCGCTTCGATACCTCCTTTTTCGCCACGCCATGACATGACGGTAGCATTAGGAGCAAGCCCTCCTTCCAGAATCTCATCCCACCCGATGATGTCACGCCCTTTACTGTTCACAAATTGCTCAATCCGATGGATAAACCAACTTTGCAGAGCTTCTTCGTTGGGCAGACCTTCCCACTTCATCAAATGCTGGCAATGGGCACACTTCTTCCATGCTTTCTTGGGACACTCATCTCCACCAATGTGGATATAATGGCTGGGGAAGAGTTCCATAACTTCGGTCAGCACATTTTGTAAGAATTCAAATGTATGCTCTTTGGGACAATAGACCTCATCAAAAACATCAAAATAATCACGCACCACATAAGTCTTTCCCAGTCCGCAAGAAAGTTCCGGATAGGAAGCCAGTGCTGCGGATGCATGTCCCGGCATTTCAATTTCGGGAATGACCGTAATGAAACGGTCGGATGCATACTTCACAATTTCCTTTATTTCTTCCTGCGTATAATAGCCTCTCTTTTCTTTTCCATCGTAACGCCGTGGAAAATAATAATCAGAGTGTCCTATCTGAGTCTGTTTACGATAAGAACCTATTTCAGTCAGTTTCGGGTATTTCTTTATTTCTATTCTCCATCCTTGGTCATCTGTCAGATGAAAATGGAATTTATTCAATTTATAGAATGCCATCAAATCAAGAAACTTCAGCACTTCCTCTTTTGGCAGAAAATTACGCCCTACATCCATCATAGCCCCACGATGAGGGAAACGGGGAGCATCCGTAATGCTGACAGCAGGAATCCTAATCTTTCCTTCGTATTTCCGGTCACCATCATAAATGGCTGCCGGCATGAGCTGCAGCAAAGACTGGACACCATAAAAAAATCCGGCGGCAGTTTCATTGGAAGATATATTTATCCTATCGGAAGAAACCTCCAATGTATAGGCCTCATTGGGCAAGGAATTATCTATAGATAAGCAAATATCGGCCTTTCCCGTTTCCGAAATATCCTTCAGCGTTACAGAAGTGTTTTTCAACGCATCCTCCAAATAATGAAAAACTTTCATCGCGGCTTCCCCGGAAGGGACAGCCACTGTTTTTTTCCCTTGCAAGACATACACTCCCTGCATTGGAGCAAGTTCATTCGGCATGGGTATAATACCATAGTTTGCCGCTACATCATCAGCCACTCTCCCACAAGAGAGAAAAATGAATGACATAGCCAGTAACCAATATCTTATCTTCATAGTATTTGGGATAATAAGTTGGGATATTCCTTGATTGTATTCAGTATCAGTTCACCGAACAAAGTATTTGTCCAGGCAAACCAGGAACGAGTAAAGTCCGCGGCATCCTCCGAATGGAAAGACTCATGCATAAAGCCCGTCCCTCCATCCGTATCACGAAGTTGCTTCAGACAAGCACGTATTTCTTCGGAATCATCCGTTGTAAAAGCCTTCATAATGATGCTCATCGGCCAGATATAATTCAATCCCACATGAGGGCCTCCTACCCCTTCACCGGCTTTTCCTTTAAAGAAATAAGGATTATTGCCGCTCCATATCATTTTACGGGTATTCTGATAAATCGCATCTTTAAAAGAACAATAACCCAGATAAGGCGCAGCCAGCAAACTGGGTACATTGGCATCGTCCATACAAAGCGCGTTACCAAAACCGTCGACCTCAAAAGCATAAATACGCCCACAAACCGGATGATTGAAAGTACCATACCTACGGATAGCTGCATCCACTTCATCTGCCAATGTTATACATTCTCCGGAGAAGTCCTTGTTTCCATAAACTTTATCCTCTATCTCAGCCAATTGGCGCAATGACACAACCGCAAACATATTAGCAGGAATCAGAAAACCGTATTGTGTAGCATCATCTGACGGACGGAAAGAAGAAACGATTAAGCCGACCGGCTTTACCGGTGCTCCCCATCCGTTGTTAATCTGCGAATCTGTAGGGCGGTCGCAATCGCGCGTAAAGCTATAAGGTCCTAAGCCTTGTTTCCTCTGTTGCTCTTTAAAGGTCTTGACCACCAGCAGCATAGCTTTATGCCAATTTTCATCGAACACAGACGTGTCTTCCGTGTATTGCCAATAATGATAAGCCAGACGAATGGGATAGCACAAAGAATCTATCTCCCATTTGCGTTCATGCAGTTCCTTAGCCATATGTTGTGTATGGTCGGTTTCCCAATAGCTGCCCAACGGCCCGTCGTTGAAGGCATTGGCATACGGGTCTATTAAGATACATTCAGTCTGTCTGTTGACAAGTCCTGCCACCATCAACTGCAAGTCCTTATCTTTCTTCATCAACGGCAGATAGGGCCATACTTGCGCTGAAGAGTCGCGCAACCACATGGCATCTATATCACCTGTAATGACGAAAGTATCTGGTCTGCCATTCTTCACTCTATATCTGACAGTAGTGTCAAGCGTATTGGGAAAACAGTTCTCGAACATCCAACGCAACTTCTCGTCCTTTATTTTAGGCTTTGCTTCTTCAATGGCAGCATCTACTGCCTTCGAAATGAAGTTCCTTTTGCTTGCAGAAGGACGCAACGAAACATATCTCTGGCTGAAAGTCCCGGATGAAGATAATACGGAAGCGGGCTGAAAGGTCATTGCAGCCAAGGCAAGCCCGCCAGTCTTCAGAAATTGGCGTCTTGACATATTGTTTTTCATGATTGATTTCTTCTTTAATAGGTATGCTTACCGGATGTCACATTTATCTTTTTCTCTTTTCCACCATAGAGTACACACAGTTCAAAATCGATATTGGAATCTACTGTAATACGAGGTTCATCACTTGCAGAACGGCGTGCTTCAGCTTTTAAGGAGATAAGCCCTTCGGGACCAAAAGGATAGCGTTCTATGCCGTTAATCTCCGTCAAATTCATATCCCAGATAATCTGCTTTTTGGCATAATCTCCCCGAATACCGATAATAAATTCTATCAATTCAGCAATAGGAGGAAGTCCTGCCCAACCCACAAAATTATCCCTTGCCATAAATCCCGGCTCAGCACTTTCCGGAGCATAATATTCCCAAAAAGTTCCAGTCTTCTTATAGACCTCAAACACCTGGGCATAATGATTCAAACAAATCTCCCGTGCCAGTTTACCATAACCTTTCTGCACAAGGCCCTGCATCACCATGTAATTAGTTCCCGGCCATACGCCACCCTGCCAATAACGGCCATTCTCCTTGTACTTGGGATTATCGGCAGACAAAGAAGGAATACGGTGTTTCCGGTTGAATGTGGCAGGATTATCCAATTCCTTCACCATGCGGTCCAACTGTACAGAATCCAATACATCAGTAAACAGAGCCCAATAGGCACCTATTCCCTTGGTTGTACAGAGCGTACCGTCAGCATACTGGTCATAAAGGAAACCGGTCTTTTCATCCCAAAGATTGTCATGGATATATTTTCCCAGCATTTTGGCTTCGTCTTCAAACTCTTCTATCTCTTGCCAACGTTCCAGATAAAAGCCCATCTCAAGTAGTAAATTGGCAGTAAATAATTGCTGTAGGTTTGTATCTAACCAAATCATATGCCCGTGACTGTAGATAGGGCTGTATTCCGACGGAACACGGGGCATATTATCCATGCCGGTCCCCCATCCGCTTGACCAGTAGGTTCCATTTCTCCAAGTATGGTTCAATTTCAACCACTTATAATAAGCACAAAGTACCGGAAATATCTTGTGCAGGCGTTCCGTATCACCAAACTGATGGAAATAGACCATCTCACACCAAGGCATCAAATTCGGTCCGGTACTCACCGGATCATAGCGTTCAAAGCAATCGGCACCATCCGCCTTTATTTCACGGCAAATGAAACCGTCGGGATGCTGCTTGGCGTAAAAGTTGTTCAGCGTATTCTGGAAAGGAAAGAAACGGGTACCATAGCGGGCAAACATCAGAATGAAAGAGGAATCCCACATAAAGATATTACCATTATAAGCTGTATCCAAATAGCTTGAGACAAAACCCGAGCCTGCTTGAGGAGCACGAATATTGCCGATAGCTATTTCCCATGCCTTCCAATACATTTCAAGTTCCTTGTCATGTCCACCCCAAATGGGATTGGGAAGAATCTGCCGAGCTTCTTCGAAGCTTTTCGGCACAATCGTCTCAGGTTTTGCCACACGATACTCATTTTCAGTGACCAGCGGTTCCTTTACATATGTATTTTTATAAGGCAAATGATACTTTTCATCATTGCCACAGCTCTGAGCTTTCAGCAAAGGGAGAGTGGAAAAAGAAAGCAAGCTTACCAATAAAATGTGTTTCAACATAGGAAATAGTTATTTTTTAAATTACAAATTGAGCAGTTTTTTTATCTTGTCAAAGATAGCAGTATTTTCAAAAATCCCTGTAAACTCCTCTGCACCGGGACCAAAAGCATACACTGGTACCATTACACCGCTATGACCACCGGTAGAGAACTTACATACGATTCTGCCTTCTGCCAAATCTCCATCAACCAACGTAAGTCCACCAGTCTCATGGTCTGCAGTAACTACTACCAATGTTTCTCCATCCTTGGCAGCCCATTCATAAATGGCACCGATAGTACGGTCAAAGTCATGTGTTTCCTGCATCAGCAAATCAATGTCATTGAAGTGTCCGTAGTCATCCAGCTGCGAACCTTCTATCATCATAAAGAAACCGTTTTTATTTTGGTTCAGCAATTCGATACCTTTCAATGAAGCACGTGCCAAAAGGTCGCCACGTTCAGCAGGAAGAGGAGTATCGACGGGATAAGGTACGGCAAATACCTTACCACTCTTTATGCCAGCCAATTCATCCCAACTGCGAGGAGTCTGAAATCCTTTATCGCGTAGTTCCTTAAACAAGTCACGTCCATCTTCACGGTTTTCGAAAAGCTTGGCACCTCCACCGAATACATAATCGGCACTGCAATTAACGTAATCTGCTACGATTTCAGCTTCCGCATCCCTATCCTTGTTATGGCAACAAAAATCAGCAGGAGTGGCATCCCACAGACGGCAAGTCACCGCTATACCGGTCGATTTACCTTTAGCAGCAGCCAGGTCTACCAATGATTTCAAAGGACGTCCTTCGGTATCTACACCCACAGAATGATAGTTTGTCTTCTGCCCCGTAGCTATGGCTGTTCCACCCGCTCCCGAGTCTGTAATCAGCTTGTTGGCACAATAGGTTTTAGACAAACCCACTACCTGGCAGTTATCCAAAAACAACTTGCCTCGATTGGCTGTCCAGGCAGAATATACGTGCATAAGACTCATGCCATCACCAATCATCAAGATGACATTCTTTATCTTCTTGCCCTGGGGAGGGGTAATCTTTGTCACCTCATAAGGTTGGTCCAAAACATAGGTCTGTTCTTTATCACGGCGGCTTTGTGCCGATAACTCTACCGGCAGTAGCAAGACTGCCAAGAGCATAACGATACATATTCTTAATATCTTAGTCATAATTATTGTTTTATTATTCAACCGTTACTAAAATAGGGGCATGGTCGGAGAGGAAAGCATTATTCTCTGTTTCAGCCAATACACCATACCTCAAAACTTTCAGTCCATTACGTACAAAAACGTAATCAATCAGCGGACGTTTATCGTAAGGAATCTTTCCGAAATCATGGAAACTCCATGCCGGACCATAAACAATTGCCGATGCCTGGCGTGCATCTGTCAAGTGTTCCGGATTGGAAGGGTCAGTCACGTGTTTGATGACATCCGATTCCGGACTAGCATTAAAGTCGCCCGTTACTACTACGGGTAAGTTACCACTCAACTCATTTACTTTATCCAGCATAAGGCTTATACCTTCACGACGTGCAGCAACACCTACATGATCCAAGTGGGTATTCAATGCGAAGAACTCCTTGCCACTTACTTTATCTTGCAGTTTTGCCCATGAAGCGATACGCTCACAAGCTCCATCCCAGCCCTTGGAACCGGCAACTTCAGGAGTCTCGCTCAACCAGAAATAGCCAGAATCCAGCAAGTTGAAACGATCTTTCTTATACCAGAGTGCACTATATTCACCCTTTTCCTTTCCATCTTCACGACCTACACCGATGACTCCGTATTCCGGCAATCGTTGTTTAAGGTCTTCCAACTGATTATGAAGTACTTCTTGCGTACCCAATATATCCACATCATAAAAACGGATGGCATTTGCCGCGCGGTCTTTACGGTATTGCCAGTTGTCCAAGCTATCTTCCGGATTGTCATAGCGAATATTGAAACTCATGACATTAACGGGCTCTGGTGCAGGTGCCTGCTGCTTCACCTGTCCGCATGATGCAGCGAACAAAGGTAAAAATAACAAAAATAACTTTCTCATAGCATATATATTAAACTATTATTTCACAAATAAAGCCGATGCAGGAATGGGTGCCAACTTCTCGGCAGAAGGCAGTTTCCAAGCCCAGCTCAAATACTCACCTTCATAATCTTCAAAGTAATAGAGCTTGTAAGGATGAAAACCTTTCTTCAGCGCGACCATTCCGGTAGCAGGAATTGCAGCATGGGAAGCATCATTATTGACTACCTGCTCATCGTGAATGTACAAGACACTGCCATCGTCCGAACGGGTCTGGAAAGTATAGACTCCATCTTCGGGAACATTTATCAATCCAGAAAAGATATAACCGAAATGATCCTCCTGCTTAGCACCCTTAATAGAAGGTTCGGGCATGACACCAGACTCCAGCAACGGTGACTTTTCTACATCAGCCACTTTCTGGTAAGTGCCTTCAAAGTACTTATAAGATGTACCATTCTGAGTAGGATTTACAGAAAGAGCAGCCTTCAATTCAGCTTTCGTTGCCGATATGGATAATGTTCTGCTTGAGCGGAGACCTTCCTTGAATCCTTTGGCTTTTATTAAAGTGGTCTTGTCCAGTTCAAAAGGCTGCTCGTACAATACCGATTGCTCTGTGGGCTCGCTGCCATCCAATGTATATCTGATTTCGGCATCCTTGGTTGTTGTGGCCAATGCAACCGTTACCTTATCCATAAACAAGTTCAAATCCTTATCCACATAGGGAATGGAAACGACTTCATCTTTAGTATAGGAATAAGGGGATGCTTCAGAGGAAACACCTCTCTCCATATTCGGCTTGTCGGACAAAGTAAAACGAAGTTCTCCACCTTCCATCAACTGTGCATAAGTAATAAAATTTACATCTATCGGTTGTCCGTTCAATTCTACTTTTGTGATATAGACATTCTTCTTCGGATTGTTGGCAAGGATGGTCAAAGTCTTTCTATTTGCCAGGTTGACAACCGCTTTCTCAAATAGAGGAGTAGTCAGTGCAAATTCATTGCTTCCCGGACAAACTGAATAAATACCCAAGCAGGATAATATATACCAACCGGACATCTGTCCACAATCTTCATTACCAATGATTCCTTCAGGCGTAGGAGCGTACATTTCATGGAGCAGACGGCGTGTCATTTCCTGCGTCTTCCAAGGCTGTCCGACGTAATCGTACAGATAGGCGATATGATGGCTCGGCTCATTGCCATGAACATATTGACCTATCAGTCCGGTAATATCCACTAAATCGCCATGTACACCCGACTCTACTGTAAAGATAGAATCGAGTGCGGTAATAAACTCTTTCTTACCACCAAACAGTTGTGCCATACCGCTTACATCGTGAGGTACAAAGAAGCGATACTGCCAGGCTGTGGCTTCCGTATAGGCACGACCTACCTCAATAGGATTGAAGGGAGTTTCCCAGTTCCCATCCATCCGCTTGGGGCGGAAGAATTTTGTATTACCATCAAAAACATTGATATAGTTCTGGGAACGTTGAATATACTTTTGATAAATATCATCCTTACTCATTTCCTGAGCCATACGTGCAATACACCAGTCATCATAGGCAAACTCCAGCAAACAAGAGATGGACTCTTTCTTTATATTAGAAGGAATAAAGCCATTCTGAATATAGTAATCAGCTCCCTTTTTGTTCTTTTCAGAAGAAACTACCATAGCTTCCAACGCCTTTTCCGCGTCAAATCCTCTAATACCCTTCATATAAGCATCTGCTATAACGGACACTGCATGATAACCAATCATAGTTCCCGTCTCTCCGGCAGAAAGCGGCCAGATAGGAAGTTCACCCGAAGATTCGTAAATGTCCAGAAAGGAATTTATCATATTATTGACCAAAGTTGTATCAATCAAAGTCATCAACGGATTCCATGCACGGAAAGTATCCCAAAGCGAAAATGTAGAATATTGCACTTTGCCTTTTGGCAATTGCCCAATTTCCATATTATGACGGCGGTACTCACCATTGATATCACTCACGACATTGGGTACAACCATAGAATGATACATGGCTGTATAGAAATTCTTCAAGTCGTCCGTATTGCCGCCTTTTACCGTAATAGCAGAGAGAGCTTGTTCCCAAGCGGAACGGGCAGCACTACGCACGGCATCAAAATCGAAACCTATCACCTCGGTTTCCAAATTCTCACGTGCATTCTTTTCACTGACAATGGATAATCCAACTTTGGCTATAACCGGCTCTCCATTACTATTATCGAAGGACAAGCAAGCCTGCAAATCGGTACCGTTCAACTTAACTCCTGCAGAAACCATCTTTTTATTCTGTATAAAGTCTATGGCCTGAAAAGGTTTCGAGAACTGGGCTACAAAATAAACGTACTGATTGTCCGTCCATCCCCTGGTTCTGCGCATACCTGTTATTTCGTTGGCGGCAGTCTGTTCAAGTTCAGCCTCATAAATATATTCGTTATCAAGCAAATGAGTCAAATCTATAATAATAGATGCTTCTTTGCCGGAAGGAAACGTATAGCGGTGCATACCGGCGTGTGCCGTTACCGTCAATTCAGCTTTTATTCCTTCTTCTTTCAGAACAACCGAATAATATCCGGCAGAAGCATCTTCGTCTTTATGGGAAAAAGCCGCTGGCTGGTAAATGCTTTCCGTAGTCAAATCCGGTTTCAGCGTAGTAGGACGAAACAGTATATCCCCAAGATCAATGCATCCGGTCCCACTTAAATGTGTGTGTGAAAAACCTTTTAGAGTCGTATCATTATAATGATACCCCGAACAAGCATCCCAGTTTCCGGCACGCGTGTCAGGACTTAACTGTACCGCCCCGAACGGAACGGTTGCCCCCGGATAAGTATGCCCATGAAAGCCGGTACCTATAAAAGGGTCTACATAGTCTACGGGAGATAGTTCACCGGATGTACAAGAGCAGCAAGCCCAAAAGGCAGTAGTTGCACATATAAGAGTTTTTAATTTCATCAGACTGTATATTTGAAGAGCGCTGCAGACTGTCGGGAATGCCGTCTCTCCGTATATTAAAATGATTTTATGAATAGCCTTTGCAAATGAAAGAAAAAGAAGAAATATCTGCAAGGATCAATACCCGAAAATACCAACCCCTGCAGATTAGACCAATGGCAATGAGGTCTTTTTTTATATTTTATCTCTTTCAGAGAAAATATCAATCATAATGAGGATTCTGTTTTAACTTACCATCAGATTTGGTAATCTGAACCGAAGGATAAGGGAATACGATCATGTAATCCTGATAAGCAATCTTATCCGTATAATCCTCATACTCACCTACAACGAATGTGGAAGCAGGGTCCTGGCGGTTGGCATAATGACGTACGCGCGGACGGGCATTCAATTCGGCAGCAGCCAAAGCCTTTATTTCAGTATTGCCTGAGCGATACCAGCGTTTCAAATCATATAAATGGTCTGTAAACTCAAATGCCAATTCACAACGGCGTTCATGATATAGGTCAGCCATAGTAGCAGTGCCCGTCAATAATGCAACATTGGCACGTTTACGAATGCGATTCAAATCAGCCGTAGCCAAGTCCGCTTTATTAGTCATCAAATAAGCTTCCGCACGGAAAAGTAACATTTCTGCAAAACGGATAACCGGGAAATTAATACGTACCGTCGGCCAGTCTCCGTTTGTATTGATATACCCCTTATTGGCTGCATCTTCATACTTAAAGGGATCCATGTATTTATTAATCATAAAACCGGATTCAATATCCGAGCTTGAATAAAAAGCACGGGATTCACCCAAGAATTGAAATTCCTGACCATACTCTAAAACCGTACGAACCAAACGGTCATTACCAGCTCCGTCTTTCAACATCTCTTCGTAAATATCATAAGACGGCTTGTTCTGTCCCCAGCCATTATATTGTCCCCAGCCTTTGTTCTCAAGGACAACTCCCGGAAACTCCGAACCGCCACCTTGAGAGCCACCATTTCCAGGAATAGTCCAAATATACTCTTTATTCCACCATTTAGAGAAATCAGAAGAGAACAACTCTTCATAAGTACCGGCTAAATCACGTCCGTAAGCAGTTTCCAGTTCATTGACCATACTGATTACATTTCCCCATTGTGTAGCATCCCAAGTTGCCCAATAAGCATAAACTTTAGCTTTAAAAGCTACTGCAGCCGCATCGTGCGCGCGTCCTCTATCATTATCTCCATACTCTTCAAAACGGGGCAAATACTCTATTGCCTTGTCCATATCCGAGATAATCAATTTATAATTATCGATGACCGAAGCTTGCTGAGGAGGAATAGAATTGTCATAGCCACCTTCAAAATCTTCATAACGGACAAAAGGTACCCCTTGTGTATCAAGACCGTAACGATAAGCGATCAAGAAATGAGCCCATCCACGAGTGAAGTAAGCTTCACCGAGACTTCTCTTTTCAATATCACTCAAAGTGGTGCTTTTCCCTTTCTTAAGCAACTCTTGTATTACCCAGTTGGAACGTGCCATCACTTTGTACATAGTATCAAAAATAGTACGCAAAGGGGATTCGTCTCCTGTATATTTCAATGTAGCAAGTGTTGGAAAATCACGGGTCTTTCCCCACACAACGTCGCACGCGGCACCTTGTTCCCAAAACAGTTCGCGTCCATATACAGCTTCCTGATGAAATCTTTCATACAATGCATCTACAGCATCAATAGCCTGCAGGTCATTGGTAAAATAAGTCGTTGTAGTAGCATCTCCCTCTGGTTGCACATCAAGGAAGTCACTGCAAGAACTCATAAGCAATGTGGCAGACATCGCAAAAAATAATATATTTTTTTTCATAATCATTCTTCTCTATTAATTATTAGTAAGTCAATTTTACACCAACAGATAATACGCGAGATACCGGATATTTCAAAGCATCCCAGCCACCACATTCAGGATCCATACCAGAATATCCAGTGATAGTAGCAAGATTTTCACCACTGAAGTACACAGACAAACGGCTGTTACGGTCATTCAAATGAGACCACTTGCGGAATACATCGCTTAAATCATAAGAAAGGGTTACATTCTTCAAACGCAGATAAGAAGCATTCTCCAAATACCAATCAGATGCAGTCGTAAAGTTTCCATTCGGGTCATTCTTTGACAAACGAGGAATATCAGAACCGGTATTTGTAGGACTCCAAGCATTCAATATCTCGCTGGAACGGTTAAAGTTTCCTTCTACATCACTCAACAGCATGTACTTTCCTACATATAAAGCTTTTGCTCCACCTACTCCCTGGAACATGGCACTGAAAGAAAGTTTTTTCCACGTCATTCCCAATGTAAAGGCAAAAGTCGTCTTCGGAGTCGCACTACCCATATACTGACGGTCTGCATCCGTAATTTTACCATCGCCATTATGATCCACAAACTTCAAGTCACCAGCCTTGGCATTCGGCTGAATACCTACCCACTCTTTTTCACCATTATCATTGGTCACATATGTTCCATGTTTAGCATTCCACTCGGCAACTTCTGCATCACTTTGGAACAAACCATCTGTCTTAATCAAGTAGAAGGAATTCAGAGGTTCCCCTTCCGTACTCTGCATCATATAAGGGATGCTACGGAACCTTTTATCATTAGGCCACAAACCCGGATTGCCATCCGCATCCTTCACACCTATATCTGATACCCAGTTCTTTAAATACGAGAAGTTACCCGATACGAAATAAGAAAGGTTTTTGTTAATCTTATCGCTCCAATTAGCTTGAATCTCAAAGCCACGGTTACGCACTTCACCTTGATTGATTAACATGGCATCGAGTCCCATAGTAGAAGGCCACCCCATTGATTGTGTCTGAATCAAATTGAAAGTACGTTTATCAAAATAGTCTAATGATACCGACAAACGGTTTTTAAACATCTCAACATCCAAGCCCAAGTCAGTCTGTTCTGAAGTTTCCCAGGTCAAATCAGGATTTAACGCAGAGCCGTTGTAAATCAAAGTATTCCAGATATTATTTGCCTCAGGACCATATTGTGCTTGTTCTGTCCACGAGCTTTTCTTCAACAAAGCAGACTTATAATTAAGCCCTATAGAGCTCAAATTACCTACACGCCCCCAAGAAGCACGCAATTTCAGCAAACTGATAAAATCACTCTTCTTAAAGAATTTTTCATTAGATATTTTCCATCCAAGGGTCACTGCAGGGAAATCACCATAGTTATTTTCCTTAGGCAAACGTCCAGCATAATCACGACGCCAAGATGCAGTAGCAAAATAACGGTCATTATAAGAATAAGCCAAACGGGCAATCAACGACACATTGGCATCAGGTCCAGTCAAATAGTCAGATGCTGTCACTGATCCTGCATACGCCATGTATTGTAAAAATTCCGATTCATCCGCAAAATCCTTACCCGTCACTTCCAGTCCACGCGTTTCAGAATGATCTGCCGTAGTCGAGAACAAGGCACCAACCGTATGTTCACCGAATGTCTTATCATAAGTCAGGGTATTTTCCGTCTTCCAAGCATCTCTACGGTAAGTAGTTTCTTGAAGATTATTCGACAAAGCCGGTTTACCTACTTCATCACGAATAGGATTGAACTTCTTGTAATGATTAGTCTTCATATTATAAGTAAAACGACTCGTAAACTTCAATCCAGGAAGTACATTAGCTATCTCCAAGCTGGTAGTGCTCCATATGTCACTTATCTTGTCATACAAATTCTCTGCTTCCAATAGACGTACCGGATTTACAGCATCCCCGTGGATATCAGAGAAATTCGAACCATATTTTTCAATATAGGCAGGATCTTCCGTAGTCACACCACCATAACTTCCGTCCAACGGATTATAGACAGTGGCACTTGCCGGCATGTAGATAGCCGAAAGGATAGGTCCTGTATAAGCATCGTTATCCGTAGCTTTGGAACGTTGGGTAGTGTTCTGCCATACAAAATCCTCACTGACGCTCACCCACTTGTTCAGCTGCATTTTACCATTATAACGTAATGTAAGATTCTTCTTGAAAGTATTAATCAAAACACCTTCATCATTATCGTAAGCAAAAGATATACGATTTGAAAAATTATCAGAACCTACATTCAACGCTACGTTATGACGTTGGTAGAAGGCAGTGCGGAAAATCTCATCCATCCAATCAGTACGAGTCGTACCTATCCATGGATTTTTGGTAACATCCCAACCGACTGGAAGCGAAAGTCCTGCATTTTGATGAGATATCTTACGCATCTCAATCTGCTGCTCCGCATTCAGTGGTTCTATCAAATTGGTAGCCTGACGAATACCAAAAGTGCCGTCATAAGTCAACGAAGGAGCACCTTGTTTCGCTTTTTTGGTAGTTACCAACACAACACCACCTGCACCAGACTGTGCGCCATAGATAGCAGCAGAAGCAGCATCCTTCAAAACAACGATACTTTCAATATCATTCATGGATGAGATAGGTGCACCGGGAACACCGTCCACAACCCAAAGTACATTGTCTCCATCTTGTGAGCCTTGACCACGAATCACAATGTTAGGAGAAGAAGTTGGGTCGCCACCATCGGCCGTAATGGTAACACCTGCCAGCTGTCCCTGCAGCATGCCTTCGGTAGAAGTTACCGGGCGAGCAGCCAATTCTTCAGTATTACTTACTACACCCACTGAAGCAGACAAGTCCTGCTTACGTGTATTCGCACCATACCCTAATACAACAACCTCATCCAGAAGTTCTGTATCCTCTTTAAGCACAATTACCATTTGTTTTTCTGCCACTGGTACTTCCTGAGTCACATAGCCGACAAAACTGATTACCAATACGCCGTTTTTATCGGCCGAAACATTAAAGTTTCCGTCAACGTCCGTAATCACTCCATTAGTCGTCCCCTTTACTAACACATTGGCACCAATCACAGGTTCGCCAGTCTGATCCTTTACTGTTCCTTTCACAGAAATCTGCTGTGCATAAGCACCTGCCGACAAGAACAGTCCCAACAATAGGGTCAGAATCGTTCGATAGATTCTAAGATTTACTTGTTTCATGCATTCAAAATTTAAAGTTTATAATATAGAAAATTATAATTCCGCCACAAAGGTCAGAAAGCAGAATTACATAGTTATTACAAAAGGAACAATTCTCTAACAGTCCTTATTTATGCGTAAAATAATATAACTGCAAAATATTTATTATTTTCAATCAAACCGTATAGGGATTATTACTCAAGAAGAGCGGCAGCACCCAATAAACTGGAATCCTTTTGATGCGAAGCCACCACACTCACATTATCCGATATAATCTTGTAGGGAAAACTTTGCATTGTTTGTTCCATAGCATTTTTAAAGAAAGGAAAAGCCGATACAATACCGCCTCCTAAAACAATAGCCTGGGGAGCATAGGCAAAAAGAATTGCCTTTATAAGATTACCCAAATGCCTCCCAAACTCTTTCCAAATCTCCAATGCAGCTTGTTCTCCTTGCTGGGCTTTTTCAGCTACTACCGCACCGGTAGTGCCATAACGTTTAAACAAGAAACTACTGCAATAGTGTTCAAAATCAGAGTCCAAATAAGGAAATGAGCCTATCTCACCGGCTCCCATATATTGCCCACCATACAAACGACGGCCAATGACAACGCCAGCTCCAATTCCGGTCCCAATAGTAACGCCTACCATGTTGGTATAAGATTTTCCTTCGCCGTATAGGCTCTCCCCCAAAGTGAAACAGTTGGAATCATTATTAATGGCAACTGCCACCTTGAATTCGTTCTCCAAAATCTCCTTCAAGTGTATTTCTTTCCAAGAAGATATATTTGCTACATTATATACAATTCCTTTCTCCGGATCAACAATTGAAGGGACACCGATACCGATACCATCTACCTGCTCATTCATCATATTCCGAATAAGCTGGGAAAGCTGGTTTAGCACAGTAGAAGCATCTTGCTGAGCTAAACATGGAACCGACACTTTATTCAAGCAGTTCCCTTTTTCCACTTGGGCTATTCGAATATTGGTTCCTCCTAAATCTATTGACAGTTTCATAGTATATAACATTAAGGTGTTCAACATGTGCAAAATTAAGAAAATGCTTTTTTTTCAGTATTCCCAATTGCGCATATAAATCTTCATTTTGCGCAAACATTACTGTCAATCAAATATTCCACCAAATCTTTTCCTCCAGGTTCACTGACAAAATCGATAAAAACAATACCGCAATTCCGGCTATTCTTTTGTTTTAAATAGTCAGCAATAGGCTTGTTCACCTTATCAGCAAAGACTTTAGGGGTTCCCAAGGGCAGCCCCGTCGCACTTACAAAAGTAATTCCCCACCGACGTGAGGAAACCGGCTCAGCAGACATCCCTTCAATATTACGGACACAAACCCCTACCTTCTTCCCGGCCTCCTCACCCGATTCATATTGATATTCATCTTCGAGCAAAGCCACTCCTTCCTTACCATCTTTATTGCGAAGAGTGAGCAGGCAAGTACTGTCATCCTCCCAACCTACACATGCTGCTCCAGGATAATTATCCATAGCATGATCCCTATGCAGGAAAAGAATCTTTCCACGGCAATCTTTCAGCGTCAGTTCAGGGCGAAAGTCCATCACGAAATAACTTTGATACTCAGGGCTGCTTAAAGAAACGGACAGCAGAGAAGCATAATCCCGCAATTCTCCCCCTTCCTTTTTCAAGGAAACAATCAAAGTCTCAGAAGGATATGTTTGCAGAAAGTGTATAAAAGCAGGTAAAACATCATCTTCCCAATATATATCCTGAAAGGCATGACTGTGAAACACCCCCAGTTTATTACCCTTCTTTTCCAAACGGATATCGAAAGCACGGATGCCTTGCCGTAATTGAGCAGGAATATCTGTTGCTTGCGTTTTCAACATATGCCCTCCTTTGATACTACCGCTATCGTGTGAACCAGGAATAGAAATCTTACATATAGGAAGCGTATCATGGAGAATCCTCATCCACTCAAGCCGCAGTGCAACCTCATCCCGCGCCTCCGCACAAGTATCCTGCAATCTGAAAGCTGTAGCACAAACCGGAGCATTCAATAGAAATATGGTCAAAGCTAATACAACAACTGTTCTTAATCCGTTTCTCTTCATAGTATATTGCTTTTAAGTTTACTGCATGCAAATGTAGAGGGTTCATTCTTTTCCCTCATCCTAAATTGCGTATTTAGTTCTTCATTTTGCGCAAACATCGAAAGCAACATATAGTAACATCTGAGCCAAACGTAATATACCTTTTCATTACATAAATGTACCTAACGAAAAATGCCATACATTCTCCGTACTGCGTATCTCATCCCAGACGAAGCCCTCCCAAGAAAAGGATTTCAACTCCTCAGGACACTCCAGACGGTTCTTGACAATAAAACGCGTCATCTCTCCGCGACACATCTTGGCATAGATAACGACAGTCTTCGGCTGTCCGGCCTTCCAAACTTGAAACTCGGGCGTAATAACACGCACCTCTTGCTCCACCCGCTTCCAGTCGAACAAATCTTTCATTTCAGCACTTGCCAAATTAATGAGAACACCGCCACAGTTTTTAATTTCCTCTATGAAGTAATCCGTCAACAAAGGCTTCCAATAATCAAACATGGATATTCCACCTTTTTCGGGCAAACGGACATCTCCTTCCAAACGATAGGGTTTGATACCGTCCAGCGGGCGAAGCAACCCATAAAGAAAAGAAGTGATACGTAGATGTTCTTGCGCATAACGAAAATCCTCCGCTGAAAAATCTTTCGGAAGAATGCGTTTAAAAACAGCTCCCGTGTAGGCGCAAACGGCTGGCATCGAACGATTCTCCTCCGAACAGAAATCATGAAAACGCAAACGGTTCTCGGCAGCAATTTTGGTATTCACCCGAAGAAGCCTTTCCAATTCGGATACTGAATACTGCGACATTTCCAACGCATTCCGCACAGCCTCCGTTTCGAATTTCGGGACTGTGACTTCGGGCACGACAACAGAGCAGCGCGCTGCCATGGTCTTTGCACAAGAGATAAAAACAAGCATAGCGATATTTTTTAATGGATACAAAAATAAAGTTTTTTAGTGGAGAATACATATACTTATAAAGTTTTTCCGCAGAATTCACCTCCGTTTCAAGAGTTTTTCATACCTTTACACCTTGTTGGAGAAAAGTGCACGTATTGAACCCCTCTACTCCCCCAACATCTTGAGATAGAAAAAGAAAAAATAATATATAAAATGACTCACAAATGGAATTATCAACCCATTACACCCGAACAGGCAGAAGCAAGCCAACAACTGGCCCAAGAATTGGGAATTAGCCCAATATTGGGAAAATTGCTGGTGGAGCGGGGAATAACAACGGCAGCGGATGCCCGGAAATTTTTCCGCCCCCAACTACCGGACTTATACGACCCATTCCTGATGAAGGATATGGATATAGCCGTAGAGCGCCTGAACAAGGCAATGGGAAAGAAAGAGCGCATTCTTGTTTATGGAGATTATGACGTAGACGGTACCACGGCTGTGGCATTGGTCTACAAGTTTATTCAACAGTTCTATTCGAACATCGACTACTATATCCCCGACCGTTACAATGAGGGGTATGGAGTTTCAATCCAAGGAGTAGACTATGCCGCAGAGAGTGGTGTAGGTTTGATTATTGTATTGGACTGCGGTATCAAAGCCGTCGAAGAAATCACATACGCCAAGGAGAAAGGCATTGATTTCATCATCTGCGACCATCATGTCCCCGATGATGTACTGCCCCCTGCTGTAGCCATTCTGAATGCCAAACGGGAAGACAACACCTATCCTTATGAACATCTGTCCGGATGCGGTGTAGGCTTTAAGTTCATGCAGGCATTTGCCCTCAACAACGGTATCGAGTTCCATCACCTTATCCCTTTACTGGACCTCTGCGCCGTCAGTATCGCATCGGATATTGTCCCCATTATGGGTGAAAACCGCATTCTCGCCTACCACGGTTTGAAGCAGTTGAACAGTAATCCCAGCGTAGGCCTGAAAGCAATCATTGATGTTTGCGGACTGACGGACAAGGACATCACCGTCAGTGACATTGTATTCAAAATAGGTCCCCGCATCAACGCCTCCGGACGTATCCAGAACGGGAAAGAAGCTGTTGACTTGCTTACTGAAAAAGATTTCTCTCTTGCCCTGGAGAAAGCCGGACAAATCAACCAATACAACGAGACACGCAAGGACTTGGACAAGACCATGACCGAGGAGGCCAACAAGATTGTAGCTGACCTGGACGGACTTGCCGACCGACGTTCCATCGTATTGTACAATGAAGACTGGCATAAAGGCGTCATCGGCATCGTAGCCTCCCGGCTGACGGAAATCTATTACCGGCCGGCAGTAGTACTGACACGTACGGATGACATGGCAACCGGATCTGCCCGTTCCGTCTCCGGATTCGATGTCTACAAAGCCATTGAATACTGCCGCGACCTTCTGGAAAACTTCGGAGGTCATACCTACGCCGCCGGTCTTTCCATGAAGGTGGAAAATGTACCGGCCTTTATCGAACGCTTCGAAGAGTTCGTATCACAAAATATCCTGCCGGAACAGACATGCGCCGTCATCGACATCAATGCCGAGATTGATTTCAGAGACATCACTCCGAAATTCTTCAGCGACTTGAAGAAATTCAATCCATTCGGACCGGACAATGCCAAACCCATTTTCTGTACGCACAATGTCTATGATTATGGTACCAGCAAAGTCGTAGGCCGCGACCAGGAACATATCAAGCTAGAACTGGTGGATAATAAATCGAACAATGTAATGAACGGCATCGCTTTCGGGCAAAGTTCCCACGTACGCTTCATCAAGACCAAACGTTCCTTCGACATCTGCTATTCCATTGAAGAGAATACCCATAAGAGGGGTGAAGTGCAGTTGCAGATTGAAGACATAAAGCCGAACTGAAAGCCTCTCCCCTAACCCCTCCCCCACAGGGAGGGGAATAAGAATAGTCTCCTTATATTAAGGAAATGATGAAAATTGGTTGATGCTATAAGATAAGTAATCACTACTATTAGCATAGAGAAGGAAAGAATATCAATTCAACGATAAGAAGTAGCAAGAAAGTTCAATAAGACCATGAGCAGCAGTAGTAACTTCAAAACTCCCCTCCCTATGGGGGAGGGATTGGGGGTGAGGCTTCTGAAGCAATACTGGGGATACGATACCTTCCGGGGAATCCAGGAAGATATCATCAACAGCATTACCGAGGGACGGGACACTTTGGGACTAATGCCCACGGGAGGAGGAAAATCCATCACTTTCCAAGTTCCGGCACTTGCTAAAGAAGGACTTTGCCTGGTCATCACTCCGTTGATTGCCCTCATGAAAGACCAGGTACAAAACCTGAAAAAGCGGGGAATCAAGGCGCTTGCCATCTACTCAGGCATGAGCAGGCAGGAAATCATCGTCACACTGGAGAACTGTATATTCGGCAATTTCAAGTTCCTCTACATCTCCCCCGAAAGGCTCGATACTGAAATCTTCCGCACCAAACTGCAGAAGATGAAAATCAGTATGATTACGGTAGACGAAAGCCACTGCATATCGCAATGGGGCTACGATTTCCGTCCCGCCTATCTGAAGATAGCCGAAATACGCGAACTTCTGCCCGGCGTACCCATCCTGGCATTGACAGCCACCGCCACTCCGGAAGTAGTGAAAGATATCCAGGCCCGTCTGCATTTCCGTGAGGAAAATGTGTTCCGCATGAGTTTCGAACGCAAAAACCTTGCCTATATCGTCCGCAAGACGGAAAACAAGACGGGAGAGCTGTTGCACATCCTGCGCCGTATGCCCGGAAGCGCCATCATCTATGTGCGCAACCGTCGCCGTACCAAGGAAATTACCGAACTGCTGCACAACGAAGACATCACCGCCGATTTCTACCATGCCGGACTGGATGACGCCACCAAAGACATCCGCCAACAACGCTGGCAAACAGGAGAAAGCCGTGTCATGGTCGCCACCAATGCATTCGGTATGGGTATCGACAAACCGGATGTACGGATTGTCATCCACATGGATCTGCCCGATTCCATAGAAGCCTACTTCCAGGAAGCAGGACGTGCCGGAAGGGACGGACAAAAAGCCTACGCGGTCGTCCTTTACGCCAAGTCGGATAAGGCAACACTGCACAAACGCATTCCCGACACCTTTCCTGAAAAAGAATATATAAAGGAAGTATATGAGCATCTTCAATACTATTACCAGATGGCAATGGGAGATGGACAAGGCTGTGTACGCGAGTTCAATATAGAAGACTTTTGCCGAAAGTTCAAGTACTTCCCCGTTCCCGTGGACAGTGCCTTGAAGATTCTGACACAAGCGGGATACTTGGAATATACAGACGAACAAGACAATGCATCCCGGCTACTGTTCACTATCCGTCGAGACGAACTTTATAAACTGAGAGAGCTCGGCGAAGATATGGACAAACTCATCCAAACCATTCTCCGCTCCTATACCGGGGTCTTCACAGACCATGCTTTCATCAATGAAGATTCACTGGCCATACGCACTGGACTCACACGCCGGCAAGTGTATGAACAGCTCATCCACCTAGCCAAGCTACATATCGTCAGTTACATCCCCCGCAAAAAGACACCATATATAATATACACGCGAGAGAGGGTTGAAATGCGCCACCTGCAAATCCCTTCCACCGTGTACGAGGAACGCAAAGAGCGATATGAGAAACGCATAAGTGCCATGCTGGATTACGTGAGCAGCGATACCGTGTGCCGTAGCCGGATGCTGCTACACTACTTCGGAGAGAAGAACGAGCATAACTGCGGGCAGTGCGACACTTGCATCAATTTGAAGAACAAGAAACCTTCCGGCCACCTTTCGGAAAAGGAACTTTCTGAAAAGATTCTTCAAGCCCTATCTGATAAACGACAAACTCCAGCCACTTTGGCAGAACAGATAGCAGACGATAAAAACATGCTCATCGATGTGTTACATGGATTGTTGGACGAAGGCAAGGTAATTGCTGTCAACGGAATGCTTCAAATCAAAAAATAATTCATTACTTTTGCCGTTGGAAAAGAATGTCCTGCCGCTGAGAGGAACATCTCCTATCAGCCATGCCCCTCCTTTTCCTTTTTAATTTTTAATTCTTTAATTTTAATCACCTATGGGATTCTTTAAATCTTTTTTCTCCGGCAAGTCAGACAGTCCGGCAAATGAGAAACAAAAAAACGAACAGAAGAATTTTGAGATATTCAAGTATGACGGTATGCGCGCACAACGCATGGGCCGTACAGACTACGCCATCAAATGCTTCACTGAAGCCCTTGCCATTCAGGAAGACTTCGAGACCATGGGATATCTCGCCCAAGTCTACACCCAGACCAGCGAACTGGACGAGGCGCACAAACTACTGGAACGCATGACCGAAATAGAGCCGGAACATATCTCCACCTACCTCAGTCTTGCCAACGTATGCTACATGCAGGAAGACTATCCCGCCATGGCAGGAGCGGCAAAGAAGGCTATCGAAATAGAAGAGGGCAACGCCATGGCACATTACCTGCTCGGCAAAGCAGACAATGGGCAAGGGGACGGCATCATGTGCATCGCCCATCTTACGAAAGCCATCGTACTGAAAGATGATTTCATCGAAGCACGTCTGCTCCGTGCCGAAGCCCTGGTCCAAATGCAGCAATACAAGGAAGCGATGGAAGACATAGACACCATTCTGGCACAAGACCCGGAAGACGAAAGTGCCATCTTGCTCCGCGGAAAGATAGAAGAAGCTACGGGAGACAAAGAAAAAGCAGAAAGCAGCTATCAGAAAGTGACGGAGTTGAATCCCTTCAACGAACAAGCCTTCCTCTACTTAGGACAGCTTTACATCACCCAAAACAAACTGGCAGAAGCCATCGAGCTCTTTACGGAAGCCACAGAACTGAACCCTAATTTCGCAGAGGCCTATCATGAGCGCGGACGTGCCAAGTTGCTGAACGGCGACAAGGAAGGTTCTGCAGAAGACATGAAGAAAGGACTGGAACTCAATCCTAAAGAGATACAGAACTTTAACGGACAATATGGTAACCAACCGGGGGGAAGTACCGGTAATATCCTGGGATTATGACAAATTCAATTATTGCCGCCAATGAAACGAAATTTATTTCTATCAGTACTTTTTGTACTGATGTTCGCACCTGCCCATGCACAGCAAGTGAACATATTGTCCTATAACGTACATAATTGCATAGGTATGGACAAGGAGTACAATTACCGGCGCATTGCCAATGTTATCAGTCAAACTTCTCCGGACATAGTCGCCCTGCAGGAACTTGACAGTGTAACGGTGCGCAACAAAGGAATCCATGCTCTCGGAGAACTAGAAAAACTGACCGGAATGCACGGGACTTATGCAGCAGCCATTCCTTTTCAGGGTGGAAGCTACGGCATCGGAATCCTCTCCAGAGAGATACCCATAAAATACAAAATCATTCCAATGCCCGGACGGGAAGAAAAACGTACCCTCATTATTGCAGAATTTAAAGATTATGTATTTTGTGCCACACACCAGTCCCTCACTCCAGAAGCCAGTTCCTTGCCGTACCATTGATAGAAAAAGCCTTGCAAAACG
The DNA here is from genome assembly GCF_900217715.1 of Bacteroides sp. AR29. Classification (NCBI taxonomy): domain Bacteria; kingdom Pseudomonadati; phylum Bacteroidota; class Bacteroidia; order Bacteroidales; family Bacteroidaceae; genus Bacteroides; species Bacteroides sp. AR29. The sequence continues at coordinate 59,553 of NZ_OBMS01000008.1, forward strand.
TCGATAAGCCCATCTTTATGGCAGGCGACATGAACTCTGCACCAGCAAGCGCTCCCCAGCTGGAATTGGCAAAACATTTTGCCACCCTCAATGACACAACCTCTTATACTTTCCCGGCAGACCGTCCCAACCGATGTATAGACTACATCTACGGCTATTCCAAGAATGGGTATCGGTTTGACGTACAATACCGGAAAGTCATAGAAGACACCATTTCATCCGACCATCGTCCGGTTCAAGTCATTGTACAAGTTAAAGGGAAATAAGTTAAATTGCTACTATCCCTAAAAAAAACATTGTTTTTTGTTTGTATATAAAAGAAAAGCATTACTTTTGTCACGTAATTCAAAAACAGAGAATACAAGTATGAAGTCATTTACTTATGCATATTACTTCTTTTTTTACTTTTACTTTAGCCAGAAAGTAGAGCGGGAGTTTGTATGTATCAAGTGACAGTGATGCTTAAGGACTGAATAGAGAAACAAGTAAATATACAGAATCCCGCTCCATCGTATGGAAGCGGGATTTTTTTTATAGCATAACCAAGAAAATAAAAATAATGAAAAAGGTAGCCATTCAAGGAACATTAGGCTCGTATCACGACATCGCCGCACACAAGTACTTCGAAGGAGAAGAAATAGAGTTAATCTGTTGCGCCAACTTTGAAGACGTGTTCGGTGCCATCAAAAAAGACAGTCAGACCATAGGAATGCTGGCAATAGAAAACACCATTGCAGGCAGTTTGCTGCATAACAATGAGCTATTACGCCAAAGTGGCGCACAGATTGTCGGCGAGTACAAGCTACGTATTTCCCATAGTTTTGTCTGCCTGCCCGATGAAGACTGGGATGATATTACCGAAGTCAACTCCCACCCTATCGCCCTGATGCAATGCCGTGAATTCCTGGGACAACACCCCGGAATCAAAGTGGTGGAAGGCGAAGATACCGCCCGCAGTGCCGAAATCATCCAACAGGAACATCTGAAAGGCCATGCAGCTATCTGCTCCAAAGCTGCTGCAGAGCGTTATGGCATGAAGGTCCTGCAGGAAGGTATCGAAACCAACAAACATAACTTCACCCGTTTCCTGGTCGTAGCCGACCCTTGGCAAGTAGATGAACTGAACCGGCATCGCAGCAAGGACGTCAACAAGGCAAGCATGGTATTCACACTTCCCCATACTGAAGGAAGCCTTTCCCAAGTATTGTCTATTTTGTCTTTCTACCGCATCAACCTGACCAAGATACAATCACTGCCCATCATCGGGCGTGAATGGGAATACCAGTTTTACGTAGATGTCGTCTTCGACAATGTACTGAGATATAAACAATCCATTGCGGCCATCACACCGCTGACCAAAGAGCTGAAAATATTAGGAGAATATGAAGATGGAAAATCAAACGTGTAGAATAAAGCCTGCCGACCGCCTGGCAAGCGTAAGCGAATATTACTTCTCGAAGAAGCTGAAAGAAGTGGCACAAATGAATGCCGAAGGAATGGATGTCATCAGCCTGGGAATCGGAAGCCCCGACATGCCGCCTTCCGAAAAGACAATCCGGACACTTTGCGAAGCTGCCTGCAATCCGGACGGACATGGTTACATGCCCTACGTAGGTATCCCCGAACTGCGCCGCGGTTTTGCGGACTGGTACCAAAAATGGTACGGTGTAGCATTGAATCCCAACACAGAGATACAACCGCTCATCGGCTCCAAAGAAGGCATCCTGCACGTGACGCTGGCCTTTGTCAACCCCGGTGAACAAGTATTGGTTCCCAATCCCGGCTATCCCACCTATACTTCATTAAGCAAGATTCTGGGTGCCGAGGTCGTGAACTATAACTTGAAAGAAGAAAACGGCTGGATGCCCGACTTCGACGAACTGGAACGGATGGACATGAGCCGTGTAAAACTGATGTGGACCAACTATCCCAATATGCCCACCGGGGCGAACGCAACACCGGAACTGTACCGGAAACTGGTGGACTTCGCACGCCGCAAGGACATCGTCATCGTAAACGACAACCCCTACAGTTTCATCCTGAACGAACATCCTATCAGCATCCTCAGCATTCCGGGTGCCAAAGAGTGCTGCATAGAATTCAATTCCATGAGCAAAAGCCACAACATGCCGGGCTGGCGTATCGGCATGCTTGCCTCGAATGCCGACTTCGTGCAATGGATATTGAAAGTAAAAAGCAACATCGACAGCGGTATGTTCCGTGCCATGCAACTGGCAGCCGCCACTGCCCTGGAAGCAGAGCAAGACTGGTATGACGGCAACAACGCGAATTACCGCAACCGCCGTCAGTTGGCAGGAGAAATCATGCATACCTTGGGTTGCACCTACGACGAAAACCAGGTAGGCATGTTCCTCTGGGGCAAAATCCCCGACAGCTGTACAGACGTGGAAGAACTGACTGAACACGTGCTGCATAAAGCCAGAGTGTTCATTACTCCCGGGTTTATCTTCGGAAGTAACGGGAAACGGTATATCCGCATCTCCCTCTGCTGTAAGGACAATAAACTGGCAGAAGCATTGAAGCGTATCAAGGACATGAAATAAATGCTTACAAGTAAGAGATGAACACCCTAAAGCCGGAATCCCGTTTACTAAAACTCCACCGGAGATTTACTAAAACGGGAGGAACGATTTAGTAAATCTTCTCCGACGTTTTACTAAATCTCCGGGACCTTGCTCAGAAAGTCTTCTGAAAAGGAGGAAACGTCACAAGGAAGAAAAAGCATAATTAAAGAATATTATTAAACAAATAAAGAATATGGAACTCGAATTAGAACCTATCACATTACCTGGTGTTGAAGACAAACGCCCTATGGTAATAGCCGGCCCCTGCAGTGCCGAAACCGAAGAACAAGTAATGAGCACCGCCAAACAATTGGCAGACAAAGGCCTCAAGCTATTCCGTGCCGGCATCTGGAAACCGCGCACCAAACCGGGCGGCTTCGAAGGAGTAGGCGTAGACGGCCTTGCATGGCTGAAGGAGGTAAAGAAAGAAACCGGCATGTACGTTTCAACAGAAGTAGCTACCGCCAAACATGTATACGAATGCCTGAAGGCTGGAATTGACCTTCTTTGGGTAGGTGCACGTACCACCGCCAATCCTTTCGCCGTACAGGAAATTGCCGATGCACTGAAAGGCGTAGATATCCCGGTACTGGTGAAGAATCCGGTAAATCCTGACCTGGAGCTGTGGATTGGAGCTTTGGAACGTATCAACAATGCAGGCTTGAAACGTCTGGGTGCCATCCATCGCGGATTCAGCAGCTATGACAAAAAGCTCTACCGTAACTTGCCCCAATGGCATATCCCCATTGAGCTGCGCCGCCGAATTCCCAACCTTCCTATTATCTGTGACCCCAGCCACATAGGTGGAAAGCGCGAACTGGTTGCTCCACTCTGCCAGCAAGCTATGGATTTGGGCTTCAACGGACTGATTATCGAGAGCCACTGCAACCCGGACTGTGCCTGGAGCGATGCAGCCCAGCAAGTCACCCCGGATGTGCTGGATTACATCCTCAACCTGCTGGTCATCCGCAAGGAAACACAAAGCACCGAGAACCTCAGCGAATTGCGCAAGCAGATAGACGAATGCGACAACAATCTTATTCAGGAGCTGGCCAAACGGATGCGTGTGGCACGTGAAATCGGTACATACAAAAAAGAGCATGACATGACCATCCTGCAAACCGGACGCTACAACGAAATCCTCGAGAAACGCGGCTCGCAAGGCGCATTGTGTGGCATGGATGCTGAATTCATCAAAAAGGTATTTGAGGCGATACACGAAGAAAGTGTGAGGCAACAAATGGAAATTATAAATAAGTAATTATTTAATGTGCCAATGTGCTTATTGGCTGCGCAGTGATGCCGCATGGCAATAAGCACATTAGCACATTAGCACATTAAACATCATGAGAATACTTATACTTGGGGCCGGAAAAATGGGCTCTTTCTTTACAGATATATTGAGTTTCCAGCACGAGACGGCTGTGTTCGATGTCAACCCGCACCAACTGCGTTTTGTCTACAACACCTACCGCTTCACTACATTGGAGGAAATCAAGGAGTTCGAGCCGGAACTGGTCATCAATGCCGCTACGGTGAAATACACACTGGACGCCTTCCGCCAAGTGCTGCCAGTACTGCCTAAGGACTGCATCATCAGTGACATTGCTTCGGTAAAGACCGGATTGAAGAAATTTTACGAAGAAAGCGGTTTCCGATATGTATCGACACATCCCATGTTCGGCCCTACTTTTGCCAGTCTCAGCAATCTGAATACAGAGAATGCGATCATCATCAGCGAAGGTGACCACTTGGGAAAAATCTTCTTCAAGGACCTCTACCAGACAATGAAACTGAACATCTTCGAATATACATTCGACGAGCATGATGAGACTGTAGCCTATTCGCTGTCCATTCCGTTTGTATCCACCTTCGTGTTTGCAGCGGTAATGAAACACCAGGAAGCTCCAGGCACTACATTCAAGAAGCACATGGCTATTGCCAAAGGACTGCTGAGTGAAGATGACTACTTGCTCCAAGAAATTCTCTTCAACCCGCGCACTCCCTCACAAGTGGAGAACATCCGCCTGGAACTGAAGAATCTGCTGGAAATCATCAACAACAAGGATGCGGAAGGCATGAAGAAGTATCTGACCAAAATCAGAGAAAAGATTAAATAGAAAAAATGTCCATTGTGAAAACATCAGGTTCCCTCGTCCTCAACGAGGGATTTTTTTTATCTTTGCACTGTTAATAGAACCGCTTTCATGATAGACCAACCCACTATAGACAGAATTCTCGATGCCGCACAAATATACGATGTCGTATCGGACTTCGTTACCCTACGCAAACGCGGCGTGAATTATGTAGGACTGTGTCCCTTCCACGATGACAAAACCCCTTCTTTCTATGTATCCCCCGCCAAAGGGCTCTGCAAGTGCTTTGCCTGCGGAAAAGGAGGAAATGCAGTGCATTTCATCATGGAGCACGAACAGATGTCTTATCCTGAGGCGCTGAAATATCTCGCAAAAAAATACGGCATTGAAATCAAAGAACGCGAACTATCCAGCGAGGAGAAGATAGCACAGAGCGAACGGGAAAGCCTCTTCATTGTGAACAACTTTGCCCGTGACTACTTCCAGAATATCCTAAAGAACCACGTAGACGGACAGAGTATCGGCATGGCCTATTTCCGCAGCCGCGGCTTCCGGGATGACATCATCGAGAAGTTCCAGTTGGGCTATTGTACCGAGAGCCACGATGCCCTTGCCCAGGAAGCTTTGAAAAAAGGCTATAAAAAGGATTATCTTGTCAAGACCGGCCTCTGCTACGAGACGGACGACCACCGACTGCGCGACCGCTTCTGGGGGCGGGTCATCTTTCCGGTACACACTCTCTCCGGCAAGGTGGTGGCTTTCGGGGGACGTGTGCTTGCCGGCGCCACCAAAGGCGTCAAGGTGAAGTACGTCAACTCGCCTGAATCGGAAATTTATCATAAAAGCAATGAACTGTATGGCATATATTTTGCCAAACAAGCCATTGTGAAACAAGACCGTTGCTTTCTGGTCGAAGGTTATACGGATGTCATTTCCATGCACCAATCGGGCATAGAGAATGTGGTTGCCTCTTCGGGCACGGCATTGACACCCGGACAAATCCGGATGATTCATCGTTTCACCAACAATATGACAGTGCTCTACGACGGTGACGCTGCCGGTATAAAGGCCTCTATCCGAGGTATTGATATGTTGCTGGAAGAAGGCATGAACGTCAAAGTCTGCCTCCTGCCCGACGGTGACGACCCGGACTCCTTTGCACGCAAACACAATGCGACGGAGTTCCAGGCCTTCATACAAGAGAATGAAACGGACTTTATCCGCTTCAAAACCAATCTGTTGCTGGAAGATGCAGGAAAAGACCCCATCAAGCGTGCCGAGCTTATCGGAAACCTTGTGCAGAGCATTTCCATCATTCCCGAAGCCATTGTGCGTGATGTCTATATCAAGGAGTGCGCCCAATTATTGCACGTAGAAGATAAACTGCTGGTTTCTGAGGTTGCCAAGCGTCGCGAAAAGCAAGCCGAGCAACAAGCTGAGCGAGCAGAACGCGAGCGTCGGTCGGCCAATGCCGCAAGAGCCAATGCAGAAGCAGGTGTCAATGGCAGTCATACTGCAGCTACAGCTACCAGCCCCGACGCACAACAAGCTGGCTATCCGTCCGAATCACTGCCTGCCGGTCTCCCTTCCGAAACACCTCCACCTTTTCCACCCGAGGAAGAATATGTATCCTTCATCCCACAGGAGGGCAAGGAGGGCCAGGAGTTCTATAAATACGAACGACTTATTCTGAAGATGGTAGTGCTCTATGGTGAGCGGGTGATGTGCAATGTCACCAATGAAGAGGGGCAGGAAACCCCTATCACTGTAACTGAATATATAGTCAATGATTTAAAAGAAGACGAACTTGCCTTCCACAATCCGCTTCACCGGCAAATCCTGACAGAGGCTGCCGAACGTATCCACAATGAGGGTTTTACCGCCGAACGGTATTTTGTGGCGCATCCCGACCCCGTCATCAGCAAGCTGAGCGTGGAGCTTATCAGCAACCGCTATCAGTTAAGGAAATCACAGATAGAACAAATGGTGACGGACGAAGAACGCCTCTATGAGCTAATTCCACGGTTAATGATAAACTTCAAATATGCCATCGTCTGCGAAGAATTGAAGCATACCCTATTTGCGTTACAGAACCCTGCCATAGCCAATGATGAAACCCAGTGTAACAGCATCATGGAGCGCTACAACGAATTGAACAAAGTAAAAAGCATCATGGCAAAGCGGCTGGGAGACAGAGTCATCCTGAATTTTTAAATTCAATTCGGGGAGTTCTCCGTCAAGAATTATGCCTGATTAAATTCATAAATTCCTCGCGAGTCTTCGCTTGGTTGAATGCTCCGGTAAAATCGGATGTAGTGGTAATGGAGTTCTGTTTCTCTACTCCGCGCATCTGCATGCACATGTGTTTGGCTTCCACAACAACCATAACCCCCAGCGGATTCAGCGTCTCCTGAATACACTCTTTTATTTGGAGAGTCATACGTTCCTGCACTTGCAGGCGGTGAGAGAAAATATCCACTACGCGGGCTATCTTGCTCAGTCCGGTAATGTAGCCGTTAGGAATATATGCCACATGTGCCTTTCCGTAGAAGGGAAGCATGTGATGTTCGCAAAGCGAGAAGAAATCAATGTCTTTCACAATCACCATCTGACTGTATTCTTCTTGAAACTTGGCTGAACGGAGTACCTCGTGCGGGTCCATATAATACCCTTTCGTCAACGACAACATGGCCTTCGCCACCCGTTCAGGTGTCTTCTGCAAACCTTCACGTTCGGCATCTTCACCCAACAGAGTAAGGATGCGGTGATAATGTTCCTTCAATTCATCTAATGAAGGAGATACAATTTCTTCTTTTCCTAACATGATAATTCTTTATAAGGGGATGTTTATCTGCTCTTTCACGATAGAAACTTCCTTGAATACACCAGTAGCCCGCAACTGACGCATCATGGCATCCGCTTCTTCGATACTGCGGAAATCTCCTGCACGGCACAGCCAACGGGGGGGATTGAAAGAGGTATAAACTGTAAGTTCGGGAAAATGTTCCTTGATGCGGGTAGCTACCGCATAAGCTTCGTTCTTGGCCTGACGGGTATTATTCCCTGCATAAACTTGTATGCGGTAACCCGAACTTTTAATCACTTTCTGCTCATCCGAACCGGCAGGAACATACTCCGAACCTATCAATGCCGCAATGCGTGCATCTTGATGGATAGTCACCTTGCCTTGTCCCGGCACATTACGTTCCAGGCTTTTCACAATATTATTCTGCGCTACAGAAATCGTTGCAAAAGCGAAACATGCAACTAAAAGTAAACCAAGCTTTTTCATGAGTCAATATCTTTATATAACGGAAAATGGAAAGCTGAAAATGGAAAACAGTTATGCAGATACGACATGCAATCCATTTTCAACTTTCAGCTTTCAACTATTTAATTAAAGGCATCGATGATACCCTTGAAGTCAGAAACCTTCAAGGCAGCACCACCAATCAGACCGCCGTCAACATCCGGGTTGGCAAACAGTTCCTTTGCATTAGAAGGCTTACAGCTGCCACCATAAAGGATAGAGCAGTTGTCAGCAATTTCCTTACCATACTTTTCAGCAATCAAGGAACGGATGAAAGCGTGGATTTCCTGTGCTTGTTCTGCAGTAGCAGTCTTACCGGTACCGATAGCCCAAACCGGCTCGTAAGCCAAAATAATCTTAGAGAAATCTTCGGCAGACAAAGAGAATACAGAAGCCAGCTGAGCGGCTACCACTTCATTCTGCTTGTTTGCTTCACGTTCTTCCAATACCTCACCGATACAGAAAATCGGAGTCAGACCGTTAGCCAAAGCCAATTTTACTTTTTCTTCCAGAATAGCAACTGTTTCACCATAGTAAGCACGACGTTCAGAGTGACCCAGAATGACATATTTTGCACCAGTAGAAGCAACCATAGCAGCTGATACTTCGCCGGTATATGCGCCTGACTCCTTGTCTGCACAGTTTTCTGCACCTACACCAATCTTGGCAGCGTCTACCAAAGGAGTAACAGATGCCAGGTGGATAAACGGAGTACAGATGATTACATCACAGTTAGGCTTTTCGTTAGCCAATGTTTCATTCAGTTCTTTTGCAAGAGCAATACCCTCTTGGAGGGTTTTGTTCATTTTCCAGTTTCCTGCAACAATGTTTTTTCTCATTTTGTTTTATTATTAAAAGGGTTAATGTATTTACTATTTGACAATTTACTATTTACTATTTGATACTATTGTTGTCTGAGGCGTTGTTTCTCCCGGCGCCTTACGACTAAAATATCGACACAAAGCACCATCATCAGAGGAAGGATGAACCACAGCAACACATAGCCTATTGTTTGTAAGTCACTTTCCTGCTTCTGCTTGCCCAATTCCAACTTGTCCAGGCTATCGGTCAGCACATATTCATCAGGCAGCCGGTTGTCACTCCACTTATTCAAAATTGTTCCGTCCTTTACCAACAGCAAACCGGGATTTGAACGGATAATGGTCTTCAGCGTAATATCATCTGTCTGGCAGAAAGGGTATTCCGCTCCAGTCTTGTCACGCCACAATTCTATCTCGTCTTCCGGAGATGAAGTCAAGGCATAAAAGCCATAACCATGCTCCACACTGTAATCGTATATTTCATTGATAAGGTCGATGTTACTGTCGTCCGCTCCTTCTATCCGATGGGCAACCAGCAGAAACGTATATCCTTTATCCGACAGTACGCTGTCCGTTATATCTTCCCATGTATCCAGACTCATCATGGAAAAATCATGAATGGGAGGTTCATAACCTTTTTCCTTCAGTATCGTACGCGATTCTACAAACGTCCATGTACTGTCCGGATAGTTGTCCAATGTAAATTCCTGACGCTTTCCTCCTTTTTCCAAAATGAACCGGCTTTCAAACACGCTTGGTTTAGCACCTTCCGGAATTTCCATGCCCGCCTTGATATTCGCTCCAATTCTGTAAGGTCGGAAATCAAGTATCGGCAAATTCTCCAGGCAATAGAAGGACAACGCAAACACAAATAGAAACGTATACATGGAAATCATCCACTCCATCTTCGGAGTAATGAAACGCACCAGTAAATCCTGCCACTTGAATACAGATACTGCCGCCACCAACAATACTACGTTCTTGCCGAAAGTCTGCCAATTGGTCAATATCCACGCATCACCGAAGCATCCGCAGTCGGATACCGGATTCGCCAAAGCCAGATAAAGTGTTAGCGGAGTCATTACAACCATCAGCAATAATGCCAATACAGATGCCACCTTCCGGCGTATACCCAAAAACAAGAAAACACCTACACTGAACTCTATGGCAGACAACGCTATCCCTACCAGCAAGGGCGCATAAGAAGGAAACCAGGAAATCATGCCGAAAGCCGTCAGGTAATCTTGAATTTTATAGAAGAAACCCAACGGATCAACAGCTTTCACAAATCCGGAAAATATGAACAAAGCCCCCAGCAGAAAACGGCAGAGGTTCACCCAAACTTTCCCGACAATATGTTTCTTGTCAATCTCCAAATTCAATCTTAATTAAGCCGAATACGGAATAGTTAATCATATCCATATAATTGGCATCAATACCTTCCGAAACCAAAGTCTCCCCGGACAAGCTTTCAATCTGTTTTGTCCGGTAAATCTTCATCAATATCAAATCCGTATACGAACTGATACGCATACTACGCCAAGCCTCATCATAATCATGATTTTTGGCAAGCATCAACTCCAAAGAGGTTTTGGCATATTTATCATACAGCACCAACGCCTCTTCATTGGTCATATCGGCAGCTTCGGCATAACCAAGCTCCAACTGTATCAATCCTACAATTCCATAGTTGACAATAGCTATGAATTCAGAACGGATGCCTTCGTCTACCAAAGTCACCCCTTTCGTTTCAATACTTCTGATACGGTTGGCTTTGATGAATATCTGATCTGTTACGGAAGACGGACGAAGAATGCGCCACGCCGGACCGTAATCATGAAGTTTCTTAGAGAACAAGTCACGGCAAACCGCAATGACATGTTCAAATTGTTGCTTGGTATCTTTCATTTCCTTTTTTCACAGTGCGCTGCAAAGATAGGAATAATTAAAGAAAAAGAAAAAGAGGGCACTCTAAAATCTATTAAAGTACCCTCTTCTATAGAGATTGTTTACGTTTTTATGAGCAGCGCAATACTTGTCCCGGTCTCAGGATTGTTTTACGCGTAATTCTGTTCAGTTTGCAAAGCTTGTCGATGGAGGTTCCCTGACGTGCTGCAATCCGTCCCAATGTGTCTCCCTTCTTTACCTTATAGAACAGACCTTCACCCGATGCCATGCTACGCGCCGTACCGGAAGAGCCTTTTGTCTTATGGAAAGTATAGGAATCAGCTACGATATCCTGCTTTTCAAAATCAAACATAAGCGCAGGATTGATGGGAATACCCAAGAAACGGGTTTCAAAGTGAAGGTGTGAACCGGTAGAACGTCCGGTATTTCCTCCCAATGCAATTGGCTCGCCGGCTTTTACCAACTGGTTTGTATCAACCAATTGTTTAGACAAGTGTCCGTAAACGGTTTCCAAGCCATTGTCGTGACGAATAACGACGTATTTGCCGTATCCACGACGACCTTGATTCTTGACAACGCGCACTTTTCCATCAAAAGCCGCACGGATTGTATCGCCTACATACACCTTGATATCCAAACCATAATGAGCTCTTCTTCTCCGGGGACGGTAACCGAATACATCCGTGATACGGGTATTGGGAGTAGGCATACAGAAACCGGTCAAATCAAATGTATAGCTCTCAGGCACAATCGCATTGCCATAGGCTTGTACGAATTCGTTGTTCCAGTTGGGATACAAATCCAAACCCGGATACAATGATTGTTCTGCACGTATCTGTTTTTGCAAAGCCAGTGAATCAACACTCTTAAGTTTTCTGTCGATGGGGGCCTGGCGGGCAATCAGGTCTTGCGAGAAAGAATTCAAGCTAACCATTGCCGTCGCAGCCAATAAAGCAGTTTTTATCCAATTAAAATTCATCCGTTTCGTCATTCATTTTGATATCCGTTGCAAGCATCTCGGCAAATCAAACACCACCTGTTCTATGCGAATATCCAGATTGATTTTCAAAAATTCTCCCAAAGGTAACATTTCTCTCTGAAAAACGACATCAGTCATTAACTATTTTTTCGAAGAGGAGGAAACTGTAAAGCTCGCAAAGATGTCTTAATCCCCTATAGATAGGAGATTTACAAGCAAACATGTTTTACAACATAAAATGCAATAAAAGTGCATGTTTAACCGTTTTTTCAGCTAATGGCAGCCCAATTAACGTTCGTTTTTCTCAACGCTTTCAGTTGTCGCCACAAGACCTCGTTCTCAGGCAACATGCCATGTGGATCTGCATCCACCACCGTTTGCGCTACTTCACGGACATATTGCAGCAGTTGTCCGTCACGGGCTATATCGGCAATCTTCAGATCGAAAGCAATGCCGCTCTGCTGTGTCCCTTCCAAATCTCCAGGACCACGTAGTTTCAAGTCTGCTTCCGCTATTTCAAAGCCGTCATTAGTCCGCACCATTATCTCCAAACGCTTCCTTGTATCCTCCGCCAACTTGTAGCCGGTAACCAGAATACAATAGGACTGGTCAGCTCCACGTCCTACACGTCCCCGAAGCTGATGAAGCTGGGACAGCCCGAAACGCTCGGCGTTCTCAATCACCATCACCGAAGCATTGGGCACATTTACACCTACCTCAATCACGGTGGTAGCCACCATTATCTGTGCCTCGCCGGATACGAACAATTGCATCTGAGCATCCTTTTCAGCAGGTTTCATCTTTCCATGTACCTTGCAAACCCTACACTCGGGAAACTCTTCACAAACATGCAGATACCCTTCTTCAAGGTTCTTTAAGTCAATCTTTTCGCTTTCCTTAATCAGCGGGTAGACAATATAGACCTGCCGGCCTTCGGCAATCTGCTTGTGCATGGACTGATACAAGCTTATCCGACGGCTATCAAACTGATGAAGAGTGACAATCGGTTTACGTCCGGGAGGCAATTCATCGATGACAGACACATCCAAATCGCCATAAAGCGTCATTGCCAATGTACGGGGAATCGGGGTTGCCGTCATCACCAATACATGGGGAGGTTGTACATTCTTTGTCCACAACCGTGCCCGTTGGGCCACACCGAAACGATGCTGCTCGTCAATCACAACCAAACCGAGCGAAGCAAAATTCACCGTATCTTCAATGACGGCATGGGTACCTATCAGTATATGTATGTCTCCCGTCAACAAACCGGCAAGGATAGCTTCGCGCCGCTTGCCCTTAACAGAACTGGTCAACAGTTCCACACGTACCTCCATTCCATACAGCAGCTCACGGATGGTTTCATAGTGCTGGTTTGCCAAAATCTCGGTAGGTGCCATCATGCATGCCTGAAAACCATTATCGAGCGCCATCAACATACTCATCAGTGCGACAAGCGTCTTTCCACTTCCCACATCCCCTTGCAGCAAGCGGTTCATCTGCTTTCCTGAGCCTACATCCTTACGGATTTCCTTCAATACCCGCTTCTGTGCATTGGTCAGTTCAAAAGGAAGATTACGGGAGTAGAAAGTATTAAACACTTCGCCCACCCTTTCAAAAATATAACCGCGATATTTCCGCTGACGGTCTTTTGCATACCTCAGGATATTCAACTGTACGTAAAAGAGCTCCTCAAACTTCAGGCGATACTGTGCCTTACGCAATAAATCCGGATTAGCGGGAAAGTGTATATTGACCAAAGCTTCCGTCAACGGCATCAGATGATGCTCGGCAAGTATAGCGGGAGAAAGGGTCTCGGGCAACGGCTCACGCAACTGCTGCACCACCGTATTCATCATCTTCTCGATGGCATGCGAATTGAGAGAACTCCGTTTCATCTTTTCAGTCGTATTATAATAAGGTTGTAACCCCATGGACGACAATTTCAAATCCGAAGCAGAGTCTATATCCGGATGAGCCATATTGATTCTACCATTGAAGAAGGTCGGTTTTCCGAACACAATATATTCCTGATGCACTTTATACTTCCCTACCAAATATTTGATGCCCTGGAACCAAACCAGGTCCACCACCCCCGTACCGTCCGAGAAATGAGCAATCAACCTGCGCTGGCGCCCTTCTCCAGCCGTCTCAAAACTTAGTATTTCACCTTTCAGCTGAATATAGGGCATCGTCCCATCGATCTCCTGAATATAATAAATCCGACTGCGGTCTACATATTTATATGGAAAGTAATATAGCAAATCGTGCAAGGAGTAAATGCCCAATTCCTTATTGAGCACCGAAGCACGCTGCGGCCCGACGCCCGACAAATATTTTATGTCACGCGTGGCTAAATCGAACATGAACCTATCAGAGCTGTGGCTATTTTTAAATCAAAAGGAGTGGTTATTTTAATGTTTTCCCGGTTTCCCGGCGTCAAAAAGACAGATACACCCAATGCCTCCACCACAGAAGCATCATCGGTAAAATGGGGTGTATAGGGCTGCTCGTATGCCGCTTTCAGCAGTTCCGCATCAAAAACCTGGGGAGTCTGCACCAATCTATAATCATCCCTGCCGACAGTCACACTGCTTTCCCCTTCCATACGGCGAACGGTCTCCACCACACCGATTACCGGAATTACGGCCTTTTTCTCGGCCGCCAAGTCATAACAGCGTGCAATCACTTCCCGGGCCACGAACGGACGCACCCCATCGTGCACACCGACCAAAGCAGGTGTCTTGACCAAAGCCAAACCGTTCTTTACGGAGTGGAACCGCGTCTCCCCCCCATCTGCAATGGCATGCGGCAATGAAAAACGGTACTCCCTGCACAGCTGCCTCCAGTAATCCTGCTGGCTGTGGGGAAGTACCAATATTATCCGTATCTCAGCATTGTAGTCATAAAACGCCTCCAGAGTGCGCATCAAAACAGGTTTCCCCCCTATCGGGAGAAACTGTTTGGGGAGTTCGGTCCCCATGCGCAATCCCTTACCACCGGCAACAATCAGAGCATACTGAACCATTTATGATTTATGATTTATGATTTATGATTTAAAATCATAAATCCGTTACGCACATAGCTTCTTTCAGTTCCTGCACCTTCTCTTTGCCTTGCAACAGCTCCACTACGGCCAATGCAAACTCCATGGCAGCGCCCGGTCCTTTACCAGTGATGATATTGCCATCTCTTTCTACCGGAGCACCCGTACATTCGGCACCTTCCAAATACTGTTCAAAGCCGGGATAGCAAGTAGCCTTCTTGCCTTTCAGCAATCCCAGCTTACCCAATACCATAGGAGCCGCACAAATAGCAGCAATCGGTTTCTGCTCTTGGGCAAAACGCAGTACCAGATTACGCAGTTCTCCACACTTCTCCAAAGTGGACGCACCCGGCATACCGCCAGGCAATAATACAAGCTCTGCATCAAAGAAGTCGCAGTTCACTACATTCTTATCGCACAAGACCGGAACATCGTGTGCTCCCGTCACTATTTCATCAGGGGTTACCGTCACCATTTCTACGTTCAGTCCGGCGCGTCTCATCACATCCACAGAAGTAAAAGCTTCTATTTCTTCAAATCCGTCGGCAAAAAAAACATAAACTGTACCCATAATTGTTCCTCCTCTTATTTTAGATTAAAATAATACGTTATTGTTCCCGTCTGATTGTTCAAGCCGCTTACCGCATTGAAACGGGCTTTCTTGGCAGCATCCTCCGCCGCTTTCCGCAATGCGGGATTGACGGTATTGGTCTGGCGGTTGATGCTGGTTGCTATCACATGTCCGGCAGGGTTCACTGTGATGGTCACCACAACCCTACCTTCATCCTGCACATTATATACCGGCCGCGGCAATCCGCCCTCACCAAGAGAACGTCCGCCCAAATTAAACGAGCCGTAGCCTCCCGTACCCGAAGTGGCTCCGGACGGAGCATTTCCCGTAGGACTTCCTTGAATACCTTCGCCTTCCGTATCGCCTTTACTACCCATTTGGGCACCTTTGCCAAAAGCGCCAGCTACCCGTTTACGGGCAGCTTCCTCGGCTTCCTTACGTTCCCGTTCGGCTTTTGCCGCTGCCAGTTTGCGGGCCTCTTCCGCTTTTTCGGCTTCCGTCTTTTCCGGTTTCTTCACCTCCTCCTTTTTCTTGGGTTCGGCTTTGGGCTTTATGGCAACGGTTTCTTCAGTTTCCTGCGTAATGATGTCCTGCTCCACCGTTTCCTGCACCTGAGGAGCGGTTTCCTCCGGCATGACATCCACCTTTACTAAAGAAGGGTCGGCAGCGCCCAGTGCATCGGGCACCTCTCCCAGCATAACGGGTACACCGCCTTCTTCCGAGGGTTCCGGCGGTGTGAATCCTACCAGTATCAGAAGGGCAATAATGGCAACATGCACCACAAGTGCACCTGCCATACCTATATATTTTCCTTTCTTCTTCCGATTCACCATTGCATTTACAATTTAGCCATGTACAATGTACGATTTAGTTTTCCGGTGGTCGTGTAGCCAGCACCATCTTGAATTTATTCTCGTTTGCAATGTTCAGCACCTTCACGATTTCCCGGTAAGGCACTGTTTCGTCAGCATACAAAGCTATATACATTTCAGGCTCCCTCTCCGCACACGATTGTAGGAAAGGAGTCAATTCTTCAAGCGTCAGAGACAGTTCCTTGTCATTGCCAAAAGCAGCATAATAATTCAGATTCTTATCTATGATGACTCTTGTCAAAGGCTTTGCAGAAGTCTGTTGCTTTCCCTGCGGCAGCAGTACCTTGATAGCATTGGGCGATACCATGGTAGATGTTATCATAAAGAAAATCAGCAGCAGGAAAATCAGGTCCGTCATGGACGCCATACTGAAATTGGGTGATATTTTAGCTCTACGTTTTAACACGCCTTTAAGTTTTAATTCTTAATTCTTTAATTAATCATTTCGCCGGTTCGTTCAACAAATCCATGAATGCCATTGTCTTGGCTTCCATCTTGTTGACCACGCCATCTATCAATGTCACCAGGTAATTGTAGGCAAACATAGCTATGATACCGACTATCAAACCGCCCACCGTAGTAATCATCGCCTCATAAATACCACCGGAAAGCAACGTTATATCAATATTATTTCCGGCATTTGCCATTTGCCAAAATGCACGTACCATACCCGTCACCGTGCCAAGGAAGCCTAGCATAGGAGCGCCACCGGAAATCGTGGCCATAATCGTCATTCCCTTCTCCAGTTTGGCAACCTCAATATTACCCACATTCTCGATGGCAGCCTGCACATCGTTCACCGGGCGTCCCAAACGGCTGATACCCTTTTCAATCATACGGGCCGAGGGAGTATCCACACTGCGACAATAAGCAATGGCAGCTTTCAATTCCCCACCCAAAATATAATCCTTTATTTTATCCATGAACTGAGGGTCTTCTTTCCCCGCCTTCCGGATAACATAATTACGTTCAAACAAGATGTAGAAACAAAGTACGGACATCAAACCCAAGACAATCATAATCCAGCCACCTTTGATGGCCATGCTCCATAAATTCATTTCGTCGGAAGCGTTTACTTGTGTCAGTACCGGATTGGCACCTGCAATAGAGTCAGTCAGTGCCGGAGCCACTTGGGCCAATAACAACATTACATTCATCAGCGAAGACAGTTTTTATATTCCTTGACCGTACGCTCCAATCCCAGATACAACGCGTCACTAATCAGCGCATGCCCGATGGATACCTCGTCCAGCCACGGAATGTTTTGATAAAAATAATTCAGATTCACCAGACTCAGATCATGTCCGGCATTCAGCCCCAGACCTAAGCTGCGGGCCACCTTGGCAGCCTCGACAAAAGGAGCTACAGCCGCTTCCCGTCCTTTGGGATAAGCCGTAGCATAAGGTTCCGTATATAGCTCCACGCGGTCGGCACCGGCTTTGGCAGCATATTCTATCATTTCGGCATCGGTGGAAACAAATACGGAAGTACGGATACCAGCATTGTTGAACTCATCCAACACTTCGTTCAAGAAGTCAAAATGGGTCTTGGTATCCCAGCCTGCGTTTGAAGTCAGCTGTGTAGGGCTGTCGGGCACCAAAGTTACCTGATGCGGTTTCACCTTCAAGACCAAATCCATAAATTCGGGTGTAGGATAACCCTCGATATTGAACTCTGTCCGCAGCAACGGCCGCAAATCATATACATCCTTACGGCGGATATGCCTCTCGTCAGGACGGGGATGCACCGTAATGCCATCAGCACCAAAGTCTTCACAATCCAGCGCTACCTTCACAACATTCGGGACATCACCTCCACGGGCATTGCGCAGCGTTGCCACCTTATTTATATTAACGCTTAATCTAGTCATAATTCGGTTTATAGTTTGGGACAAAAGTACAAATAATAGTTATATATTGGCAGCATTCTGAGAAAAAAATAGCATCTTTGCACTTCAATCCAACAGAATTGATTATGAAATTTGCCATATTCGGAAATACCTACCAAGCAAAGAAATCCTCGCATGCAGAAAACCTCTTCCGGTTGCTCGGACAGCATAATGCACAGCTCTGCATCTGCCGGGAATTCCATCACTTCCTGACTACCGATTTACATTTAAACATACCTGACGCCGAATTGTTTGACGGAGATGATTTCTGTGCCGACATGGTTATCAGCATCGGTGGCGACGGCACTTTCCTGAAAGCAGCCAGCCGTGTAGGAAAGAAGAATATCCCCATATTGGGCATCAATACCGGCCGGCTGGGTTTCCTTGCCGACATCTCACCGGAAGAGATGGAAGAGACCTTCGATGAAATCTACAACAACCACTATAAGGTGGAAGAGCGTAGTGTACTGCAACTGAGGTGCGACGATGAACGCTTGATGCAATCCCCTTACGCCCTCAATGAGATAGCCGTATTGAAGCGGGACAGTTCGTCCATGATCAGTATCCACGCCGCCATCAATGGCGCTCCGTTGACCACTTATCAAGCTGACGGCCTAGTTATCTCCACACCTACCGGTTCCACCGCCTACTCACTCAGCGTCGGCGGTCCGGTCATTGTGCCCCACAGTAAAACCATTGCCATCACCCCGGTGGCTCCACACAGCCTCAACGTCCGTCCCATCGTCATTTGTGACGACTGGGAAATTACACTTGATGTGGAAAGCCGCAGCCACAACTTCTTGGTTGCCATCGACGGCCGTAGCGAGTCCTGCAAAGAAACGACCCAGTTGCACATCTCACGTGCCGACTATAGCATAAAGGTAGTGAAACGGTTCAACCATATTTTCTTTGATACCCTTCGCAATAAACTAATGTGGGGGGCGGACATCAGATAAGCCTATATCACTTCATTCACTCCAGCAGGATAACTTATTTACCTCAGTGGGGAACTCCATTTACCCCAGGATGTAACTACCTTTACCCCGATATGTAACGGCCTTTACCCCGGTGTGTAAAGAGTCTTTCCCCGGCATGTAACGTCTTTTACATAAGGATGTAACAACGCTGTAAATGTAATGTATTGACAATAAGCCCCTAAACCCATCCATCAGTTTACCACTTCTTATACTGCAAATGACTATTTCTGCCATCCTCCTTCATCGTGGAATATAGAATTAAATAATAATCACACAAAGTATATTTTCAGCAAAAAACTTTTAAATAAATAATAAAAACACCACCTTTGTAGTTCATTCTTTCAGAGTCTATGTGGAATAGTACTTTACTATACAAAGACACTACCATTCAGAATGCGTAAATGTAAGATGAATCAATATGCAGAAAGAAAATGATACTTTATTGGTAGCCAAGTTGAGAGAAGGCAATAAATTTGCCTTTGAAGCATTGTACGAAAAATACAGTGCCAGGCTGTACAACACCATCGTCCTTCTCGTATATGACAAATCATTAGCCAAAGACATCACCCAAAGCAGCTTCATGACGATATGGGAAAAACGCAGTAATCTGGATACCGAGAAAAGTTTTCCGGCATATCTATGCACCATCGCACGCAACATGGTATACAAAGAAACCGAACGAAGATTATTACACAACAAATTTGTAGAAAACAAGCTGAAAACAGAAGCAGAGGCTATCGAGGAAGATACGATGGATATGGACGTCTCCATCATTGAAAAACAGATAGAGCAACTTCTGCAAAGCCTGCCAGAAGTTTCACGGGAAGTCTTTCAGCTGAAAAGAGCAGGAAAACTGTCCAACAAGGAAATCGCCTCACAGCTAGATTTGACGGAACGTGCCGTAGAGGCTCATTTCTACCGTACTATGAAACTACTGAAAGAAGAATTACGCAAATTCATCATGCTTTTCCTCTCCTTCTACTTTCTAAATAATTGTTAAAGCACGAAAATCCGTGAGTGTTTTGGCAGGCATACAGATATATACTACAGAACATGGATAAAAAAGACAGTCATATTGAACTTTTGGATCGTTTCTTTCGAGGACTGACCAGCCCTGAAGAAGATGTACAGTTGAAATCATGGATTAAGCGACCGGATTTTCAACAGAAATTTTCCGCATACTATCAGCAATGCTGGGCACTGGCTCCGGACACGATGGACAAAGCCGTACAAAATGAAATGTTCACCGAACTTTTAAGCCAGATAGACGCAAGTTCCACCACGGAAACGAAGGTCCTGAAAACAAGGAACCGTTTCCTGCGTCAGATTGGGCGCTATGCTGCAGTTGCCTACATCATATTGGCAGTGGGAAGCGGAGCCTATTATGCAGGAGTCAAACGACCGGCCGATGACGCCAATACAGAAGTCACCATGTCCGTATCCAACGGGCAGAAGGCCGACATCATTTTGGCTGACGGCACAAAGGTCTACATCAATTCTGATTCAAGAATTGTATATGACAACACTTACAACAAGAAAACACGTATGGTCTCCCTGGAAGGAGAGGCCTATTTTGAAGTTGCAAAGGACAAGGAAAAGCCTTTCATCGTGAAAGCAAATGGCATCAATGTACAAGCGTTAGGTACAAGCTTCAATATACGTGCACATAAAGACGATAAATCAGTAGCTGTAAGCCTGATAAGTGGAAAGGTTAAAGTAGACGACGGCAGACACGAGGCATATATGAAGCCAAACGAAAGGCTCGTTTGCAACCTGACCAATGGACAGTTCGAAAAAAGCGAGCTTCATCCTAATGCAAGTTATTTGCTATGGAGAAGCAATGAACTAGCGTTCTACGGTGAATCTTTTGAAGAAATTTGTACCATGCTTACACGAATGTATAATTGCAAATTTATATTCAAAAACGAGAAAGTAAAACAATATACTTATCACGGCATCATCAAGAATAGCAGTTTGAATAATGTATTAGAATACATCAGCCAAGCTGGCGGCATTAATTACAAAATAAAATCTGATAATACGATCGTAATATATTAGTAGTGTTTAATAAACTCTTTATGTTAACTTAAAAAGGAAAATATGGAATAGATTTTATAAACTTTTTACTTCATCAAACACAACTGCCAGCTTTCGGCAGCAAAATAAAATTCTAGTTTAAACATTCACGAGAAATTCGTCATAAGTTACTCTAATATCTTATTAGAGCAGGTCTTTGGTACGCCTTTCTCAAAATAAAAAACAATTAATCTAATATTATTAGACATGAGACAAAACAAAATGATTATGCGGTCTTTAGTACTGCTGGGTGCACTGTTTTTCTGGGGAAACAGCTTCGCCCAAATCAGTTTATCTGTAAACAAGCAGACCATCAAGCAGATTATACCGCAAATTGAAAAAGCTAGCGGTTATAACGTATTCTACACAGACAAACTTCCCAATCTTGAAACAAAAAAGGATTTAAATGTATCAAATGCTTCACTTGAAGCCGTATTGAAAGAATTATTTAAAGGAACGAAAATCTCCTTTGAAATAAAAGCAAACAAGCAGATTTTGCTGTTCCAGCAAACCAACAAATCCGTAGGTGCTAAAAAGAAAGTAACCGGTAGAATCGTAGACGAAAATGATGAGCCGCTTATCGGAGCTTCCGTTATTATCAAAGGCTCTACACAAGGAACAATAACCAACATTGACGGTGAATATACATTGGAAGATGTGCCGGAGAAAGCTACTCTAACCGTTTCTTACGTAGGCTATATACCGGCATCTGTTGCTGTCAACGGTAAAAACGCAATCAATGTAGTGCTGCAAGAAGATTCAAAGACTTTGGAAGAAGTTGTTGTTATCGGTTATGGTACCGTAAAAAAGAAAGACTTGACCGGTGCAGTAGGTTCTGTGGGAGGTGCAGAAGTAGCCGCCCGTAAAACAACTTCCCTTTCCACCGCTTTGCAAGGAACCATCCCAGGGTTAATGGTAACCCGTAACAATAATGCGCCTGGTGCAAATGCAGACAAGATATATGTACGTGGTATCACAACCATCGGGAATTCAGATCCTCTGGTTATCGTTGATGGAGTGCCTGGTGACATCAATTCAGTAAATGCCAACGACGTTGAGAGCATTTCTGTATTGAAAGATGCTGCTTCCGCTGCTATCTATGGTTCTCGTGCCGCTGCTGGCGTTATTCTTGTCACCACCAAAAGAGCCAGTGACAAGGAACTGTCATTGACCTATAACGGTGAATTCGGTTGGGAAATACCTACCGCAGAGCCTGAGGTTGTAGGCGTGCAACGTTTTCTGGAAATGGCTAATGAATTACGATATACAGATAATCCGGACGGTGGCAAATACCAAGCCTATTCAGAAGACCAAGTTAATAACTGGGTGAAAAACAATGCAACCAATCCCAACCAGTATCCTATAACCGACTGGCAAGATCTGATTCTTGAGAAATCCGCAACCCGTCAAAGTCATAGTATCCACCTTTCAGGCGGCAGCAAGGTCGTTAAGACCAAAGCATCCTTGGCGTATGATGAAGTAGGCGGTCTGTACGGTGACCGTTATTTCCAACGCTATACATTACGTGTAAACAATGACTTCAACATTACCCAAAAGTTAAGTGCTACATTGGACTTCAATGTTAAGCGCACTAAACACCACATGCCGCAATTCACTCCATTCGGAATGATGCGCTACATGCCTGCTATTTATGCAGGAGTATGGGATGACGGCCGTATAGCTGAAGGCAAATCGGGAGCCAACCCTTATGGATTGATGAAATTGGGTGGTACAACAGAAAAATGGTACACAGCATTGGGCGGTAAAGCATCTATTGATTTCAAGCCTTTTGACGGATTTAAAATTTCAGCAATCGTTGCTCCCCGCTTTAATTACGACAAGTTCAAAACATTCAAGAAAGCAGCCAGCTATACATTGGCAGATGATCCCAATACAATAGGGGGATACTTAGATAACAGCGGACTATACAACACAACCAAACTCTCAGAAACCCGCAATGACAGCTACAATGTCACTACGCAATTAATAGTAAACTATGCAAAGAAGTTTGCCGGAAAACATGACATCAACCTAATGGCAGGTTACGAAAACTATTACGAATATATTGAAGAATTAGGTGCTGACAGAGACGGATACGTTCTCACGAACTTTCCATACCTCAATAATGGACCTAAAGATTTAATTGGCAACTCTGGAAAAGGAAAAGAGTACGCTTATCGTTCCTACTTCGGACGTGTCATGTACAGCTATGCCGACAGATATTTATTCCAGGCCAATATACGTCATGACGGCTCATCACGTTTTGCAAAGAAACACAGATGGGGTACATTCCCTTCCTTCTCTGCCGGTTGGGTACTCAGCGAAGAAAATTTCATGAAGAATCTTAATTGGGAATGGCTGTCATTCTTGAAGATTAGAGCTACATGGGGAGCATTGGGTAATGAACGTATTGGCGATTTTCCATATATGTCAACCATTGCATTTGGGAACACTATTTTCTATCAAAACAACGGTATTTATTTTGACCAAACTGCATCTCAACAGAAATATGCCATTGAAAATGTAACATGGGAGAAAACTGAATCTACAGACATTGGGTTAGACATTTCTTTCTTGAACAACCGCTTACGTGTGAACGGTGACTATTACTGGAAAAATACTAAAGACATGCTATTAGCAATGGCTATCCCTGATTTTCTAGGATTCTCTGACCCAGACGTCAATGCCGGCAAAATGTCAACCAAAGGTTATGAATTGAATGTCAGCTGGAATGACCACATCGGTGACTTCAGCTACGGAATAGCCATTAACTTCTCTGACTTCACCTCCAAAATGGGGGATTTACAAGGAACCCAATTCCTCGGTGACAAAGTTAAAATGGAAGGCAGTGAATTCAATGAGTGGTATGGCTATGTTAGCGATGGTCTTTTCCTGACAGAAGAAGACTTAAAGAATTCTCCCAAAATCAATGATAAGAACACTCAATTGGGCGATATTAAATACAAAGACATATCTGGTCCTGACGGTGTACCCGACGGAAAGATTTCTCCTGAATATGACCGAGTATTACTAGGCAGCTCATTACCCCATTTCCTATATGGTGGTAATATCAATTTGGGCTACAAAAATTTTGACCTTTCATTGGCATTCCAAGGTGTCGGAAAACAAAATGCACGCTTGGCAAGAGAAATGGTAGAACCATTCCGTAACAATTACGGAAATTTCCCCGCCATCATTGATGGAAACTATTGGAGTCCTTATAATACGGACGAACAAAACGCAGTTGCCAAATATCCTCGTCTAACCCATGTAAACAAAAGTTCCAACTATGCCATGTCAGATTATTGGCTGTTCAACGGAGGTTATTTCCGTCTCAAAAATATAACTTTAGGCTATACATTCCCTAAAGAATGGATGAACGCAATAGGTATCAAAGGTGCACGCATTTATGCCAGTGCTTCCGATCTATTCTGTTTGAGCAAATATCCGAAAGGATGGGACCCTGAAATGGGAGTAAGTGAATATCCTATCACAACATCTATATTGTTAGGCGTATCTGTTAACTTTTAAAAGAAAGAAAAAAAATGAAACATAAATTTATAATATTAGCTTTAGGACTTGGATTTTTAGCAAGTTCCTGCAATGACTTGGACTTAGTTCCATTGTCTGAGGCCTCCACTGAAAACTGGTATTCTTCAGAAGAAGAACTATTGATGGCTGCCAATGAATTCTATAAAATCGGATATTGGAATAAAATGAACCAGGGACTTCTGGAACAAGCCACCGACAACTTCACCTATAGAAATGTGAATCGTTGCAACCTCCTAGACGGTACAGTAAATGGTGATGGTGGAACAGAGAACTGGTATCCAGTAGAGCAATGGCAATCAAACTATAAATGTATAACGATGGCCAATACATTTCTTGAAAAATCTGAGCGCGCCGAAAAGGCTGGTGTCTCTGAAAAAATATTGAATCAATACAGAGGAGAAGCTTACTTTACAAGAGCTTGTAAATATGCAGTACTCGTTTCTTTCTTTGGTGATGTTGTCTGGCTAGATAAGAATATTTACATTGAAGACGCCTTCCAAAAAGGACGTACTCCAAAAAAAGAGATTATACCTTTAATTTACCAAGACTTCGACAAAGCAATTTCTATGTTACCAGTATCTTATACCGGTAACTCGACACAACGTTTCACAAAAGGTGCTGCATTAGCCATGAAAGCACGTTTTGCCCTTTACATGGGTGATTGGGAACTTGCGGCCGAATCAGCTAAAGCGTGTATGAATTTGCAAGCTTATCAATTACATCCCGACTTCAGCGACTTATTTCTGATGAATACCAAAAATTCCATAGAAAGCATTCTTGTATTCCCACGTTCCGTGCAATACAACATTCTATACGATGCTACTGCCACAAAAAATGAGCTGCCTAGAAATGCTGGAGGATACGGTTCGTATGCACCCTCTTGGGACTTGTTGGCTTCGTTCCTCTGTACAGATGGGTTGCCCATTGACGAGTCACCTCTTTTTGATCCCCACAATCCTTTCAAGAACCGTGACCCCCGTTGTACTGCCACCATTGTAGAATTTGGAACCCGCCATTGTAGCTTTGACTTTGATCCTCATCCCGATGCATTAAAAGTAATGAACTACAAAACCGGTAAAATGGTAACCAACCAAGATACCCGTGCCAATGCGCAATACACCTCATTCAATGCATTGCTATGGAAAAAGGGTATTGACGATTCTTGGGTAGATAACAAACAAAAAGTGGAAAGTGACTATATTGAAATACGTTACGCAGAAGTATTGTTGACTTATGCAGAAGCCATGATTGAACTGAACAAGATTGACGAATCTGTATTAGAAGCCATCAATAGTGTACGTGCCAGAGCATACGGAGTGAAATCTTCTGAAACAGACAAATATCCGGCAGTAACAGCACGTGACCAAAAGTCCTTACGCCAGACAGTCAGACTGGAACGTCGCGTAGAGTTTGCTAAAGAAGGACTCCGCTACATGGACCTCATTCGTTGGAAATTGGCAACCAAAGCTCTGAACACCAAGAACTACGGCATTCTATATCCTGCTGACATATTAAGAGACAAAGTTACATCAAAAGGACTGTGGTTCTGGCCTACTACACCACAGATAGATGAAGATGGAATCGCAGACTTCTCTGCTATGGAAAAAGAAGGCTTAATCCAAGTACTTTCCCAGCGCAAATGGGACGAACGGCAGTATTTATGGCCAATCCCCACATCTGAAATCATTATTAATGAAAACATGAAACAGAATCCAGGGTATTAACGGTTAGACATTATAGGTAAAAAGATTGTGAATAAAAGGATAAACAAACTGTAATGAAAGGACTGCCCCTGCAAATTAGAAATCCAGGGCAGCCCTTTTATACCGTTTCCACAACAAAATAAAGAACCGCATATTTATGAGAAGAATTATATTGATTTTAAGTCTACTGTTCTGTAGCCAGCTTATCACAGCCTCCAATCTATTGATAGAAGCAGAAAGCTTTGACCAAAAAGGAGGATGGGTAGTAGACCAGCAATTCATGGACCTTATGGGGTCACCCTATCTAATGGCTCATGGAATGGGGGTCCCGGTTGAGGATGCTTCCACTACCATATCTTTTCCCGAGAGCGGTACATATTATGTATATGTACGTACCTATAACTGGACTTCTCCCTGGCATGATGGCAAAGGACCAGGAAAGTTCACTCTAAAAATCGGTAATAAAAAGCTGCCTATAGTTTTAGGGGATGAAGGCAACCAATGGATGTGGCAACCCGCCGGAAAAATTTCAGTAAAGGCTGGGAATAGTAATCTAACATTAAAAGACTTGACCGGTTTCAATGGCCGTTGCGATGCTATTTATTTTACAACAGAAAAAGAGCAACTACCTCCTAACGAAACTGTACAACTGACAGATTTCCGTAAAAAGATGCTGGATATTCCAGCCGAACCGGAGCAATACTCCTATGATGTGATTGTAACTGGTGGCGGTATAGCCGGTATGTGTGCAGCCGCAACCGCTTCCAGATTGGGATGCAAAGTGGCATTAATCAACGACCGCCCAGTACTTGGCGGCAATAATAGCTCTGAAGTCAGGGTTCACTTAGGGGGCAATATCGGAGTAAGCCCCAATTCCGGACTGGGACGTATGATAAGAGAATTCGGACATTCTAAAGAAGGAAATGCCAAACCTGCCGCAAACTATGAAGATGAAAAGAAGGAGCTTTTTATCGCCAATGAAAAGAATATCACCCTTTATGCCAACTACCGTGCCATATCTGTAAAGACCGATGGCAACAGAATAGAATCTGTCATCATCAAGCATATAGAGAATGGAAAAGAAGTGGAACTGAAAGCGCCATTGTTCTCCGACTGTACCGGAGACGGCACCATCGGGTATCTGGCCGGTGCAGACTACAACATGGGACGCGAATCCCGTGCCGAATACGGAGAAGAGCTGGCACCGATTCAACCGGACAAAATGACAATGGGTTCATCCGTACAATGGTACTCTGCAGACAAAGGTAAACCTACCCGTTTCCCTATTTTCTCGTACGGTCTGCAATTCAATGAAAAAAATTGCGAAAAAGTGACGATGGGTGAATGGAAATGGGAAACCGGCATGAACTTCAATCAAATCGACGACTTCGAACGTATACGTGATTATGGCTTAATGGTCATCTATTCTAATTGGAGTTTTCTGAAAAATGAATTAAAGGACAACAAGAAATATAAGAACCGCGCATTGGACTGGGTAGCCTATATTGCCGGAAAACGCGAGTCACGCCGATTGTTGGGCGATTATATTCTAAAGCAAGATGATATAGATAAAAATGTCTATCACGAAGATGCCTCCTTCGTCACAACCTGGAGCATCGACCTGCATTTCCCGGATTCGCTCAATGCATCACACTTTCCTGATGCGCCTTTCAAAGCAGCAACCAAACACATCCATATATATCCTTATGCAGTGCCCTATCGCTGCCTATATTCCAGAAATATCGAGAATCTTTTTATGGCGGGCCGCAATATCAGTGTTACCCATGTGGCACTGGGCACTGTCCGCGTAATGCGTACCACCGGAATGATGGGCGAAGTTGTCGGGATGGCAGCTTCCTTATGTAAAAAGTACAACACCACTCCGAGAGGAGTATATCAGAAACACCTACCGGAATTGAAAGCACTGATGAAAGAGGGAGTAGGAAAAAAAGAAGGGATTCCCGATAATCAGAAGTTCAATGAACAAAAATTATTAAAAAAGCCTCGTATATTTGCCATTGAAAAAAACAAGAAGTAAGAAACACGTTGATACTACAATTTAAGTATTAATAAAACACGCATATCATGAAAAATATTCTAACATTATTATTTGTCCTTTTCGGAGGATATTCGTTACACGCACAAGATACCTGCTACGGTCTTCTGAGAAATGACACTTTAACCATCGGGAACAATTTGGTCGAACGTACCTTTTTGTGGAACGGGGGAAATATCATAACTTACCGCCTGACCGACAAGAGTAATGGAAAATCATGGAAGAACCACAGCCTTACTCCAGATTTCAGAGTAACGAAAGATTTGCCGCAACCATCAAACGGTTCACTCAAAGTAGTTCCCGTAAAAGAGACTAAAATATTTCCCGCTTATCTGAAAGTAGAAGTTTCTTTCAGCCTGGAGAAGCTAGATATAAAACGGGTATATCGTATTTATGATGATTGTCCAGCCATAGCCTGCGACACCTATTTAAGAGGAACAGTAAACAGTATTTTCGGAGGCAGAGAAGTTAGTGCAGCCGACCGGAAGAATATTGAATTCGCCGAAGACATGAAATCTAAAGAAGTAACCGCTGTACTAGACCAGTTCCATTTCCAAGGACAACATTGGCACGCTCGCAACGTGGAATTTTCCGATGTGACCGACTGGCACAACAACCTGGTTTTCGAGAAAGAGATTATTTCCTACCGCAAACTGGGATATCGCGGCAATCTGCTGTTTGCCTTTAATGGTGAGGACAACTGTGGCATCTTCTTTTTAAAAGAGGCTCCCTGCTCTTCGGTACAATTAGCCTATCAAGGAAAGGATTTTCTGACTGATTTCGGAAAGTTTACAGTAACCGGTCTGGGCATTACCGAGAAAGACGTGACTCCCGACCGTTGGACCAAAACATACGGATGTGTATTGGGAATATACGGAGAAGGTGAACTGAGCCGCCTACAAGCGCTTCGTTCATATCAGAAGAATATACGTACTTACCGGGCCGACCGCGACGAGATGATTATGATGAACACCTGGGGAGACCGTAGCCAGGACTCAAAAGTAAACGAATCCTTCTGTTTGAAAGAACTGGAACGCGCCGCCCGTCTGGGAATCACCCATTTCCAGATTGATGATGGCTGGCAAATAGGTAAAAGTCCTAATTCAGCTGTAGCCCGCGGTTCATTCAAGAACATTTGGGACAATAAAGACTACTGGAAACCCGATCCGCAAAAGTATCCACGTGGTTTGCATCCCATCGTAAAGCGTGGCAAGGAATTAGGTATTGAAATCGGTCTTTGGTTCAATCCCAGCATACAAAATGATTTTGCCGATTGGCAGAAAGATGCGCAAGCACTCATCAGCCTCTATCGCGAATACGACATCAAAATATTCAAGATAGACGGGCTCACCATTCCCAGTAAAGAAGCCGAAACAAACCTGCACCGCTTATTCAACAAAGTGCTGGAAGAGACGGACGAGGCAGTGATTTTCAACCTTGATGCGACAGCCAGCCGCCGCGGAGGCTACCACATGTTCAATGAATATGGAAATATCTTTCTGGAAAACCGTTATACCGACTGGCAGAACTACTATCCTTACTGGACTTTGCGTAACCTCTGGATGCTTTCCAAATATGTTCCGGCAGAAAAGCTGCAAATAGAGTTCTTGAACAAATGGAGAAATACGGATAAATATAAAGGAGAAGTCTTCGCTCCAGAAAACTATTCATTTGAATATCTGTTTGCTACGACTTTAGCAGGACAGCCGCTTGCCTGGATGGAAGGTACCAATCTACCCGAGGAAGCATTTACATTACGAGAACATACAGAAGCCTACAAGAAATTTCAGCATGACATGCATTCCGGCACTATCCTACCCATAGGAGATGAACCATCGGGACGCTCTTGGACCGGCTTCCAGTCTCTAAAGAAAGATAGAGGATACTTGATTGTGTACCGTGAAAATCATCCAGAAGGGACTACAGAAGTCGAAACCTGGCTGCCAGAAGGTGTCACAGTAAGATGTATCCCATTGATGGGACACGGCAAAGCGATGACAGCAGTAACCGGAAAGAAAGGAAGGCTGGAAATCTCTCTGCCATCAATCAATGACTATGTTGTCTACAAGTATGAAATTAAAAACAAACGCTAAAATAAAGACTGACATGAAAATCACAAGGAGTATACTCTTAATCGCCTTCTTGATGCTGTTTTACCGAGCCTTCGGACAACCTGCCGAACGGCTGATTCGGATACAGATCACTCCCAATCATACAGACTGGCTATATAAGCCAGGCGAAAAAATAAAATTCAGCATTACGGTACTGAAAAACAACGTACCAATTCCTGACACAGAAATTCGGTACCAGATTTCAGAAGATATGATGAAGCCTCACAAAGAAGGCATATTGCAAGCTGAAAAAGGGACAGCCACGGTGGAAGCCAAAACAATGGAAAAACCTGGCTTTCTCCGTTGCCAAGCCTTTGTTAAATATGGAGGACGTGAATACCAAGGGATAGTAACCGTTGGAATCAATCCAGAAAAATTAAAACCTATCACATCATTGCCCGAAGACTTTCTAAATTTCTGGGAAACAGCAAAACTCCAGGCTCAAAAGACACCAATGGATGTACAAATGACCCTTGTACCCGAACGTTGTACAGAGAAAGTGAATGTATTCCATGTGAATATACAGAATTATGAATCCCATACACGCTTATACGGCATGCTGGCTATGCCTAAAGCAAAAGGTCGATATCCCGCAGTTTTAAAGCTACCAGGTGCAGGAATACGTTCTTATGCCGGAGATGTGGAACATGCTGCCAATGGCTGGATTGTTTTCGAAATAGGAATACACGGTATTCCGGTCAACATGTCAGGACCGGTATATACCAATCTCTATATGGGAGCATTAAAAGGGTACCACACGTTCAATCTGGATAATCGGGATAAATACTATTATAAACGTGTATATCTAGGCTGTGTACGTGCCATTGACTTTATTTATTCCCTACCACAATTCGATGGGAGCAATTTGATAACATTCGGCAGTAGCCAAGGAGGAGGATTGTCCATCGTGACAGCTGGACTTGATTCACGTGTCAAAGGACTGGTAGCCTTTTACCCTGCTCTTTGTGACATGGTCGGCTATATACATAACCGTGCCGGAGGATGGCCACACATGTTTAACAAGCAAGAAAATCAGACTGCAGAAAAGGCAAATACAGCACGTTATTATGACGCAGTTAATTTTGCACGCCAAATAAAAGTTCCCGGATTCTACTCATTCGGATATAATGATATGGTCTGTCCACCCACTACTACCTATTCTGCCTACAATGTAATTCAAGCACCCAAACAAATATTAGTATCCGAAGAAACGGCTCATTATGCCTACCCAGAACAATGGGCAGCCGCATGGAAATGGGTCGCTGATTTCTTTCAACAAAACAAATAAAAACTATAAGAATCATGAGAATACTTTTTTTTATTACAACACTGCTTTTCATCATCCCGAACATGTTCGGACAAAAGGAATATCGTCTGAACTCACCGGACGGCAAGTTGGAGGTTACCTTATATATAGGTGACCGGATCACTTACGAGCTGACGGAAGAAGGGCATACATTGGTAGCCCCCTCTCCCTTATCAGTACATCTGGATAATG
Source organism: Bacteroides sp. AR29 (assembly GCF_900217715.1). NCBI lineage: Bacteria > Pseudomonadati > Bacteroidota > Bacteroidia > Bacteroidales > Bacteroidaceae > Bacteroides > Bacteroides sp. AR29. The sequence goes on from NZ_OBMS01000008.1 coordinate 91,602, forward strand.
GGACAGTCTGGGGTAACGGCTCCCATCTTAAGAGAGTCAGTCATCGCCAGGCAAATGAGGTGATTCCCTCTCCTTTCTACAAACGCAGTGAAGTAAAGGATGTCTATAATGAAATGACGTTAAGTTTCCGGGAACATTTCAACCTCATTTTCAGAATGTACAATGAAGGAATGGCATACCGGTTCGCAGCGACCGGAAACAGACCGTTCAAAGTTACAAGCGAAGAAGCCGCCTTCAACTTCAACAAGGACTACAAATCGATTGTTCCTTATGTAAAAGATGGCGATAAACAACCGATAGAAGCCCAGTTCTCCAACTCTTTTGAAAACACCTATACACATATAGAGCTATCCAGACTGAACCCCCAAAGACTGATGTTTACCCCCGTAGTAATAGAGCAGGAAAACGGCCGTAAACTTTGTATTGCCGAATCCGACGTGGAGAGCTATCCGGGCATGTTCCTCATCAACAGAAACGGGGGAACAGCACTCACTTCCGCTTTTGCCGCCGTCCCCAAAACAAAAAAACGAGGCGGGCATAACCAACTGCAAATATTAGTCACAGAACGTGAAAACTACATTGCTTCCTGCCAGCCGAAAGCCAAACTACCCTGGCGCATCATTGTTGTGGCAAGAAATGACAAGGAGCTGGCAGATAACGATATGGTTTATAAGCTGGCTGCTCCATCACGCATGAAAGACATCTCGTGGATACGTCCGGGCAAAGTAGCTTGGGAATGGTGGAACCATTGGGGAATTAAAGGCGTGGATTTCGAAGCTGGAATAAACAATGAAACATATATGCACTATATCGACTTTGCCTCCCGGCATGGCATCGAGTATGTGATTCTGGATGAAGGCTGGGCTGTCAACCTCGAGGCTGACCTCTTTCAGGTTGTACCGGAAATAGATTTAAAGAAGCTCACGGCCTATGCCAGGCAAAAGAATGTAGGACTCATCCTTTGGGCTGGTTACCATGCCTTTGCCCGCGACATGGAACATGTATGCAAGCACTATTCCGAAATGGGCATCAAAGGATTCAAGATTGACTTTATGGACAGGGATGACCAGGAAATGGTAGACTTCCACTACCGGGCTGCCGAAATTGCCGCTAAATATAAGTTGATGGTAGACTTTCACGGCACGTACAAACCTACCGGGCTGAACCGCACTTATCCCAATGTCATCAACTATGAAGCCGTTCACGGGCTGGAACAGATGAAGTGGAGTGACATCCATACCGACCAGGTAACCTACGATGTCACCATGCCATTTATCCGTATGCTGGCCGGACCGGTGGACTATACACAAGGCGCCATGCACAATGCCAACAAACGGTGTTACCACTCCTCAATGGATACCCCAATGAGCCAGGGAACCCGTTGCCGCCAATTAGCTGAATATGTCGTATTTGAATCACCATTGAACATGTTGTGCGACAGTCCCACCAATTACGACCGTGAAGAAGAATGCACGGAATTCATCGCTGCCATCCCTACCGTCTGGGAACAAACAGTAGCCATGAACGGAGAAATTGGAAAATACATCACAATGGCGCGCAGGAAAGGAGATGTCTGGTATGTCGGCTCCCTGACCAATTGGGATGCACGTACTCTGACACTGGACCTTTCTTTCCTCGGTACAGGCAGATGGAAAGCGGAAATGTTTCATGACGGAGTGAATGCCAACCGCCTGGCTTCCGACTACCAAAAGACCGTCACAGACATTCCTGCATCCCGTAAACTGACCGTCAAAATGGCACAAGGAGGCGGATGCGCATTGAAAATATACAAAGAATAATTCATAGGCTTTTTAAACGTTAACTGATACATACGATTTATGAAAATTAAAAGACTAATGATTACTTGTTTGCTCGCAGTGTCTGTACTGGGAGGCAAGTCACAAGCACAAGACTTATTGTCCAATGTTTACGGACGCGACTACCGGCTACTGAATGGGAAGTGGGGAGCCATTGTAGACCTTTATGACCAAGGGGAAAGGATGCAGGTGTACAAAAACAGAAAACCTCAAGACAACAAGCAATTTTATGAATACTCTTTCGACGGAGGTTTGGTCCTGAATGTACCTGCCGATTTCAATTCACAAATGCCCGAATTGAAATTTTATGAAGGGACTGTATGGTACGGACGCTCTTTCGATACCCCAAAGACTGACGGCAAACGTTTGTTTCTCTATTTCGGTGCGGTAAGTTACCGTAGCAAAATATATCTGAACGGGGAAAAAATAGCCAGCCATGAAGGAGGATTCACTCCCTTCCAGGTGGAAATCACAGATAAGGTAAAGCAAAAGGATAACTTCCTGGTGGTGAAAGTCAATAATACCCGCACCACGGATGCCATCCCTGCCATGTCCTTTGACTGGTGGAATTACGGCGGCATCACGCGCGATGTAATGTTGGTAAGCGTTCCGCAAAGTTACATCAAAGACCATTTCATCCAGTTGGACAAGATACAATCCAACCTGATTCGTGCCAAAGTAACCTTATCCGAAGCAAAGCCTGGCATTAACGTGCAAGTCGCCATCCCCGAATTGGGTATCAGACAGAACATGACTACCGATGCCAACGGAATTGCCCAGGCCACTATCAAAACCCAAAAACTGCAACGTTGGTCACCGGATGCTCCAAAACTGTATGATGTGACCATCACTTCAGAAAGTGACCGGCTCAACGAGCAAATTGGTTTCCGTAACCTTTATGTAAAAGGCGAAGATATCTATCTGAACGACCGGCCCATCTTCCTGCGCAGTATCAGCTTCCACGAGGAAATTCCGCAACGCCGCGGGCGTGCCTTCTCAGAAGCGGACGCAACAATGCTGTTATCCGAAGCCAAAGAGCTGGGTGCCAACATGATTCGTCTGGCACATTATCCACAAAATGAATATACTGTCCGCCTAGCAGAAAGAATGGGATTTCTTTTATGGGAAGAGATACCTATCTGGCAAGGGATTGACTTCAAGAATACCGCTACCCGTGAGAAAGCAGGCAGAATGATTAAAGAGATGGTGATGCGCGACAAAAACCGTTGTTCCGTTGCCTTTTGGGGGATTGCCAATGAAACAGCCACTTCCGCCCCGCGCAATGAATTTCTGAAACACATGAAACAATGTTGCCTGGACATCGACTCAACCCGTCTGATTACGGCCGCCTTCGATTTGGTACGCTTCAACCGCGAAAGCCGGAACTTTGAGATGAATGACTCCATTATCAACATCCTGGACATGGTAGCCATCAACAAATATATGGGATGGTATCATGACTGGCCACTGGCTCCGGACCAGGCTGTCTGGAATGTAGCTCCCGGCAAACCTCTTTTCATTTCCGAGTTCGGAGGCGAAGCGCTCTATGGCAAACATGGCGACGCGGAAGTCAAGAGTTCTTGGAGTGAGGATTATCAGGCACAACTCTACAAGGACAATCTGGAAATGTTCAAGCATATCCCCAACCTGCGCGGAACATCGCCGTGGATTCTTTTTGATTTCCGTTCTCCCTTCCGTTTCCATCCACACCAGGGAGGGGAATGGAACCGTAAAGGACTGGTTTCCGACCAGGGACAACGCAAAAAAGCATGGTACATCATGCGTGATTACTATAACCAAAAGAAAACAGAACAATGAAGCACAAAATAAAACACTACATGGCTGCCCTCCTCCTGACCTCTATGGTCTGGAGCGGGCATGCCCAAGAAAAGAATGAAATGGACTTGTCTGGTGAATGGGCATTCCAGACAGATGTCATGGACTTCCGGAGAGGTTCACTGGACGTACGTTACTGCCATCGCCTGCAGGAAAGCATCGTTCTGCCGGGAATTACAGATGACTATAAAATAGGCTACAAATCTCCTTACCGCCACCTGGATAGGCTGACCCGTGTCTACGAATATATGGGCCCCGCATGGTACCAGCGAGAAATAGAAATTCCTGCGGCATGGAAAGGCAAACGCATTTTCCTCTATTTTGAACGTACACACTGGCTCAGTTCGGTATATGTAGGCAAAGAAGAAGTGAGTAAAATAGACTACATCAGTATTCCCCACAACCACGAACTGACCCAATGGCTACATCCAGGCAAAAAAGAACTGATAACTTTCTGTATAGACAACCGCTACCAGTACGATACCCATAAATGGGACCATGCCCACTCCGAATTTACCCAAATAAACTGGAACGGAGTATTGGGCGAAATTAAGCTGGTAGCTGTAGATCCAGTCTATGTAGATGACATGCAGGTCTATCCGGACATCAAGAACAAAAGCATCAAAGTCAAAATGACTGTCCGCAACTGTACAGAACATACCGCCAGCGGCAAAATATCCTTCCACGTGACAGGAAAGGACTATAGACTACAAAAGGAAGTACCAGTAACAGTGACCGATTCCATTACTTATATCGAGGAAGAAATGTTTTTGGGTAAGGATATCCATTTGTGGAATGAGTTCCATCCCAATCTTTATACGTTGGACTGTAAGTTGACTTCCAGTGTAGAGGGCCAATCCTATGCGCATGAGAAAAGCACAACTTTCGGTATGCGCGAAGTAGAGGCTGGTGAGGACCATATCATCCTTAATGGCGAACCCATACACCTGCGCGGTACCGTTGAAAACGCAGTGTTCCCCAAGACCGGCTATGCTCCCGTGGACGATGCCTCTTGGGAACGTGTACTCCGTATCCTAAAAGAATATGGTATGAACCATATGCGCTTCCACTCCTGGTGTCCTCCTGCCGCTGCGTTCCGTATGGCAGACAAGCTGGGTGTCTATCTGGAGGTGGAAATGCCGATGTGGGGTAAAGATGCCCAACCCGATGAGAAGCGCTGGAATTTCTTCCGTCGCGAGCTGCGGGGTATCTTGAAAGAATATGGGAATCACCCTTCCTTCATTCTCTACTGTAACGGAAACGAGATTACCGGTGATTTCAGTTTCATAGAAGAGCTTACCGCCACGGCCCGCCAGTTGGATAACCGCCGTCTATACAGCGGTTCCACAGCCCGCACACGTGTCAAATCAGACCAGTTCTACATTACCCATCAGACTACCAAAGGACACATGGCCATCTACGAAGGACGTCCTTATACAAACTGGGACAAAAACAAGGAACTGGGAGTAGGCCTGCCCATCATCTCGCATGAATCCGGACAGCGGTGCATCTATCCCAATTTCGAGGAAATAAAGAACTTCACCGGCCCCGTACAAGCGCGTAATTTCGAGATATTCCGTGAACTGCTGAACAAAAACCACATGCTCGACCAAGCACATGACTTCTTCCGTGCTTCTGGAGCCTTGACCGCCATAGAGTACAAGGATGTCATAGAAGCCCAGTTGCGCACTTATCTGAAAGGCGGTTTCCAATTACTGTCTCTGAATGATTTTACCGGACAAGGATATGCACCGGTAGGCATTCTCGATCCTTTCTGGAATACCAAAGGGCTCATCACACCGGAAAAGTGGCGCGAGTTCTGTGCACCGACTGTTGCGTTGCTCCGTTTCGACAAACGCGCACTTTACAATGATGAAGTATTTGAAGGAAAAGCGGAAATATACAATTATGGACCTACCCTATTGAAAAACGCAAAAATCAATTGGAGTATCACCGACAGCAACGGTAAAACCCTTAAGAGCGGAAAACTGAAAACACAAACTGTCGGAAAGAACGGGGTATTTCCACTTGGCAGTTTCAGTTATGCATTGGACAATATCACTGAACCACAGAAGCTGACGGTCCATCTTTCTGTTGCACACGTAAAAAACAGCTGGGATATCTGGGTATATCCCCGTCATAGCAACTTAATGCAGTCCACTAGTGAAGTGCTCTACACCACAGTATTCGATGAAAAAGCAAAACAACACCTTGCCGATGGCAAGAAAGTGGTACTCTGCCCCAAACCTTCCAAAGTAAAAGGTCGTAAATCCGTGTTCCACAATCACTTTTGGAATCCGATAATGTTCAAATGGCCTCCTATGACCATTGGCTGTCTGATTCATGACGACCAGCCTATATTCGAGCATTTCATAACTTCCTACCATACTGACTGGCAGTGGTGGGACATTCTGGAAAATGCCAAGGTTATTGAGATGAAAGATGCTCCGGCAGCACTGCGGCCTTTCATACAAGTAATAGACCATTACGACAATAATGAAAAGCTCGGTATTGGTTTCGAAGCAAAAGTGAAGAAAGGCAGTCTACTGGTACTGGCCGTAGATACCCAGAAAAACATCAACGAACGTCCTGCCACCCAGCAATTGCTGGAAAGCATTGACCGCTACGTAAAGAGTGACAAATTCGCTCCACAAATTACCGTTGACGAGTCCTACATTGAATCATTCTTAAAGAAATAAATAAAGGAAATATGATGAAATTATTCTTGCTTTGGGCTCTTTTGTTGCTGCCGGTCGGACCGGCAGCAGCACAAGAGATAAAAATGTCACAAACAGCTCCATTGGAACAAGTTTATGGAGAAACTGTAGAAGATGATGCCTTACTGCCCATGAATGAACTGGATATGGATTTTGGCTATGCCCTCTATGAGACAACCGTTGATGTGGAAGAGGAGAATCCCACACTAACTATTGAAAACGTACGGGATTATGCTGTGGTCTATGCAGACGGCAAACTGCAAGGATATTTAAAAGATAGCAGTAAAAGCTTGAAAACCAATCTACCGATAGGTATACACAAACTTAGTATCTATACTGAAAATATCGGACGTATTACCTATGGTCCTGAAATTCTGGACAATTCAAAAGGTATCTACGGCAGCATAACATTGGGAAAGACAGATTTAGAAGGCTGGAAGATGACCCCATTGGAAATTAAGGAATGCGATGTGGCCGGAATAACTTTCAAAGAAGGTACCTCCTCCATCCCTTGCTTCCGTAAAGGTGGTGTCACAGTAAGCAATCCGGCACAAGAGACCTTTCTTGACGTGTCTGGCTGGGGAATGGGAGAAGTCTGGATAAACGGGCAATACTTGGGTGCCTACTGGGAAGAAAATGCAGAAAAGACCCTGGAGATACCTGCTGGTGCTCTGATAGCAGGTAATAATGAAATAGTGGTATTTGAACTAAAAAATAACGAACAAGCTTCCATGACACTAACCGATAAGCCTATTTTCAAATAAGCCCTTGCATGTACTTGTTTATATTCCTTAAAAAAACGACCTTTGTGTAGGAGCAGATTCCGAAAAACGTGTCTTATTTAATGAGAATAGCATAATTATATATATCATGAAGAAACTAACATTTATCAGTTGCCTCCTTTTAAGTGGTTGCCTGGCCGGAGCAATGGCTGCAAACAAAAAGCAACCCATCTACAAAGATGCCAAAGCTCCCATTGAGGAGCGTGTAAATGACCTGGTCAGCAGAATGACACTGGAAGAAAAGGTACAACAACTCAACCAGTACACTTTGGGGCGGAATAACAACGAGAACAATCGTGGTGAGGAAGTAAAAAAAATTCCTGCCACATTAGGCTCCCTCATTTATTTTGATGAAGATGCCAATCTGCGTAACGAGGCTCAGAGAAAAGCAATGGAAGAATCACGTCTGGGTATCCCCATCCTTTTCGGATACGACGTCATCCACGGGTTCCGTACCATTTATCCCATCTCTTTGGGACAAGCATGTTCTTGGAATCCCCAATTGGTAGAACAAGCATGTGCCGTTGCCGCCCAGGAAGCACGCATGTCCGGGGTAGACTGGACTTTTTCCCCTATGATTGACGTGGCAAGAGACGGACGCTGGGGACGTGTTGCAGAGGGCTATGGCGAAGACCCTTATACCAATGCTGTATTCGGTGTCGCATCCATCAAAGGATACCAAGGTGAAGACATGTCCGACAGCAAGCGAGTAGCCGCCTGCCTTAAACATTATATCGGATACGGCGCTTCTGAAGCAGGACGTGACTATGTTTATACGGAAATCTCCAATCAGACTCTGTGGGACACCTATATTCCTCCCTATGAAGCTGGCGTAAAAGCCGGTGCCGCTACTTTAATGAGTTCATTCAATGACATCAGCGGCACTCCCGGAAGCGCCAACCATTACACGATGACAGAAATTCTGAAGAACCGTTGGAAACACGACGGCTTTGTTGTTTCAGACTGGTCTGCAGTACCGCAACTTATTGACCAGGGCCATGCTGCCGACCGCAAAGAAGCTGCCCGTCTGGCTTTCAACGCCGGCCTGGAAATGGACATGATGGGGCATTGCTATGACAGGCATATGGCAAAGCTGGTGGAAGAAGGTAAAATAAGCATGCAACTGGTGGACGATGCAGTAAAACGCGTGCTCCGTATCAAATTCCGCCTTGGACTTTTTGACAATCCCTACACCCCGACATCTACAGAAAAAGAGCGCTTCCTCCTTCCACAAAGCCTGGCTATTGCAGAGAAACTGGCAGAAGAGAGCATTGTTCTACTGAAGAATGAAAACAAGGTACTCCCTCTGGCAAACGGGAACAAGCCAACTATCGCCGTCATGGGGCCTCTGGTAGAAAACTATGCCGAGCTCCTGGGGTCATGGTATGGACATGGACATGCAGAAGATGTCCTCCCCATCAAAAAGGCGCTGGATGCAGAATTTGCAGGCAAGGCTGAACTGATTTATACCGAGGGTTGTGATTTCGACGGTAACGACACTTCCAAATTCAGTGAGGCACTGGCTGTAGCCCGGAAAGCAGATGTCATTCTACTCTGTATGGGTGAAAAGAAAAAGTGGAGTGGCGAAAACGCATCGCGTTCCATCATAGAACTGCCTACCATTCAAGAGGAATTCATTGCTGAAATGAAGAAAGCAGGCAAACCGATTGTTCTGGTACTGGCTAACGGACGTCCTTTGGGACTCTCTAAAGTGGAACCTCTCTGTGACGTCATCGTTGAAATGTGGCAACCGGGAGTACCTGGCGGTAAACCATTGGCAGGTGTCTTGTCCGGCCGGGTAAATCCTTCGGGCAAGCTTTCCATTACTTTTCCACGTTCCACCGGACAGATTCCAATCTATTACAATCAGCGCAAAACAGCCCGTCCACAAAGTGGCAAATATCAAGACCTCCCCTCTACCCCACTGTATGAATTCGGATACGGCTTGAGTTATACCACCTTTAATTATGGTAATATCAACTTGCCCAAAGAAACCATCAGACGCGGTGAAAAGTTGGTAATGGAAATCCCAGTCACCAATGTAGGCAAACGTGACGGTGCAGAAGTGGTGCATTGGTTTATCTCAGACCCATTTAGCACGATTACCCGTCCATGCAAAGAGTTGAAGCACTTCGAAAAGCAACTAATTAAAGCAGGTGAAACACATATATTCCGCTTTGAAATAGACCCGATGCGTGATCTTGGTTTTGTAAATGCCAATGGTGAACATTTCCTTGAGAATGGAGAATATTATGTAATAGTGAAAGACCAGAAAGTAAAATTCATGGTTATAGATTAATCTTCTTTTTATATTGCAGGCCATCCTCCTTTCATCATTCTAAAAGGCAGATGGCCTGCGATTTCTATTTTAGAACAAATAAGTATACTGTTCTCCTAAAAATTTCTTGATATGCTTCAAGGCTTTGGTTATTTGGGCCTCCACCGTCTTGACAGAAATCCCCATTTCCCCGGCAATTTCTTGATTAGTCTTCCCTTCCTCCCTACTTTTGCGATAAACCTGCCCACATTTGTCCGGAAGGGAACAAACAGCTTCTTCAATCAATCGGTTCAGTTCTTCCATCTCCACCGAAGTATCAGCAGCAAGAGCATATCCATATTCTTCTCCTCCCTCGATGGGAACCGTATCCTTTTCATCGCGTAAAGCATTCAGGCAACGATTACGTGCAGACTGGAAAAGATAAGCCTTGAATGAGATTTTAAGAGTCAAATCGGCCCTACCCTCCCACAAATTCATAAAGATAGAAAGGGCCAGTTCTTCTATCTCCTGCTTGTCTCTCAGATAAAGGGACATGAAGCGGCAGAGTGAAACAAAATAAGTATCGAAAAGGTGCTTGAAAGCCTTCTCGTCATCTTGTTTGATTAACTGTAACAATAGGATATCATCTTCTGCAGGCATATCGAAGTTATATTAGATAGGGCTTCTTGAGTGGCAAAGATACTAATATTATTCGTTCCTCGAAATTTATTAAAAAAATAATTGGAATTGGAATAAGGGTTAAACTCAAGTGATGTGTCATATAAGTGAAGGCCTATAAAAACATCGTGATCATGAAAAAAAGTGTTCCTTGGAATTTAATCATTCCTAAGTTGAAACAGGAAATTTCCGCAGACGAAGAGCGGCAATTGGAGACTTGGTTACGCAGCAGTAACAACGAAGCGTTATTCAAGGAATTGCAACTGTTATGGGAAAAAATTCAGGCAAATGTAGAAAACTACACGCCCAATACCGAATATTATTGGAATGAACTTGTCAACCGTATGCACGCCAGCGAGCCTAAGCAGACTGAAAAACCTGCAAAGAAACGCTTCGAACTGAAACGGATATACCGCTACGCAGTAGCTGCATGTATAGCTGTTGCCATCGGTTGCTCATTCTACATAGGATTCCTTAACGGACAGCCTGAAGCCATGCCGCAGTTATACTCTAATTTGTCGGGTAAGTCTAAGGTTCTCCTTCCTGACGGAAGCGAAGTATGGATGCATACAGAGACCTCTTTGCAATACGGATCACAAATGAATAAGGATGAGCGTATCGTAAATGTAACTGGTGAAGCTTACTTCGATGTAGCACACGATGCTGACAAACCTTTTATTGTGCAGACAGAAGGTATGCGTATCGTAGTTCACGGAACCAAATTCAATGTCGATGCATTCCCCGGTTCGGAAAATACATTGGTGAGTTTGGTAGAAGGGTCCGTCTCTTTGGAAACCGAGACAGAGAACCGTTTCCTCAAACCGGGCGAAACAGCTACTTTTAATCGGAAAACCCTGACACTTAAGGTAGAAAAAGATGATGTACATTTTGCCTCTTCGTGGGCAAATACACAACTCGTATTCAGAAACCGTTCATTGGGAGACATTTGCAAACTGCTTTCTAAATGGTATCGGGTAAAGATAGACGTGGATCCTACATTATCCAATAAATATTTCTATACGTTTACGTTGCGTAGCGAACCGCTGGACGAAATACTCCGCATCATGGCACGCATCCAACCTATGAAATATACCTTTAACGAAGAGAATGAGTTGACAATTTCGTTTGCAGACACAAAACAAAAAGTAAAATGAAACAGTAACAAAATTAAAAACTTATGCCAAACAAACAAATGAGAAATGCACATTATTTAATAATTAACGAAAAGTAAACACCTACATTAATCTTTAAATTTAAGACAATTATGGATATAAGAAAACAACTCATCATTCTTATACTGGTACTTCTATGTGCCCCGGTTTCTGCACAAAAGAAAGAGAAACTGATCACACTGAAGTTCACAAATATCCCATTATCAGAGGCTATGCCAAAAGTGGAAAAGCAAAGTGGATACACTTTCTTCTATGAATCGCAGCAAATAGACATCAAACAGAAAGTCAGCTTGAATGTTAAGAATGAAACTATTAATAAGACAATAGCAGCCTTATTGAAAGGGACCAATGTTAAATTTGAAATCGACGCAACACACATTATTTTATATACCGGAAAGAATAACAAGGCAATATCCGGACAACCACAGAACATCTCTGGTACAGTAATTGACGAAAGTGGTGAACCGATTATCGGAGCAAATGTCATGGTGGAAGGAACCAGTACTGGTGTCATTACAGATCTTGACGGAAAATACACAATCAACGCACCGGCAGGGAGTAATCTCAAAATCTCCTATATCGGTTATGTAACACAGACTGTAAAAGCTGGTAGAAACAGTACCGTAAAGTTAGTGGAAGACAGTAAAACACTGGCAGAAGTCGTGGTAATCGGCTATGGTACACAGCGTAAGTCCGACCTGACCGGAGGTCTGGTATCAGTAGACCAGAAGAAGCTGAACATGATAAATAGCAGTAACTTGATGGACCGTCTTGCAGGACAAATCCCGGGCTTAAGCGTAACTACTGGTGATGCGAAACCGGGTGCAGACCAAACCCTCCGTGTACGTGGTGAAAACTCATTAAGTGCTGACAATGCACCGCTCATCGTATTGGACGGTATTCCTTACAACGGTTCTTTGAGTGATATTGACCCAAACATCATCGAAAGCCTTAGTGTCTTGAAAGATGCTTCCGCAGCAGCTATCTACGGCTCACGCGGTTCCAATGGTGTCATCTTGATTCAATCAAAGAAAGGCAAGAAAGGTGCACCCCAAGTTACATACAAAGGGCAGTTCAGAATGTCGCAACCCCAACAGACCATTGATGTGATGACTCCAGACGAATACATCACATTTAAACAAGACATTGCACGCCTGAAAGATGGATGGAGCGGTGACCAATTGGCTCCTGAGAATATTCTGAGTGCCAGCGAACTTATAAATTACAAGAAAGGCGTTACAAACGACTGGCAGGACTATATTTTCCGCAATGCATTTACCATGGAACATCAAGTAGGCATTTCCGGAGGTACTGAAAGCACCACTTATATGGGGGCAGTTTCCTATCTGGATCAAGAAGGTGTAGTCTACAACTCCGCCATGAAACGTTACAATATCAATTTGAGTGTCACACAAGTATTAAATAAATGGCTGACTATCGGTATACAGACCCAATTTATTCAAAGAGATGGCGGTGGTATAACCCCGAATATTGAACATGCTGTAAAGCAAAGTCCTTATGGTATCTACAAAGATGAAAACGGCAAGTATTATGAAGAACCTATGGACCAATCTCTGATTATTAACCCGATGGCCAATGTCAATGCCGATCAAGATCAAACAAGACGTAACTTCTTCATCAACACCTATGCTGACATTCTGTTGCCGGTAAAAGGTCTTTCAGCCCGTACAACCTTTGGTTACAACTATCGTAGCGACTTTACCGGCACATACTATGGCCGTGACACCAAAGACGGTAGAACAGCCAGCGGAAAAGCCAGCATCAACAATGAACACTACTGGGATTACACTTGGGAAAATCTGCTCAAATATAATCGTGAATTTGGCAAGCACCGTTTCGACGCTACAGGTTTGTTCAGTGTACAACAAACTCAGAAAAAGACTTCCAAGTCAAGTGCCGAAAGTTTTGTAAACGATGATTCCAGTTATCATAACATCAATGCAGGTGAGAAAAATAAGACTGTAGGATCCGGTTTATCAGAAACCTCGATGTTGTCTTATATGCTTCGCTTGAACTATTCATATGCAGGGAAATACATGCTGACTTTGACCGGACGTTCCGACGGTTATTCTGCCTTCGGTGCAAACAACAAGTATGCATTCTTCCCGTCAGTGGCTGCTGCATGGAACATTGCTTCCGAAAGTTTTATGGAAAATGCACAAAACTGGCTGGACCAATTGAAGCTCCGCGTATCTTATGGTTCTAACGGTAACCAAGCCATCAACCCCTATCAGACATTGGACCGTCTGCACCTCACAAACTATATCTGGGGTGACGGTGGAGCAGGTGTCAACGGTGCTTATCTGGCCAACGACGGTGTCGGAAATCCGAATCTAAAGTGGGAAACAACCCAAACATTCAACGTCGGTATCGACTATTCATTCTTCAACGGCCGTATCAACGGTAACATTGAAATGTATGTCGCCAACACAAAAGACTTGCTGATGAAGCGTACTGTTCCTATCATGAACGGCTATAAAACCATTTGGGATAATGTGGGTAAAACACGCAATAAAGGTGTTGAATTTACCTTGAACACCGTCAACATACGTAATAAGGACTTCGAATGGAGCACCGGAATCATCTTTTCACTGAACCGTGACAAGATTGTAGACCTACGTGGTGACAAAAAAGATGATATCACCAATAAATGGTTCATCGGCAAACCCTTGCGAGTTTACTACGACTATGACGTCGACGGCATCTGGCAGGAAGGTGACAAATTCACCTATACCGCAGCAGACGGTACAGAAAAAGAGATCCAAAAAGGTGCCAAACCAGGTTCTGCCAAAGTGAAAGATGCAGACGGAAACGGTTATATTGACTCCAATGACAAAGTTATCATCGGTTCAAAGAATCCAAGCTTCCTCATGTCTATGAGCAATACATTGACTTACAAGAACTTTTACTTGTCATTCCTACTGAATGGAACCTTCAAAGTTACACGTGAGCTGAACGAAGCCAATATCGGAAGTTGGAGTTACAACTTATACAACTATCTGCATAATGCCGATTACTGGACACCGGAACACACCAATTCCAAATATGCTTCTCCAGCATATAACAACTTCGACGGACACAGCTATTACAAAGACTTTACATACGTCCAAATAAAGAATATCACTTTAGGATACAATTTTGAAAAGAATTTTGTAAAGAAATTGGGACTGAGCGGTTTGGGAGTCAATATCAGTGTGGAGAATCCTTATACATTCTGTGACATACGCAGCGTATTGAACTATGACAACAGTTGGTTTGCCTCTTACCCGACTGCACGTTCCTACGTACTTGGACTGAACTTATCATTCTAAACTTACTTAAATATATATACAATGAAAAATTATATATCAAAAGCAACTCTAGCTCTGTTAGTAGCTCTGTCTGCTACCGGTTGCTCTGACTTTCTGGATGAGAAACTGAAAAGTGAACTGGCTCCGGACAACACATATACAAGTTCCTATGGTTTCGAAGTAGGTTCTACCGGACTTTATGCCGAAGCACGCTCTGAATACAACACTTGGGGTGAAAACGGTGCCTTCATGCACAATGCCGCTTGCCCTTACGAAGCATTGCAGATTGCCACTGACCTTGCTACCATGGGTACCAAAGACGGTTCTATCCAACCGTTCGGTTTCTTGACATTAACTCCAAATACCGGTATTGTAGGCTCCTACTGGAACTGGGCTTATAGTCTGATTGCAGGAGCCAATGAGATGTTGAAATACTCGGAAATAAACACGAACTGGGATAATAGCACAGACAAGGCGCTCTATCAGGCAGAATCACGTTTTTTCCGCGCCTATGCATACCGTACATTGGTTTATCTGTATGGAGACGTTCCTTATGTAGACAAGATTCAAGATCAGTTCAGAATCGATTTTACCCGTACACCGAAGGAAGAGGTTATTGCCCACATGGTAGAAGACCTTCAGTTTGCTGTCGAGAACCTGCCTACTGACCCTGATGCCGTAAAAGTCGGCAAGCTGACCAAATGGGCGGCAGAACACTTACTAAGTGAAGTTTACTTGATGCAGGGTGATTATGCAAAGGCTGAGACTGCTGCAGAGAATGTCATCAACAGCGGATATTTCCACTTGATGGAAGACCGCTTCGGTGAAAAGGCAAAAGCAAACGGCGATGTGTTCTCCGACCTATTCGTTGAAAACAATCAAAATCGCACATCCGGCAATATGGAAAGCATTTGGGTCATGCAGTTTGAATATAACACTACTGGTGGCGGTACAAATTCCGATGACTGGACACGCCGTGCCTGGGAACCCAAATACTTCGAAATTACCGGTTTTGTTTTGGCAGACTCACTGGGTGGCCGCGGCTTGTCGCAATTGGTACCAATGAAATGGTGGATTGGAGAAGATACCGGTTTCTTTGATGAAGAAGACATTCGTAATTCCGAATACAACATCAAACGTAACTGGTATTACAACAACGAGAACATGCCCGACCTTTATGGTAAAAAAGCCACGATTACAGACGAAACATGGTTTACCACCTTCCGTCTTTATCCGGCTCTGACAAAATTCTTCTATGGCCGTTCCGAAAACCTTTCTTTGACCGGTTCCTACCGTGACCGCATGAAGTTCCGTTTGTCCGAGACTTATCTTTTACTCTGCGAAGCAAGGTTGGGGTTGAACGATATTTCAGGTGCCCGCGAAGCAATCAATGTTGTACGCCGTCGCGCACATGCTCCTGAAATTACGGACAGTGAAATGACCATGGACTTCTTGCTGGACGAACGTATCCGCGAGTTGGTAGGTGAAGAATCACGCCGCTTTACCTTATGCCGTACCGGCAAATTATTGGAGCGTACCCGCAAATACAATACAGAATCGGGGCCCGTTATGCGTGATTACCACACATTATGGCCGATTCCTCAGAGCATAATCGATTCAAATACGGGTGCAGAATTCCCGCAAAACGAAGGATATTAACAGCACAAAGACAAAATAAAACACGAATAAAGGTAAAAAGATAGTTTTCAAGATTCTCATAAAGGGAATTGTCCGCGTCCATTGAGAACAAAGGCAATTCCCTTAATTTTATCAATAAACAATCATGAAGATACACAGACAATTAACAGCAGCAGCCTTTCTGTTTATCAGTATGGCAATCATGGCACAAGTGCCATTCAGCAAAAAGGAAGTAAAAGAGAAAATGAAGCAAGTGGCAGACTGGCAAATTTCCAATCCTAACACTGCCCACGAACACCACGACCTGGATTGGACCAATGGAGCACTTTATGTAGGTATGGTAGATTGGGCTAAACTGGCAGAAGAGGAGTACAATGACGGCACCTACTATCAATGGCTCTATAAAATAGGAAGACGAAACTGCTGGCAACCCCATCAGCGGTTGTACCATGCAGACGATATAACCGTTTCCCAATCATTCATTGACTTATACCGTAAATATAAAAAAGAGGAAATACTGACTCCTACCCTGGCACGTACGGAATGGATTGTCAACCATCCATCCAACGGTACATTCAAACTGGAGTATGGTGACAACAAAACCCTAGAACGCTGGACCTGGTGTGATGCCTTGTTTATGGCCCCCCCGGTTTATGCCAAGCTATACCGTGAAACCAACAACCGGAAATACCTCCAATTCATGGACAATGAATACCGGGCTACCTACGAATACCTATTCGATAAGGAAGAGAACCTTTTCTACCGCGATTGGCATTATTTCGGTAAAAAAGAAGCCAATGGCAAAAAGGTGTTCTGGGGACGTGGAAATGCCTGGGTACTGGCCGGTCTGGCAGAAGTATTGCAGGAGTTGCCCAAAGGCTTGATGGAACGCGCTTATTACGAAGAACTGTTTATCCGGTTATGCACACGTATCGCCGGATTGCAGAACGAAGACGGTTATTGGCATGCCAGCCTTCTGGATCCGGCTTCTTATCCTTCTCCCGAAACCAGTTCCACCGGTTTCTTTGTATATGCGTTGGCCTATGGCGTAAATGCGGGACTCTTGAATGAAGACGATTTCATGCCAGTCATTATAAAAGGCTGGAAGGCACTGACCGATGCTGTAGATGCAAGCGGTAAACTTGGCTGGGTACAGCCTATCGGTGCCGACCCCCGTAAAGTGACGCGTGACATGACAGAAGTTTACGGTGTCGGTGCGTTTCTTGCAGCAGGATGCCAGATATACAAGATGGCTGTAGATACGGAAGCTGATTATATAAAAATCTGGCCAGACAGAAAAACCATGCAGGGAAACCCTTTAAGTGGTTGGGTTGTTTATGCAAATGAGAATGTCAGCGATGACTTCTGGAAGAAATACGACCATATCTATGTACCGGAAAAAGGAACAACCGTGAAAATCTCCGATTATGCACGCACACTCTATATCCGTACGCATTGGAGTACCTTCAATCCCGCCGAAGGAGTCTACGGCTGGGATACCAACGAAAAGTTGAAAAAAGTAATTCAAGGGGCACTCGACAGAGGTATGCGTCTCTCTTTCCGTGTAGTTGTCGACAGCCGCGACCGAAAAAATGAAGCCACTCCGGCCTATGTATTCGATGCAGGAGCCAAATACTATACAGACAATGGAAAACGCTCTCCCTATCCTGATGACCCTATCTTCCAGGAGAAATATGCAAAGTTCATAGAAGCATTTGCCCAAAAATACAATGACCCTGACCTGGTGGAATTTATAGACGGCTACGGTCTTGGCAAATGGGGTGAGGCACACACTATGAAGTACATTGACCCCAAGAACCGGGAAGCTGTGTTCAATTGGATTACAGACCTCTACGTCAAACACTTCACCAAAGTACCTTTAGTTATCAACTACCATCGTTGGATGGGTGCAGGCAAAGACTGGGCAGGTGAGGAGAATTTTGATCCCGATAGTAAACGCTTGTTGGACAGCGCTTGCGAGAAAGGCTTTTCCTTACGTCATGATGCTTTCGGAATGAGAGAGTATTACGGCCAGTGGGAGCGAAACTATGTGAAACCTTGGATTATGAAACGCCCGGTTCTACTGGAAGGTGGATGGATTGTGAGCAAGCACCCTTATCACAATGACCCGAGCGGTTACAAAACAGCCAAAGATGTGCGTATCGGAGAATTTGAAGACGGTCAGGAAGCTCATGTCAACATGATGGATTTCCGTGTAGGAGACGAAACCATGAGTTGGTTCCGTGATGCCTATCCTTTGGTTGAGCGTTTCATCTCCGAAGGAGGTTATCGTTTATATCCCGATTCCATTGTAGTTCCCAAAGAAATGAAGAGTGGTTCAAGAATAAAGATAGTACATCGCTGGAACAACTTAGGCTGGGGATATTGCCCAACCAATATACCACAATGGAACCAAAAGTATAAAGTAGCTTTCGCATTATTGAACCAAGACAATCAAGTAGTCTACTCTTATCTGGACAACAATACTGATTTATCCGTCTGGATAAAAGGCTATCCCACTTCCTATGAGTTCACTCCCAAACTTCACGGGGTAAAAAAAGGAACCTATACCTGGGCAGTAGCTTTAGTCGATACAACCAAAGGCAATGGAAGCAATGTTAAGGGGCTGGATATCTCTGCCAAGGGAACCTTCACTAATTCTGGTTGGTTAAAACTGTCAGAAGTAACTGTAAAATAAATAAGACACCCCATCGACTTTATAAACAAGAGGCTGAATTCAATCTTGAATTCAGCCTCTTGTTTATAAAGTCCAATCCATCTATTTCTTTTGCGGCAACCCCTTCAGCAAGTGGTCCACCGCCGCTTTCAGCTGTGCATCTTCTCCCTTCAAAACAGCTTCCGGTTCATTATAGACCAGGATATCAGGCTGCAACGTGCGGTTCTCCAGATAGTTGCCCTGCATATCCATGCAGCCTACCTGCGGAATACCGAATACAATACTTGGATCGATCTGGCTTTCCCACCAGACAGCCGTCATGGTTCCTGCCACGGGAGCACCTATCAGCTTACCGATACCCAACGTCTTGTACACAAAAGGAGTACCGTGGGCATTGCTGTAATTATCCTCGCAAACCAGCATACACGAAGGTTTCAGCCATCTGTCAAAAGGATCGCTGCCGATGTACTGGCCACGCGGCACAAAGCGTTCATACTCCTTGCCGCTAAGTAACGTCGCTACTTGTTCGTGCAGCCACCCGCCTCCGTTATGGCGGGTATCCACCACAACAGCCTCTTTCTTACGACTGCTTTCGCTCAACAAATCGGAGTAAATCTTACGGAAGCTCGGACTATCCATACCTTTGATGTGAATATAAGCAATGCGTCCACCGGAATATTCATCCACCTTCTTGCGGCAGTTTTCCACCCAGCGCTTATACAACAGCTCATTCTGGGCACCGTAAGATATGGGCTTCAAGGTTTCTTCAAACCGCTTTCCGGTAACAGGATCATAGACCGAGAGAATCACCTTGCGGCCTGCCTTACCTTCGAGTAACGGGAAATAATCAGCGCCAGCCTTAATGGCAACACCATCCACTTTCTCGATAATACAGCCCGGCTTGACATCCGTCTTTTTCTTCGTTAATGGACTCTGAGCTATAATTTCTTTAATCTTCAATCCATCGCCCGCATAAGCTTCATCATAGAACACTCCCAAAGCAGCCGTAGGAAGTGCTGCGCCCGAAGCATAATAACGCGCTCCCGTATGAGAACCGTTCAATTCACCCAGCATCTCACTCAGCATTTCCGCAAAATCGTAGTTATTGTTGATATACGGCAAGAAGCGCTTATAAGTTTCTTTGTATCCATTCCAGTCCGTACCTTGCAAGTCTGCCACATAGAACTTATCATTTACCTGCTGCCAGATGTGGTCGAAGATATATTCACGCTCACCATAAGGGCGGTAATCGAAGAAAGCCTCAAATTCAATTGGAGAAATCTTGCTGCCTTCAATCTCTATCTTCTTCATTCCGTCGCGGGCACAAAGGAAGATATTCTTCCCTTCCTTGTCAGGCTGCAAAGCGCCTGCACCTACTTTCTTCAAAAGAACTTTTGTAACATTCTCTTTCAGATTGTGTTCCCAAAGATCGTACCCATCCTCGAAAACAGAAAGATAATAGAGTTTATCCCCTTTAGCAGAAAGCATGGCATCTGCCATATGCGAGGAGTTGACGGTCAGGCGTACAATACGGTCAAAGCGGTTTGCGAGGTCGAACTTTAACGGCTCTACCTTTTTCTCCTTATCTTTGTCGGCATCCCCTTTTTTCTTCTTGGCATCCTTTTCGTCTTTCTTCCCGGCTTTTTCCTTCTCTGCCTTCTCCGCTTCCTCGAGTAAAGCGGTTTCTTCCTTATTCATCAAAAAACGGTCGTATGCTTCAGCATCAAAGAACATGATATAAGTATCGTCTTCGGCTCCCCAACTGCCGTGGCTGCGATACCCCGCACGGTCACTGGTCCAAATCATGGCTTTTCCACCCAATACCCATTTGGCATTGCCATCGTTGTATCCGCTCTCGGTCAGGTTCACCATTTCACCCTTGCCATCGGCATTCAGCAGCACAACATCTTTGTTGTTCCATCCACCTACACCGATATAGTCCGAAAGAATCCATTTGCTGTCCGGACTCCACTGAAACCACTGGTCACCGTCCGAATAAGAGTATTGATACTTGCCATCCATAACGGTACGCACATCCTTTGTCTTCAAATTGATGACACGGATGGTGCTGCGGTTTTCGAGAAAGGCAATCTCTTTACCGTCAGGGCTGTATTGGGGTTGGAAAGAAGCGGCATCCGAGTTTGTCAAGCGTTCTTCCTTCAGCTCTGTGGCATAGGTAAACAGCTTTTCATCCTTACGCACAATCGTCGAAGTGTAAAGTTGCCAAAGCCCGCCACGTTCGGAAGCATAAACCAGTGTCCGCCCATCGGGGGCAAAGTCTACGGTACGTTCCTGACAAGGAGTATTCGTTATCTGCTTCGTAGTCTTATATTCCACTGAAGTGACGTAGACATCGCCGCGCAAAACGAAAGCCACTTCCTTACCATCCGGAGACACTGCCATTTCCGTGGCACCGCTACTCTTAATCTGGCGGATAATATCCTTGTCGTTTCTGTCGGAAACAATGCTGATGTTCACCTTTTGCGCTTCTCCACCGGGAAGCAGGGTGTAAATCTCACCATCAAATCCATAGCACAACCTTCCGTCCGTAGCGGCACTGAGATAGCGTACCGGATTTTTGGTATAGTGCGTCAACTGCACGGCCTTCGCATCTCCGGGAGTACGTCGGTAGATATTGAAAGAGCCGTTTTCCTCACTCAGATAGTAGAATGTTTTTCCATCAGGAGCCCAAACCGGTTCACGGTCTTCTCCTCCGAAAGTGGTCAGCTGGCGGTACTGCGGTTCTTTTCCCGGAGTATACATCCAGATGTCACGGGCAATGGGCGATACGTGATGTTTACGCCAGTAGTCCTCGTAACCTTTCTTATCTTGATACAACATCGCTCCCTCCTTATTGATGGAGATGCACTCCATAGGCATGGACGAAATCATCGTCGGGCGCCCTCCCTCCACTGATACTCGATAGACCTGATTGAACTGCCCGTTAGAGGGAAAGACAACAGCCTCGGCAGACGGCATGATGCCCGCAGAGAACAAGACATGTCCGGCATCTGTAAAAGCAAGCGGCGTTTCGCTTCCCGAGTGGGTAGTCAGCCGTCGTGGTTCGCCTCCGTCTTTGGCCACAATGTAGACGTCCAGGCTTCCCATACGGTCCGAAGCAAAAGCAATCCGCTTACTGTCCGGACTCCATACCGGAGCCGTATCATATGCGGGATTGGTAGTTATCTGCATGGCACGTCCACCGGCAACCGGCACCGTATAGATGTCTCCTTTATACGTAAAAGCAATGGTGGTCCCATCGGGAGAGATGACACTATGACGCATCCACAGCGGAGCATCCTGCGCAAAAGTAAAACCAGCCAGGCAAACGGCAGCAATACCTAATAGTAGTTTTTTCATAATGATTCTTGTTTTTGGAGAATAAAAAAAACCTCACGACTTTTCCTTTCGGAAAAAGACCGTGAGGTTTGCTTATCATTTTAAGTTACCCTCAATTAGAGAGCACCTACTTCCTTCAAAGCGGCATTTGTCTTGTGAACGGCAGCAGCGCTGGCAGCAAATTTAGCTTTTTCGTCAGCAGTCAGTTCCAGTTCAACGATTTTCTCGATACCGTTCTTGCCAAGGATTACGGGAACACCGATACAGATGTCTGATTCACCGTATTCTCCTTCCAGATATACTGAACAAGGAATCATCTTCTTCTGGTTGTGGATGATAGACTCAACGACATAAGCGCCTGCCGCACCCGGAGCATACCATGCAGAAGTACCCAGCAACTTAGTCAGTGTAGCACCACCTACCATAGTAGAAGCTACCACTTCGTTCAGTTTTTCTTCGCTCAGCAGTGTGCTTACCGGCTGTCCTTTGTAAGTAGCCAGACGAGCCAACGGAATCATGGTAGTATCACCGTGACCACCGATAACCATGCCTTCCACTTCGTTGGCGTTGCAGCCCAAAGCCTGAGACAAGAAATATTTGAAACGAGAGCTGTCCAAAGCACCACCCATACCGATGATACGGTTCTTCGGCAAGCCCAGAGACTTCAATGACAGATAAGTCATGGTATCCATCGGGTTGGAGATAACCACAAGGATAGCATTCGGAGAATATTTCAAGATGTTCTGTGCAACCGACTTAACGATACCTGCATTAACACCGATCAATTCTTCACGAGTCATACCCGGTTTACGGGGAATACCGGAAGTAATCACTACAACGTCGGAGTTGGCAGTCTTCTCATAATCGTTGGTACAACCTACAACAGTGGTGTCGAAGCCCAGCAGTTGAGCAGTCTGCATCATATCCATTGCCTTACCTTCTGAAACGCCTTCTTTCACGTCCAGCATTACCACTTCGTCAGCCACTTCATTAAAGGCTAACACATTAGCGCATGTAGCACCTACGTTACCTGCACCTACTACGGTTACTTTTGACATAATTTCTAAAGTTTTTTGTTTATAAGTGTTCTTTAAAGATGACGCAAAAGTACAGCGAACTTCGTAATTAGAGAAATATTTCCGTAATAATTTTAGTTAAATACACATTTAGCCAATGATTAGTGGACGATGATTAATGATTAATGATTAATTTTGCGGACGATTAATGAATGTAGGACGAATAATCAGCCACCAACCATTAATCACTTAACCATTAATCATTATCAAAAATGGCAGTTAAGAAGAATACACTTCTCATCGTGGCAGGCAGCCTCCTTATCTTATTATTAATAGGAGTTACCATTCTGCTGATTTCCGAAAAGCAAACCAACAAGGAACTGGTGATGGAATTCAATCTGGATAAAGAAGACCTTGAAAATCAATACACAGACTTCGCCAGACAATATGACGAACTGAAGTTGACAGTCTCCAACGACTCCCTCTCCGTACTCTTAGAGCAGGAACAATTGAAGACCCAACGTTTATTGGAAGAACTCCGCACCGTGAAGAGCAGCAATGCCACCGAGATACGCCGTCTGAAGAAGGAACTGGCCTCTCTCCGCAAAGTCATGATAGGCTATATCAACCAGATTGACTCGCTGAACCGCCTGACTGCTCAACAGAAGGAAATCATAGCCGATGTCACCAAGAAGTACAACGCCGCTTCCCGGCAAATCAGCAACTTGTCCGAAGAGAAGAAGAACCTTACCAAGACCGTGACACTTGCCGCCCAACTGGACGCCACCAACATCTCTGTGCAGCCCACAAACAAACGCGGCAAGACTGCCAAGAAGGTGAAAGACATCGTGAAGTTCAAAATAAACTTCTCCATCGTGAAAAACATCACTGCAGAGACCGGCGAACGTACCCTCTACATCCGCATCACCAAACCGGACAATGACGTGCTGACCAAAAGTTCCTCGAACACCTTCCCATACGAGAACCGGGAACTGGTATATTCCATCAAGAAGTATATAGAATACAACGGAGAAGAGCAAGCCGTCACCGTATATTGGGATGTAGAAGAATACCTCTATGCAGGCACCTACCGCGTAGACATTTTTGCTGACGGTACCCTTATCGGTTCGCAATCATTCAGCTTGAATTAATACAAAAAAATCTAAATTATTTTGCAATATCATTGAAAGCCTATACATTTGCATCGTTGTTTATGCAATTATTGTTGCTGTATAAACAACAGATTCATCACCTTAATTAATGTATAGCCCAATGAAAAAGTTCTTCTGTTTCATCTGTTTGGCATACCTATCCTTCCCCATGAAGGCCCAGGAAGCATTAAGCTTGGATAGTTGCCGTGCATTGGCAATCTCCAACAACAAAGAACTGCTGATAAGCCAGGAAAAAATCAACGCTGCCCACTATCAAAGGAAAGCGGCATTTACTAATTACCTTCCCAACATTTCGGCCAGCGGCGGATATATGCGCAGTCAAAAAGAGTTGTCCATCCTCAGCGACGCTCAGAAAGGAGCCTTGTCCGGATTGGGTACAAGTCTCAGCGGACCGTTACAGCAGGCTGCCCAAGTCATCGCACAGCTTCATCCAGAACTGGCAGGCCAATTGCCGGCTTTAGGACAAAGCCTGGTAGGTGCCCTCGACGGTGCAGGCCAATCCTTGGTTGACGCCTTTCGTACAGACACCCGCAACATGTATGCGGGCGCACTGACCTTGACCCAACCCCTATATATGGGCGGCAAGATACGTGCCTACAACAAAATTACCAAATACGCCGAAGAGCTGGCCCGCCAGCAGCACAACACCGGTATGCAGGAAGTAATCCTGAGTACAGACCAGGCATATTGGCAGGTAGTGTCCCTTGCCCATAAAAAGAAGCTGGCAGAAGGTTATCTGAAACTACTGCAGAAGCTCGACAGCGACGTTGACAAAATGATTGCCGAAGGCGTTGCCACCAAAGCAGACGGACTCTCCATCAAAGTAAAAGTGAATGAGGCCGAAATGACCCTGACCAAAGTAACCGATGGCCTGAGCCTTGCCCGGATGCTGCTGTGCCAATTGTGTGGTCTCGACCTTTCCACTCCCGTCATGCTCACAGACGAACAGAAGGAAGACCTGGCTCCCACTACTCCGGAAAACGGTGCCATCGACATCAACAATGTTTATGCTACCCGTCCCGAAGTGCGTAGCCTGGAACTTGCCACGCAGATTTATAAGCAGAAAGTAAATGTCACCCGTTCGGAATATCTTCCTTCCATAGCACTAATGGGCAGCTATATGGCAACCAACCCTTCCGTCTTCAACAGTTTCGAGAAAAAGTTCAAGGGGATGTGGAATGTGGGTGTCATGGTGTCGGTACCCATCTGGCACTGGGGCGAAGGCATCTATAAAGTAAAAGCAGCCAAATCGGAAGCACGCATCGCCCAATACCAGTTGGATGACGCCAAAGAAAAGATAGAGCTGCAGGTCAACCAGTCGGCTTTCCAAGTGAACGAAGCTGCCAAGAAACTGACCATGGCCGAAAAGAACCTGGAAAAAGCCAACGAGAACCTGAGATACGCCACACTTGGCTTTGAGGAAGGCGTTATACCTGCCAGCAATGTGCTCGAAGCGCACACCGCATGGCTTTCTGCCCAATCGGAAAAGATAGACGCACAGATTGACGTAAAACTGACGGAAATCTATCTGAGAAAGGCAACGGGGGAATTGACAATTGATAATTGATAGTTTCTTCAATCGTAAATAGTAAACAGTCAAATAGTAAATAATATGTTGGATACAAAATCACAAAACAGTAACATGTTGTTGGCATTCCTCACGCTGACGGGAGTGATTGCCATCGTTGCCCTTGTAGGTTTCTTCATGTTGCGTAAAGGGCCGGAAATTGTGCAAGGACAAGCAGAAGTAACGGAGTATCGAGTATCGAGCAAAGTGCCGGGACGTATTCTGGAATTTCGTGTAAAAGAGGGACAAAGCGTACAAGCCGGAGACACCCTTGCCATTTTGGAGGCTCCGGACGTGCAGGCCAAACTGGAACAAGCACGCGCCGCCGAATCGGCAGCCCAAGCCCAGAACGAAAAAGCTCTGAAAGGCGCCCGTCGGGAACAGATACAAGCTGCCTATGAAATGTGGCAAAAGGCACTGGCCGGACTGGAAATTGCCGAAAAATCCTACACGCGTGTGAAGAACCTGCACGACCAAGGCGTGATGTCTACACAAAAGCTTGACGAAGTTACCGCCCAACGCAATGCAGCCCGGGCTACGGAGAAAGCCGCCAAAGCCCAGTATGATATGGCCAAGAACGGTGCGGAACGCGAGGACAAAGCCGCTGCCGCTGCCTTGGTGGAACGTGCCAAAGGAGCTGTGGCCGAAGTTGAATCGTACATCAAGGAAACTTACCTGATTGCACAGACTGCCGGTGAGGTATCCGAGATATTCCCCAAAGTAGGCGAGCTCGTGGGCACGGGTGCTCCCATTATGAACATCGCCATTCTGGACGATATGTGGGTAACCTTCAATGTACGCGAGGACTTGCTGCAAGGGTTGGGTATGAATACCGAATTCGAGGCGTTCATCCCTGCACTCGATAAGAATATCCGCCTGAAAGTGTACTATATGAAAGACCTCGGCACATATGCCGCCTGGAAAGCGACCAAGACTACCGGCCAGTTCGACCTGAAAACATTCGAAGTAAAAGCCGCTCCGCAAGAGAAGGTGGAAGGACTGCGTCCGGGAATGAGTGTTGTATTGAAGAAGTAAAGGAGTTATGAGTTATTGGAGAGGATGATGGAAAGAAATAAGAAACATACGGCTTTGTGGAATGTAGCAAGACGCGAATGCCGCCGTCTTGTTTCCCGCCCGCTCTATCTGTTCTGTATGGTGATAGCACCGTTGTTCTGCTACATATTCTTCACCACGCTGATGGACTCCGGGCTTCCTACGGACATGCCCGTAGGTGTGGTGGACCAAGACATGAGTGCCACTTCACGCCAGCTGATACGTAACTTGGACGCTTTTGAGCAGACAGCCGTCGTCGCCCGCTACCCTACCATCAACGAAGCCCGTACCGCCATGCAGCGCGGAGAGATTTACGGTTTCTTCTACATTCCCGAAGGTACCTCTGCCAAAGCGCAGGCCGGACGGCAGCCCAAACTCTCTTTCTATACAAACAATACCCTGCTCATCGCAGGTTCACTCCTCTTCAAGGACATGAAGATGATGAGCGAATTGGCATCCGGTGCCGCAGCACGTAGCACCCTATATGCCAAAGGAGCTACCGAGGAACAAGCGATGGCCTTCCTCCAACCCATCGTCATAGATACGCATCCACTCAATAACCCGTGGCTGAACTACTCCGTATATCTGTGCAACACCTTTGCACCGGGTGTATTGATGCTGCTTATCTTCATGGTAACCGTCTATTCCATCGGAGTCGAGATAAAAGACCGCACCGCCCGCGAATGGCTGCGCATGGGCAACAACTCCATCTGGATTTCCCTTGCCGGCAAACTGCTGCCGCATACCGCCATCTTCTTCCTGATGGGAATATTATATAATGTATACCTCTACGGTTTCCTCCATTTTCCCTGCAACAGCGGCATCCTGCCGATGCTGCTTGCCACCCTTTGCCTGGTGCTGGCATCGCAAGGCATGGGAATATTGATGATAGGAACCCTGCCTACCCTGCGTCTGGGACTCAGTTTCGCTTCCCTATGGGGCGTACTCTCTTTCTCCATGTGCGGATTGTCATTCCCCGCCATGGGCATGCACCCCGTATTGCAGGCATTGGCAAATCTGTTCCCCCTGCGCCACTATTTCCTGATTTATGTGGACCAGGCACTGAATGGATACCCCATGATTTACTCGTGGGTCAACTACGTAGCGCTGCTTATTTTCATGATGCTCCCGTTCCTTATAGCCCATAGGCTGAAAGGAGCGTTGGTTTACTATAAATACATGCCCTAATGAAAGACCTGACGTTCAGACAGAAAGTGATACAAGGCATTCATGACTTGTTCTATATATGGAAACGGGAATTCGGCACCACCTTCCGCGACCAGGGCGTGCTCATCTTCTTCGTGCTCGTTCCGTTGGTCTATCCGTTGATATACGCTTTCATCTATACCAACGAAACTATCCACGAAGTGCCCACTGTCGTGGTGGATGACTCACGCTCCTCGTTGAGCCGCGAATACCTGCGGAAAGTGGACTCCAGTCCCGAAGTGAGCCTCGTGAGCTACTGCGCTGATATGGAAGAAGCCAAACTGATGTTGAAGGACCGCAGGGCATACGGTATTATCTACATTCCCTCCACCTTCAGCGACGACATTGTACGCGGTAAGCAGACGCAGGTCAGCATCTTCTGCGACATGAGCGGACTGCTGTATTACAAAGCCTTGCTGACTGCCAACACCAACGTGTCGCTCGCCATGAACGCAGACATCAAAGTGGAGCGAAGCGCCAATACCACCGACCGCCAGGACGAAATTACCGCCTACCCGATAGAGTATGAGGATGTCGCCCTCTATAATCCAACCAACGGATTTGCCGCTTTCCTGATTCCGGCAGTATTGGTATTGATTATCCAGCAAACGCTGCTACTCGGCATCGGCTTGTCTGCCGGGACGGCACGCGAACAGAACCGCTTCCGCGACCTGGTGCCTATCAACCGCCACTACAACGGCACACTACGCATTGTGATGGGAAAAGGGCTGAGCTACTTCATGGTATATTCACTGGTATCGGTATATATACTGTGTGTGGTTCCATGGCTTTTCAGCCTCAACCAAATAGCGATACCCGGTGTCCTGACTCTGTTCATCCTGCCCTACCTGGCCGCTTGTATTTTCTTTGCCATGACAGCATCCATTGCCATCCGCAACCGCGAAACGTGCATGCTGCTGTTCGTGTTCACCTCCGTGCCGCTGCTGTTCCTCTCCGGCATTTCATGGCCGGGAGCTGCTATGCCCGCTTTCTGGAAGTACTTCTCGTACATCTTCCCTTCTACCTTCGGCATCAACGGCTACGTACGCATCAACAGCATGGGAGCCACACTCAATGAAGTCTCTTTCGAGTACCAAGCACTATGGATACAAACGGGCTTCTACTTCATCACCACGTGCCTGGTATATCGCTGGCAGATATTGCAGAGCAGGAAACATGTGATTGAAGAGTATAAGAAGCATAAGAGTATAGAAGCGTAACACATTGTTCCAAGCCTACGAAACAAAGTGTTCACATGCGTTTGAACACTTTGTTTCAGCGTATCAGAACAATTTGTTCCAATATATAAAAACAGTTTGTTCGCCATATTGAAACAGTCTGTTCCCTTATAGGAAACAGACTGTTTTGTTAAAGGAAACAAATAGTTGCCCTACAGCATCGGCAAGGCAGCAAACAGACAAACGGGGCTGTAATACCTAATTACGGTCGCATGTGTTTCTCCAATATCGGGTAAAGTATCTCAGCATACCTCATAAAGCCCAAATCGGTAAAATGAATGCCGTCTACTGTAGCCTCCCCGTCGTGGCCGATGATGTCACGGGAAGCAAGGAAATAGATGTTTTTCTCTC
This sequence comes from Bacteroides sp. AR29, assembly GCF_900217715.1. Lineage (NCBI taxonomy): Bacteria > Pseudomonadati > Bacteroidota > Bacteroidia > Bacteroidales > Bacteroidaceae > Bacteroides > Bacteroides sp. AR29. The sequence goes on from NZ_OBMS01000008.1 coordinate 121,429, forward strand.
CACGTTGCTTCAAAGAACGGAAAAAGGCATTCAATGTCTCATTCTTGTCCTTTACCTCCTTGGCAATCCTGGTGTCAAAAGGAGAGTGGGTAAAGAGAGGGTCTTCCACGAAAAGGACAGGCGTATCGGGATGCTTGCTGCGGATAGTGGTATAGAATTTATCGGCACGCTCTCTCATTTGCTCCACGGTAGCATTGGGCACAAAGTCGAGGACAAACATAGAAGCGTCCACACCGGCTATGACATCGGCAATCTCCAGGTCGAGCAAGGCATTGCCGCTAAATCCCAGATTGATGCACTCACGATTGAGCCAACGTTCCAGAATATTGGTATGCGCCATGCCGGGACGGGAAGCGCAGCCTCCCTGCAAGATGCTGGTACCATAGAATACCACCGGCTTCTCACGTTTCGGCAAGTCTACTGCCGGCGGGGTAATGGCGGATAAAGAATCCACGCCGATGGAAAGCGAGGTAACCCCATCATATAAAGAAAGGTACAAAAGGTATTCGCGCTCCTCGGGCAACATATTGCTTACGATAGTCGCCTTATTGATTTTGCCCTGCGGACGTCCGCTACCGGCAAATATCCACTTACCGTCTTGCAAGCAGTAGAGGTCGAGGCCTTTAATGCCGGTCGGTGTCATGTGGTTCATACTCATATTGTTCCTTACTTCCCATTTGGCAGAAATGCTTGTAGAGTTGGAACGGAAGCGCACGGCGAGTCCGGCACTGTTGCGGCCTAAGTCCCACAATGGCTTGCGGGAGATGTTCTGCAGAGAGTCCGGCAGACGCTCATAGCGGGTAAGGGTAGATTCTGTTGCTTTGCCCAGAAGGGGGAAGGCGGAAGCATCATGATAGATAGTCTGGGCATTGGCAACAGCGGCCAACAACAAGCCCATCAAAAGAATTCTGGTTCTCATATGACAAGATATTAAGTGTTAAGTATCAGATGGCAAAGATACAAGGTTTCTTTGAAAAACGAAGAAATGGAAGTATTTTACATCAATTAACTCCCACATACTTGTTTCTTTACGAAACATTCGTAATTTCGCAAAAAACAATTTATATGAGACACATTCATTTACTCTTAGCAGGCTTCCTACTGTGCATCTGCTGTACCCTGCAAGCCAAAAACCGTGTGATTGACCAACCAGCGTTTATCGTAAGAAACACGACTTCCATCGAAGTGAGTAAAGTAGTCATCAGTGACACGGCAACCGTGCTCCACATCTATGCCAAGTATCGTCCCAAGTACTGGATACAGATTGCACCCGACAGCTACCTGACAGACAATAACGGAGAAACCTACCAACTGCGTTCCGGTATAGGCATCATACCAGGTAAAGAATTTTGGATGCCCGAATCGGGCGAAGCGGAATTCCAGTTGGTCTTTCCTCCCCTATCCGACAATGCTACCTCCTTCGACTTCACCGAAGGCGAAAAGGTGGAAAACGGATTCAGCATCTGGGGAATACAACTGAAAAGCAAGAAACTGCCGGAACTGGCACTTCCCCAGAACGCCGTAGTACACAAAGCCGACCCTAATGCCGAACTTCCCGAACCGGTCATCCAATACGGAAAAGCCATGCTGAAAGGAAAACTCCTGGATTCACGCCCCAATATGGGAATGCCAATCAGTATTGCCGTGTGGGAGAATATCAAAGGAGACATCACGGACATACCACTCGACATCCAGCCTGACGGCAGTTTCACCAAAGAAGTAACATTGCCCGGCACTACCCCATGTACCATATATTTGGGTAGAGAGCATATGCTCCAGTTCTTCATGGAACCCGGCAAGACAACAGAAATATACGTCAATCTACGCGAAGCTTCCCGGCGCAAGTCTAAATTCCACAGCGAAGGGAAACCCTATGGAGAAATGGTATATATCAACGGACCGCTGGAAACCGTGGCACAAGAATTGAACGGAAACCACCTCGGCATCGACATGCAAGACAAGCTCTATCAAAACATAGCTGCACTGGCTGGCAAGGATATTGATGCAGCCAAAGCATACGTACTTCAAATATCCGACGAAACACAAGAAGCAATAGACAAGTTGCCTTATAGTGCTTCTACCCGACAACTTTTGACTATCAATAACAAACTGATTACAAATGCCATGCTGTCTTCCGTTGCCAGCATCTTGACATCGGCTGCCCTACACGCCAATCTCATCAAACGGGAGGAAGCAAACAACTACTATCAGGAACTTGCCCGGAAAGTACCCGCCAACTACGTGTCCGACGAAGATATGAGTATATTGAATGTGCCGCAGGCAGTCTTGTCCAACCAGTATGTACAAATGGCTTCAAGGAATGTCGAACGGAGTGGAGAATTGGCCAAAGCCTGGGGAACCGACAAAGGTATCTTCTTCGACATAGCCCGCAATGTCACCCTCTACCGGGGTATCAAGAACTTCACCCCGCTCACCGACGAGCAAAAGGCCACCGTTGCCGCCATGCCCGCCGCATACCGTGAAATGCTGACTGCCGCCAATGACGAACTGCTGGCACAACTCGAAGCCAACAAGAAAAAGACGGGCTATACCATCAACCAAGTGGACGCCAACGTCAGCAACGAAGATTTGTTCACTTCTATCATCAGCAAATTCAAAGGAAAAGTATTGTTAGTAGATTTCTGGGCCACTTGGTGCGGTCCATGCCGTATGGCAAACAAGATGATGGCCCCCATGAAGGAGGAACTGAAAGACAAGGATATCGTATATCTGTACATCACCGGTGAAACCTCCCCCTTGAAGACCTGGGAGAATATGATTCCCGACATCCACGGCGAACACTTCCGCCTGACGGATGCCCAATGGAAATACCTATCGGATGCATTCAAGATAGAAGGGGTACCGACTTATCTGATTGTAGACCGCGAAGGAAACACCACGTTCAGACAAACCGGCTTTCCGGGAGTAGAGAAGATGAAGGAAGAGTTGCTGAAAGTGACTAAATGACAAACTGATAAAACAAAAAAACAGCAGGCTTATCACCTGCTGTTTTTTTGTTTTATCAGTATACCGCTATTACTTTTCAGCCCATTCCTTGGCTCCCTGCTCTTTCAGTTTAGCAGTAAATGCCTTTGCCTTCTCCATAGCAGCCGCTTCCTCTTCCGGAGTTGCATATGCATGCTTGTAGCCCTTCACCACATTCCATTCACCACGGGTGAAATCGGGGAATGCCACAGCCGCACAACCGTTGTCCATAGAAAGTTCTCCCAATTCTGCAAGGCAGCACCACTCAGCAAGGTCGTATACATCCATATCCAAAGGAAGACCGTTTTGCAGGCAATATACCAGACGGCTGTCCATCACGAAGTCCATGCCACCATGACCTCCTACTTCCTTCGCCATCTCACCGTACTTCTTTAAAATGGGATGCTGGTATTTCTCCACGAGTGCCTCCATCTCCGTCTCCGGCAGGAAACCGTGTGAATTCAAATCATCCACTTTGGGCTGAACGCCCGATGCACTCAGCTGGTCAGCGTCAAGCGCATACCCTTCTACCGGATATTTGTTGGCGAATCCCTTGGTACCCGTAAGCTGATACAAACGGTTATAAGGCTGTGGTGTCATTACATTGTGCTGAATCTCAATCACCTTTCCATTGGCTGTACGAATCATGGTCGTGGTATGGTCACCGTTACGGAATTCCTTGCACTCCTCGCCGGTTCTTTTTTCTACCAGCTCCTTGCCCACTACAGACTTGGTATCCATGGCTACCAACGTTTCCATACGGTCACCACGGTGAATATCCAGTGCTTGCGCCACCGGGCCAAGGCCATGGGTGGCATACACGTCACCACGATGCTTCATGTTGTAGTCCAAACGCCAGCCCAGCTTGTCATTTTCTCCATTCTTCCAATAATGGTCCCAAAACGGGCTCAAATTATGTATATAAGCACCCTGCGCACGGATAACTTCACCGAACACGCCATGCTGCGCCATGTTCAGCGTATTCATCTCGAACCAGTCATAGCAGCAGTTCTCCAGAATGAAGCAATGCTTACGGGTAGATTCACTCAAGTTAATCAAATCCCAGCATTCCTGCAGATTCATGGCCGAAGGCACTTCTATCGCTACATTCTTTCCATTCTCCAACGCACACTTGGCAACGGGGAAGTGATGCAGCCAGTCTGCAGCAACATAAACCAAATCTATATCATCACGTTTGCAGAGTTCCTCGTATCCTTTGTCACCGGAATAGACGGCGGCCTTGGGCATGGATGCCTTCTTCAAGAGCTCCTGACATTTATCTGCACGGGCCTCTTCATAATCACAAAGAGCCACTACCTGCGTACCCGGAATATAAGTGAAACGCTCCACTGCTCCGGGGCCACGCATACCCAAACCAACAAAACCCACACGGACTGCCTCCAACTTCGGAGTAGTCAGTCCCAATACACTCTTCTGTCCTGCCGGACGCTCGGGAGTTTTGACAACAATGGTACCATTCTGCCATTCCCATTGAGTTCCCTTCTCTGTGGTTTGCACAGTAGAAGTCTGGCTTGTGCATGCACCCAATACGAAGCACATTCCCAGCAACAACGATTTAACTGTTCCCATATTTCTGCTTTATTTAAGGTAAAAGAATTAATTGCAACAAAGATAGATAATCTTAACCAAAAGAAGATTATCAACAGCCATGTTCTTTTCAATCAGACAAAAGAATATACATACAGTAAACGCATTTAGATTAATTAACTCACTGTTTGATGCTACTTTACGAAATATTCGTAGATTTGCATTGAATTCATTTAAATACTTTATCCATGGAAAAGTTAACGATACAAGAAGAAGAAGCAATGTTGTACATTTGGGAACTGGGCAGTTGCTTCGTAAAAGACATTGTTGCCAAATACCCCAAACCGGCGCCTCCCTACACAACAGTAGCATCTATTGTGAAAAACCTGGAGCGCAAGCAGTATATCCGTGCCGCACGTGTAGGCAACACTTACCAGTATACCCCGCTTATACGCGAAAGCGAATACAAACGTACCTTTATGAGCGGTTTTGTGCGCAACTACTTTGAAAATTCTTATAAGGAAATGGTTTCGTTCTTCGCCAAAGACCAGAAGATTTCGGCCAATGACCTGAAAGACATTATAGACATGATAGAGAAAGGAAAGGAGTAAACATGTTAGCCTATTTTCTGAAAGTGAATGTAGCGATAGTACTGTTTTATGCATTCTATCGGCTGTTCTTCTACAAAGACACGTTTTTCGGCTGGCGCAGAACCGCACTGCTCTGCTTCTTTGCCGTTTCTGCCGCCGTACCTCTGCTGAACATACAAACGTGGATTACGGAGCAGGAACCGATGGTGGCCATGGCAGACCTCTATGCCAGCGTTGTGCTACCGGAACTCACAATAGGCACCGAAGCGGCTCCTACCGACTGGAAAAGCATCCTTTCAGAATATGCCAATATCGCCTATTGGGGAATAGTGGCATTGCTGATGATACGCCTCATCATGCAACTGGCGGGCATCATCCACCTGGCATGCCGATGCCGCAAGGTACAAATAGGCAACACAAATATACATCTGTTTCCCAAAGCAGACGGGCCTTTCTCCTTTTTCCACTGGATTTTTATCCATCCGTCCTCGCATACGGAAGAGGAATTCAACGAAATATTGACCCATGAGCAGACACACGCCCGGCAATGGCACTCCATTGATGTCATCATCAGTGAACTAGTGTGCATTTTTTGCTGGTGCAATCCCTTTGCCTGGCTCATGAAACGGGAAATCCGCACCAATCTGGAATATATGGCCGATGCCCGCGTATTGGAGAACGGCTATGACTCCAAAACCTACCAGTACCATCTGCTAGGATTGTCACATCAAAAGGCTGCAGCAACTATCTATAACAGTTTCAATGTTTTACCTCTAAAAAAACGCATCAAGATGATGAACAAAAAGAGAACAAAAGAAATAGGAAGAACCAAATATTTGATGTTCCTTCCTTTAGCGGCCTTACTTATGATTGTCAGCAATATCGAAACCGTGGCACGGACTTCCGAGATATGGATGCCCACCCTAACGGCAATAGAAGAGCTGCCCCTCAGTATTATAAATCCTGAACAGAAAGGCGAAACGACCTTCCACGTCACCATAATAGACAAGCAAGGGAAAGTTGTGCCGAACGTAAAAATCCAAACCACGCTGGCGGGAAAGCAACTGAACTTCAAGACCGGAGGAGATGGAAAGACCGACATCACCTTAGACATGAACGGACTGAAACATGCCACGATGTATGCCACCTCCCAAACCGGGAACAACTTCATTTTTGTTCTCTCTCAAGGAGAAACCACACGCACCATCAACATGGATGAGCATCAGTACACCCCACCTACACTCGCCCCCGATGCGAATGGTATTTTCGAGGTAGTAGAACACATGCCCGAATTCCCCGACGGAGGAATGTCAGCACTGATGGAATATTTGAAAAAGAACATCAAGTATCCGGAAGCAGCCATGAAGAAAGGTACACAAGGGCGGGTAACCGTACAATTCGTGGTGGAAAAAGACGGTAGCATCGCCAATGCGAAAGTGCTTCGTGGTGTTGACCCTGATTTGGACAAAGAAGCCGTGCGCGTAGTCAGTGTCATGCCCAAATGGAAACCCGGTACACAAAAAGGAGAAGCCGTACGAGTAAAATATACAGTTCCCGTGATGTTCCGTCTGACAGAAGACAATACACAAGTTAAGTATGCTCCCATTGAAAACAAGATAGATGAAATGGTAGTAGTGGGTTACGCTCCCGAAGAGACAACCTACCCGGAGGAAGTAACCGTTTTCGAAGTCGTAGAAAAAATGCCGGAATATCCCGGCGGCATGTCTGCAATGATGGCATTCATCAGTAAAAACATCAAATATCCGGTAGCTGCACAAAAAGCTAAGATTCAGGGAAGAGTGGTCATACAGTTTATAGTGGATAAAGAAGGGAACATCATATGCCCCAGAGTAATCCGTGGTGCCGACCCACTGCTGGACGCTGAAGCAATCCGTCTGACTACCATCATGCCCAAGTGGAAGCCCGGCATGCAAAGAGGACAAGCTGTAAACGTAAAATATACAGTCCCCATCATGTTCCGTCTGCAAGAACCGGAGAAAAACCCTGCTGTCCAGAATGCCACTGTTACTCCAACTAAATAAACTAATTTTCTCTCTAAACAAGTTTAAATGAAAAAGGAGCAGTTACCCGGCGACGGGCAATTGCTCCTTTTTCATAAGGAAAATATCCATGTTTATTTATGCACTTCCACAATCCGTGTCGGCGCCATTTCCATATTTCTGCGGTCTACCTGACGGACTACGGCAGCAGCCAGTTGCAGGAACGCACGCCCGGTCACTGTATTCTCATCCAAAGCAACCGGAGTGCCCTTATCACCACTCTCACAGATGCTCTGTACAATAGGTATCTGCCCCAGCAACGGTACATTCATCTCTTCCGCCAACCTCTTGGCTCCTTCTTTACCGAAAATATAGTATTTATTCTCCGGCAGTTCGGCAGGTGTAAACCAAGCCATATTCTCTACCAAACCGAGGATAGGCACATTCACTTTGTCATTGGTGAACATATTGATGCCTTTGCGTGCATCTGCCAGTGCCACAGCCTGCGGTGTGCTGACAACGATAGCCCCCGTCAGCGCCAAGGTCTGCACCACGGTCAAGTGAATGTCACTCGTTCCGGGAGGAAGGTCAATAAGGAAATAATCCAGTTCTCCCCAGTCGGCATCACCAATCAGTTGCTTTAAAGCATTGCTTGCCATGCCTCCACGCCACAAGGTGGCCTGATCGGGGTCGACAAAGAAACCGATGGAAAGCAGCTTGATGCCATACTTCTCTATCGGAACAATTAAATCACGTCCACCAATGTTCTCCGCCACAGGACGGGCATCTTCCACTTGGAACATCTTAGGAACGGAAGGCCCGAAAATATCTGCATCCAGCAGCCCTACCTTGTAACCCAACTTTGCCAAAGATACAGCAAGGTTGGCAGCAACCGTAGACTTGCCCACACCACCTTTTCCGGAAGACACTCCGATAACATTCTTCACTTGAGGCAAAAGTTTGCCTACTTCCGGTCGCGCCGCCTGGCGGCTCTCTGTGGTAATCACAACCTCCACTTCGGGAGAGACATATGTGTGTATAGCTGTCTCGGCAGCTTTCACCATCGACTTCATGAAAGGATCGGTCGGTTTCTCAAACGTCAGCGAGAAGCTGACCTTCATCCCGTCAATTCGCATATTATCGGCTACCATCTCTGCCTCGACAAGGTTCTTTCCGGTGCCGGGATAACGCACTGTTGCCAATGCATCAAGGATTAATTTTGGATATAATGCCATTGCATTTACTATTTGACAATTTACTATTTACTATTTTTATGCGAATCAGTGGCTTAAACTACTACTGATTCGCATCACTTGCTGGCTTGCAGTCCGCTACGCTTGCTACGGTTATAACTGCGGTACTCATCCAGTTCTATCTCCACATCCGGCTCCTGCAACTCGCCTGCTTGCGGAAGATGGAACTTGATGTACTTGATATTCAAACCACGATCCAGCCATTGTTGTTCATAATAGGTCTTGATGCTGAGTATTTCATCAGCCATGCCGGAATGGTATAAGTCTTCCGCCATCACATCCACCGGCAACCGGTTTCTTTCAATCATGTACCGGGTATAGGTAAACATGAAGTTGCTGTCCGTCTTCAGATGGACTATGCCGTCATTCTTCAGAAACTTGCGGTAGCGCTCCATGAAATAAGTGGAAGTAAGCCTTTTGGTAGCCTTCTTCATCTGCGGATCCGAGAAAGTAAGCCAGATTTCACTCACTTCATCCGAAGCAAAAAAACGGTCGATGATTTCGATATTCGTACGCAGAAAGGCCACATTCTTCATTTCCGATTGCAGCGACTCGGTAGCTCCCGTCCACATACGGGCTCCCTTTATATCCACTCCGATGAAGTTCTTGTCGGGAAACATGCGTCCCAATCCGACAGTATATTCTCCCCTACCACAGCCCAGTTCCAGGACAATAGGATGGTCGTTCTTGAAAAATTGCCCGTGCCAGTTCCCTTTCATGTCAAACGGTACATCATCTACCGCAGAATACGGATATTCGAAAACATGCGGATAACTCGCCATATCAGCAAACTTCTCTAACTTGTTTTTTCCCATAATTACTTGGTCCTATATATATATATGCTATGCCCCGAAAACAGAAGTGCACACAGATGACACAGATTAGACAGATTTTCACAGATTATTTTTTTTCTCTTTATCTGTGGTCATCCGTTTAATCTGTGTCATCTGTGTGCCATCTTGGTTTCGGGAAACTTTCACGACACAAGAGAATCTCTAATTATTCAACGATAGTCACCCAGCCATGAGTATCCGGCTCATCGCCATACTGGATAGCACGCAGCTTGTTGTAGAGCTTCGTACATACCGGTCCTGGTTTTCCATCTTTGGAAATAACGTATGACTTACCGTTCTCTACGTCGTCAATACGTTCGATGGGGCTGATAACGGCAGCCGTACCGCAGGCACCCGCTTCCTCGAAAGTCAGCAACTCTTCTTCAGGAACCGGACGACGCTCTACCTTCATACCCATGTCCTCTGCCAACTGCATCAGGCTCTTGTTGGTGATGGAGGGCAGGATGGAAGTGGATTTCGGAGTGATATACGTATTGTCCTTGATGCCGAAGAAGTTGGCAGCACCACACTCGTCCATGTATTTCTTTTCTTTGGCATCCAGATAGAACTCGCAGGCATAACCCAAATCGTGCGCTTTCTTATTGGCACGCAAGCTGGCTGCATAGTTACCACCTACCTTATAAGTACCGGTACCCAACGGTGCAGCACGGTCGAATTCGCGGATAATGACATACGGATTGGTTGAGAATCCACCCTTAAAGTAAGGACCTACCGGGGTCACGAACACCACAAACAGATATTCGCTGGCAGGATGCACACCTACTTGTGCACCGGTACCCACCAGCAACGGACGAATATACAGAGAAGCACCCGATTCATAAGGCGGAATGAAACGCTCGTTCAGCTTCACCACCTTCAAAATGGCTTCTTTGAAACGCTCCGTAGAAAGCTCCGGCATCAAGATACCCCGGCAGGTGGACTGCAGACGCGCCGCATTCTCTTCCAAACGGAAGATGCGCACCTTACCGTCTTTACCACGAAAAGCTTTCAAACCTTCAAATGCTTCCTGACCGTAGTGCAAACAAGTGGCAGCCATGTGCATAGGAATGGTTTCCTCACTGCAAACTTCCAGTTCACCCCATTGTTCGTTACGATAATAAATTCTCACATTGTAATCTGTCTTCATATATCCGAACGGCAGATTAGCCCAATCAAGTTCTTTCATATCTCAAAGTATTAGTTACTGCATTACGTACAATTTGCAACAAAAATAGCTTTTATTCTTCAGATTCTCGCTTCTCCGACAGTAATTTTTCAATTTCCTTGTCGGCTTTGGTCAATTTATCGCTGCAAAATGCTATAATTCCGTTTGCCTCCTTTATCTTTTCGGCAAGTACATCTATCTCCAGTTCGTTGTTGTCTATCTGGCTGACAATTTTCTCCAAACGCGCCATGGCTTCGGAGTAGGTCTCTTTTTTCTTGGTTACCGGCATAATTGAAATTAATTAATCGTTGTACTTCTCAAGCCGTTTGTCAGAATTCCCGTCTTTGGACGATGCGTTCTCCCACTTCATATCCTTGGACGTCAGTTTCAAAATATGATATTGTTCAGTATAATGTCCCTCTTTATCATACAACGTAATCAATTTTTCATCAAGACTTATGATATAAGTTCCACGAAAAGGGACTCCGTTAGATAACGGGCTTCCGGTATAAACTTCATAGGTCTTGTCTGCATTAAACGTATAGCAGGTCACAAAATCGTCCTGCAGGACTGGTTCTTTCACAATCCACTTACCTACCAGTTGAGGAATTTCGACCTTATCATCCTCATCCGTACATGAAATAAAACTAAATGCCATACTTATCAGTATCAGCATAAAAAACAAATTTTGTGTTTTCATCTTTGTTCATTTTAAATGATTTAAGCAATATTCATAAAATACAGAGATTTGCAAAACACTGCATGAATGAGAGTTAAATATGTACTATTGAAACCACTTCACCATTCTGCAGACGGGTTGTTATCATATCATTCTCCTGCAGTTCATCTGCATTCTTCACTACTTTCCCATCTTTCAACGTAATGCTGTAACCGCGAGCCAACAACTTTTCCGGTGAAGCATCTGCCAATCGTTGTTGCAACAATTCCAGGCGATGGCGATGGCGGAACAAAGAGGAAGTCACAGCCTGCATCACATCTTTCCGCACAGTCAGCAAAGCCATTTTTGCATCAGATATACGATGGTATGCGGCAGAAGGAATCCGGTTCTTGTAACCAGAGAGTCTGCGCTGTTCCTGCTGCAACAGATTCTTGACACCCTCATGCAAGCGGGAAGCAAGCATTTCCAGTTCATCAGCAGCGCTGTCCATGGACTCTATTAAGAATTCGGCAGCGGCCGTAGGGGTCTTTACACGGGTATGTGCCACAGAATCCAGCACCGTGTCGTCCCGCTCGTGACCGATACCCGTTATGATAGGTAACGGAAACTGTGCACAAGCAGCAGCAAGCAGATAGGTATCGAAACCGGACAAGTCGGACGTGGCGCCTCCACCGCGAATAATGGCAACCACATCAAACTCGGACAAGCGTGCATTCACCCGGTCGAGAGCAGAAAGGACAGACTCCTCCACACGGTCACCCTGCATCAAGGCAGGAAACAGCTCCGTATAAAAGTAGAACCCCCGGGAATTGTTTTCCAGCTGATGACAGAAGTCACCATAGCCCGCCGCCGTCGGTGAAGATATGACGGCAATACGTTGCGGCAGGCGGGGTATATCCAGTTCTTTATTAAGAGTGAGGACTCCCTCCTCCTCAAGCTGCCTCAATATTTCCCTGCGGCGACGCGCCATATCGCCCAACGTATAGGTGGGATCTATGTCCTGCACTGTCAAACTATATCCATAAAGTTCGTGGAAACTGACAGTGACCTGAACCAGCACTTTGATGCCCGAAACAAATGCCTGCCCCGTAGCCTCCTCAAAATAGGGCTTCAGCAACCGAAACACATTTGCCCAGATGGTGCCTCTCGCCTTAGCTACCAGACTATTGCTACGGGGATCTTTCTGCACAAATTCCAGATAGCAATGCCCTGTACTGTTGGTACGCACATCGCTCAACTCTGCCTGCACCCAAAACTCATCGGGGAGACACTGCTCCAGACTACGGCGCACAAGGGCATTCAACTCTTGTAAAGACAAGGCTTCCATATAGCTATCATTCAACCAGTTATAACTTTATAAAATTTTATCCGTAATAAAGCGGTACTTTATTCGTGATAAAGTGACAATACACTATTGGCAAGCCAACAGAAATTCTCGTTATTTGTTTCTTTCGGACTGATAATCCTGATACGCCTTCCACATATCGGGCACGCCATAGCCATAGATATTATCAGGATAATCCGTACGGTCACCGGAACGGCGCACCAATTCTATCACTTCTTTTGCCGTAAGTTCGGGACAAGCCTGCCACAAGCAAGCCACCATGCCGCACATAATGGGTGAGGCAAAAGAGGTACCGTTCGCCCTTCCCTGGTTGCCGTCCGTACGTATAACGTCGGCACCCAGCCCGACGGCTACAACATCCGGCTTTATCCGATGGTCTGCCGTATTCCCTACAGACGAGAAAGGAGCCAGAACAGCTTCCTTGTCGACAGCACCCACCGTCAGCACATTTTCGGCATCGCCCGGAGGCGTAATCTTCTTCCAAGAACCGGTGCCCGAATTTCCGGCACTGCATACCAATACCATGCCCTTATCGGCTATGCGCGATGCCTGACGTGACATCAGCGCATAGTGCCCATCCAGATTGCGGAGCTTATAATTCTTGGATTTATCATCGAAAGCGTAATATCCCAATGAAGTATTAAGCACATCCACTCCCACGCTATCGGCATATTCCACAGCAGCAGCCCAGTAGTCCTGCTCTACCAGATGCTCGGAGTATTCGTCTTCGCTACGCAGCAACCAGAAAGAAGCTTCGGGAGCTGTACCGGTCATGACACCGGGGCGATTCATGGCGATGCACGAGAGCACCGCCATGCCGTGGCTGCTTTCGGCAAATATATCCGATTGGGGATTCACAAAATCCTTCGTACCCAGGATGCGGATATTCTGCATGGCGGTTATCTTGTCGGCATTGTGGAAACCCGCGTCGATAACGGCAATCGTCATTCCTTGTCCCTTGAAGCCTTCTTCGTGCAGCTTATCGCCATTGCTCAGCCGTATCTGGTCGACAGCCAATCCATAAATGCTGTCGGGATGCACGCTTGGGCGGTTTATCAGAGAGTCGCGCTCTGTCGCCATGAACGGCCCGTCACCTCCGGGAGCTATCCAGACCTTTTCCGTCTTCCGAACAAAAGGCAGGGCGGCAATACGCTCTATCAATGCAGAGTCGTTGCAGGACACTGTAACAAAATTCTCCCATTTGCCGGTAACGACAATCTTCGCGCCTTGCCTGCGAATCTCATCCACATACTTACGGCATACCGGAAGGTCTGTCGAGTCTATCGGAAGATTCTGCTTCCGGCGACGCTCAATCGCCTTTTCAGAAAGGAACGCTTCCGGATGTTCCAGCGAATACGTGGTGGCAGCCTTATCCTTCAGGCTGATACGATACTTCAAAGTATCTTGTTGTGCCGATGCTCCCGCCGCAAACAGGACAAAGGCTGAAAGAAGTACAAGTCTTTTCACAATTAGAAATTATAAATTAAAAATTAAAGAAACATCCCGATGCCCCGTTGGGAAGCGATGAATGAGCCTCCAACCACACGCCGGCCGACATAGAACACGGCAGACTGTCCTGGAGCAATGGCAGAAGCCTCCGACAAGAAGTGCACCAGCAGACGCCCGTCCTCCAGGCGCTTCACGGTGCAAGGAATAGGTTTGCTGCGATAACGGATGCGCACGGTGAGTTCTTCCGATCCAAAGAATTCGTCTTCATCCGTCAGATTCTCCTCTTCGGCCAGCATATATCCGGCCTTCAATTGTTCCGCATCGCCCAGCATCACGGTATTCTTCTGCGGATTAATTTTCAGCACATAGGCAGGTTTGCCCAAAGCTATCTCCAGGCCTTTCCTCTGTCCGATAGTGTAGTAAGGAAATCCTTTGTGCTCCCCCAGTTTGACGCCTTCCGAATTGACAAACCATCCCGGCCCCACTTCACTGTCTATCTCCGAGGAATGCTCGCGCAAGAAGTCGCGGTAGTCTCCCTTGATGAAACAGACTTCCATGCTTTCCCCTTCTTCCGCCTTGAGCGTATATCCTTTATCACGAAGATACTCGCGAACCTGCATCTTGGTGAATGCTCCCAACGGGAAGATGCATCGCTTCAACACCTCCTGCCCCAGTCGCCAGAGGAAATAGGACTGGTCTTTCTTATCATCATCCCCGGCAACAATGTAAACCTTCCCGTTCCGTTCCTCCAGACGGGTGTAGTGCCCGGTAGCAATGAACGCACACCCCAACCTGTCCGCCCACTCCGTCAGGATACGGAACTTGAATAACGGATTACACATCACACAAGGATTGGGAGTACGCCCCCGACGATATTCATCGATAAAGTTCTGAACAATAATCTGCCGGAAAGCCTCACGCTCATCTGCCACATGGTGTTCAATTCCCATACTGTCGGCAAGGTTGCGGGCTTCCACCGGTTCGTCTCCCCACACCCACATGGTGAGGCCGACTATCTCATAGCCCTGTTCCCTCAACATCAGGCAAGTGGCGGTACTGTCTATACCTCCGCTCATTCCCACTAATACTCGCTTTTCGGATTTGTTCATATTCTGCCATTCATTCATATAATCTGCAAAAGTACACGTTTTCAAGCAGAATACACAGCTTTTCAGCTAAAGAGAGAGTATTTTCATCCTCCACAGCCTTCACCTTCTTCCTCAACCTTCCTATTCATCGGCTTTTCCGGTAAGACCTCTTTCCTTCGCACTACCGCACCTCATAGGTGTTCCGGCGTTTTCTTATCAATTACGCATCTGTCTTTGATTACACCTCCTTTCCTCTTAGCATAACCATTTATGAATCAGCAGATAATCAGTGCAAAAAGAATGCAACCATTTTGCAGTGACGCTACGCCCCTACTACAGTGAGGTTAGCAGCAGGCAATTGACAGCTCCCGAGCCTTCAACGGGAAAGCGAATACAAGGTTTTTACCCGATAATCCATTTACTGCCCGGTATCAACGAGATGAGCTTGGTTGCCACGAAACAACTGATAAACGTACATACCGCTATAACCGGAATGGCAGCCACAGTGGGCAATCCCAATGTAGACTTAAACACCGACACCCACAAGCCAAGCCAGAAAATGTGCATAAGAAACATGCCGTAGCTGAGTTTAGACATTTCGGCAATGATGCGCGGAGGCTGCGGAATGCTGATACAGCCGAACAACAAAAATGTGCCTGCCGTCAACGCCACGCAATTAAGGGTACAGAAAGCCCATCCCACCTCAATGACCGGTGTAGAATGAACCACTCCTGGAACAGCCTGGACATAGAACGACCATATGGTAGCCGCCGCGCCGACCAGCATAAGCAAGAAACCGACCCGCAGACGCAAGGAGCGCCCCCAAGTAAGATGCACGCGGATATAATGTGCCAGCACAAGATAGCCTAAATAACCCGAAAAATACCATAACATGTGATATTCGTTCCAGAAACACTGTCCCCATACTTCACCAAACCAACGGTTGAGGAAAGGTATACAAGTAGAAATCAGAAACAATCCGATGAAGAAACGTTCTTCTTTGGCCGAAACCTTCTCCAGCCACGGTGAAATGACCGGAATGAACAGATAAAGACTTATCAACGGATACATAAACCAGAAGTGCCCGGCAAGCGCAGGAAAGTTCAGCCAGATACGTGAAAGGTCGTTCAGAGATTGTTCGCCGTCTATCTGTCCCCACAACATGGGCAACGTGCTATATAGTACCATGAAAAAGACGAACGGCGGCATGATGCGCAGGAAACGTTTGCGGTAAAACTGCCAACAGCTTTGTCCTTTCTTCATCGGTGCAAGCAGATAAGCCGAAACAATCATGAACAGAGGCACAGACATACGAGAGAAACCATCATAAACTGATACCCACAACCTATCGCCCTCATTCTGAAGGAAAGACTGCGGTCCTACCATATCTGTAGAGCCGGCAGCTCCATAAAAATTCTCACTGGCATGAACCAACATGACCAAGAAGCACGCAAACACGCGCACGTAATCCAAAAAAGCAATACGTTTCATTTTATTTTAAGTTTTCTATTTATGCAAGTCAGGAGTTAAAGATGTCAGCACTTCACTACTGTCCGCATCATTCATCAATTTATTCTCTTGTATTCGGGAACGCAGATATCCTTAACCGCGCAGCTCCCATAGGGATGAGTGTGATTTCTTCTTTGTCGCCTCTCGCTGCATCCTCTTCGGGCAACACGCCACACAACCCGGTTTCATCTATTTCCCATTCGGGAACCAATCGGCCGACAGCCTTCACCTCCAAAGGTACATTGGCCACCGTAAAAGGGTAGTCGTCGGCCGGCCATGATTTACGGATTACCTCGAAGTGTTTCAAGGGTTCTGTCTTGTCCAACACCAGCGAATAATTCCACGCGCTGCCGGAATATATCTCAGTAGTGGGCCATTTTTGAGGGTCAGCATCTTTTTGCCATTTAGAATCACCGATGGCCGTTTCGCGGCTGTCCTTCTCCACATATTTCTCAGCAATCTTAAGAGAGAGCGTGAGAGGACCGTAATCCACACTTACGCTGTTTTTATTGACCTGCCAGGTGCGCATGGACAAAGACATCGGAAACGTCAATTCCACACAGTCACCATCCGACCACTCGCGATGGATGCAGAGATACTTCCCTGCCACGGGAACCGCATCCACTTCCTCACCATTCACGCACACTTTCGCCTTTTGAGTCCATGAAGGGATTCGGAAATAGAACGGGAAGACGACTTTTCCCTCGGTAGAGACAGAAAAACGGATGTCTTCCTCAAAAGGATAATTCGTCTCTTCGTGCAAAGTGATTTCCTTTCCATCAGCTACTTTCACCACAGCTTTGCAAGCTGCATAAAGAGCCGTTGCCACTCCATTGTCGGGAGTTGCCAAAACCAGATGCTCGGCAAAGTAGGGCCAGCCTTGTGCATGATTGTGCTGACAGCAACGACTGCTGAAAGGATTCATCGAAAGAAACGGTCCGCGGTTGTCAATGCCCGGATGATGATTCTTGGAATCACTGACGACATGGTTCGGGCAAGTGATGTAGCGCAACGCTTTAAAATCCGGCATCACGGCAACCGGATAAGAGTTAAATGCAACTTCTTCGCAATGCTCGGCCCATAAGGGATCGCCCGTTATGCGAAGCATAATTTCATCAGAAGCCATCTGCTCAACCAGCCCGCAGGTTTCCACCCCTTGGCGGGGGTCGATATATCCCAAACGGGCATTCTCATCTGCCCCGAACATGCCACCGGGCACTTGCCCGAAAGTACGACGAATCAGTCGATGGACATTATAAGAGGCTTTCAGCATGGCAGAATCACCGGTCTGCATATAATAAGTAGCAGGCTCACGGAAACATTGGGCAATGTTTACGTTGTGCCAGTTGGGCAAAGAGGTCGACTGAGTCCAGTCCGCAGTATTGCGATGAATCTTTTCGGCCAATTCGAGCAAAAAAGCATCTCCCGTATGACTGTAAAGCCAGTAAATGCTAATGATATTATCGCCTCCACGACTATTCTCCCAAAAGTCTTCCAGAAGTCGGTCGTCGGGAACCGTCATCTGCCATCTAAAGTAGTTTGTCATCAGGTCTATGACACGCTGGTCTTGAGAATACTCGTAATAAGATTGCAGGCACCAGAGCATAATCATCTGTGCCCAAAGTTCGCGTTTTCCATTGCGTTCGTTGACCGGGCCGAAATAACCGTCCGGCTGGCGACTGGCAAATACGCCTTCGATCCAGTATTTGGTTTCTTCTATCATCTTCGGATCATTCAGAATATATGCCAAACTGCTATACCCTTTGAGCCAATAGGGAACTTCCTCCCAACCATGGTCCCCACCGGTCGTAAGCCAAGCGTTGTCATCCTTTTCCAACCAAGCACTGATTTCCCCTAAATGTCCGGTCAGGCCGTCGCGCTGCAACTCCAGAAATTTCCTTACCCACCCCTCGGGACGGATGTTGCCTACTGGCAATTTTATAAAGTTCAATGGACGAAGCGGGGCACGGTAACCCATATAATTAGTATTGACAGCATGTATATCCGGCCGGTCAACCACCGTCACCGTACCAGCAGAAGAGGCAGAAGTACAAGCCATAACCGAAATTGCCAATGCCACGAAAAGGAAGGCAGCCACCCATGTATATAAGTTCTTCATGTTATATCTTAATCAATGCTATTCAATAAATCCACCTTCCCTTCATTAACCAACTTCAATATCAACTCACCGAAAAGGGTGTTCTGCCAAGCAAACCAAGGGCGGGTGAAGTTAGTTGCATCATCCTTATGGAACGACTCGTGCATGAAGCCCGTACCGGCATCCGTATCCATCAGCATCTTGATGCAAGTTTTGATTTCGGCATCATCCCGGCTTGTGAAAGCTTTCATCATAATGCTCATAGGCCACACCATGTCATAGCCGATATGCGGTCCGCCGATACCTTCACCGGCTTTGCCGCAGAAGAAATAAGGATTGCTGTCGCTCCACACAAAACGGCGGGTATTCTGATAAATAGGGTCATTGACGTCTACATCTCCCAGATAGGGCATGGCAAGCAAGCTAGGCACATTGGCATCGTCCATCAGCAAATGATTACCGAAACCATCAACCTCGAAAGCATAAATGGTACCAAATTCAGGATGATTGTAGGTTGCATAGCGTTTCAAAGCCATTTCCACCTCATCGGCCAAGGCACGGCAATCGGCAGCCAAAGCAGTCTCCTTGTTCACTGTTTCCAGAACCTCGGCAGCCTTACGCAAGGAAGTGACAGCAAAGAAGTTGGAAGGCACAAGGAACTGAAGCGTTGTGGCATCGTCCGACGGGCGGAAGCAGGACACGATAAGTCCCACCGGACGGACAGGAGCACCCAGACCATCATTGTTCAGCGTATCGAGCGCACGCTCCGTCTTGCGTTGAAATTTGTAGGGACCGGCACCCTCTTTGCGCTGCTGCTGACAAAAAGTAGTATAAATATTGCGGATGGCTTCCAGCCATTCAGCACCGAAAACCGAAGTGTCACCCGTCACCTGCCAGTAGTGATAAGCCAACCGTAAAGGATAACAAAGCGAGTCGATTTCCCATTTACGTTCATGCAGTTCGGGCTTCATGTCAGTAAGGTCACTCATCCAATGCCCATCGGGCAGCGCACCATCGTTGTAAGCATTCGCATATGGGTCGATATTGATACATTTGAACTGGCGTAGAATAACACCGGCCAGCATCTCTTTCAGTTTCGGGTCGTTATTGGCAAGCTGCACATATGGCCATACTTGCGCCCCTGAGTCACGCAACCACATAGCATGGATGTCACCCGTATATACAAAAGTATCAGGCTTTCCATCGCTGCCCTTGCGGAAGTGCACAGTAGTATCCAGCGTATTTGGAAAACAGTTGGCAAACATCCAGGAAAGCTTGCGGTTCTTCAAAAGCATCTGTACACGGACAATCTCTTTCTCCACGGCAGTGGAACGGAAAAGTCGTTGTTTCTCTTTAGGACGGTTAGAGGTATAGTTACCGGCAGATACCGTATTATCCTGCACGGCTACAAAGCCCGCATCGGCAAGAAGGCAGCTACTATTGACAGCCTGAACCATCCCGGCAGCCGCAGCCAGGACAAGGCTGAAACAAATCTTTTTGGAATTAAGACTCATATTTCTTCTATATAAATTTGAATTGAAAATTGCTATTAGTCAAGTGGAGGGGTGGTAGCTTTCACTCCCTCGAAAGTCATGCGCACCGGCTTTATCTTTCCTTTTTTGTCAAAGTACATCCGGTCAATGCAGGTGGCACGGCTGTTTGCTGCCGTTTCTCCCAACGGGCGACGGTGGTAAATGATGTACCATTCGTCCTTACCTTTTCCACGCACCACTGAATGATGTCCGGCACCGGTAGCCACATCGGCATCCTGCTGAAGAATGATTCCCTCGCGATGGAACGGCCCGAAAGGAGAGTCGGCAATGGCATAGGCCACACGGTAGTCGGGACTTCCCCAACCGCCTTCCGACCACATGAAGTAATACTTTCCGTTACGTTTCAACATGAAAGGACCTTCCACATAGTCCTGAGGAGTCACTTCTTTATAGACTGTGCCATCATCAAAAGGAACGACACTAAGTAAATCGGAAGACAGTTTCACGATGTTGCAATGCCCCCATCCGCCATAGTACATATAGTAAGTGCCATCGTCATCACGGAACACAAACTGGTCGATGGGCTGTGCGCCATTCACAATTTTATCAATCAGGGGCTTGCCCAGCACATCTTTGAAAGGACCTGCCGGATTGTCTGCCACAGCCACACCGATACCGCCAATCTCAGAGTTGTTCTGTATATCGTTCCCTCCGAAGAAAAGATAATAGCGGTCATTGGCCTCGATAACAGCCGGCGCCCACAAAGCACGGCGCAACCATGGGATATTTTCCTTTGAAAGCACGCGTGGATGTTTGGTCCAATGCACCAAGTCGGGCGAAGAATAGGCATCCATAAAAGTCTGTTCATCATAAGGAGCGGAATATGTAGGATAAATCCAGAACTTCCCGTCCAGCACTACTCCCTCAGGGTCGGCATACCAACCGGGAAAAATCGGATTGCCGCTACGTTTCTTTTGAACTTCTTCACCAGATTGCGCATAAACAGAAGAAGAGGAGCAAAACAATGCCAAGCAGTAAATAGTAAGTTTCTTAAGTTTCATGGTAAATAGGGTTTTCAAACAGTGATTTATCGTAAGAGAGAGAGGGTGTGTCAAAACGTTTTTCAGCTATCACTCCGTCAGACATTCGGCACACCCTCATCATTAATTGCTATGGTTTTGGCTTTGAGGTCACTTCTTCTTTTTAAGCGTTTTCGAGAAGGAGTAAGGAGCATCCTCCTCTCCTGTCCCACGCAGTTTGTTGGGCACATTGTCCATAGTGAAGCGCAGCGAGGAGCCGTTCGTCAGTTGCTCGTGTGTCAGAAAGTTGCGTGTATAGTCAACGCCATCCACTGTAAGTTTCTGCACGTAGCGGTTGGCACGACTATTCTCAGGAGCTTCAATCGTCACAGTCTTGCCATTTTCCAAGTGCAGACGCACAGAACGGAAAAGAGGAGCACCCAGCACATACTGATCTGTACCCGGACAGACGGGATAGAATCCCAAAGCTGAAAACACGTACCAAGCAGATGTCTGGCCGTTGTCCTCATCACCGCAATAGCCGTCGGGATTGGCACTGTACATACGCTCCATAACCTCACGCAGCCAGTACTGCGCCTTCCACGGCTGGGAGGAATAGTTATAGAGGTAAATCATGTGCTGTATGGGCTGGTTGCCGTGAGCGTAGTTGCCCATGTTCATGATCTGCATCTCCCGAATTTCGTGGATGACACTGCCATAATAACTTTCGTCGAACACAGGCGGCAACACAAACACGGAATCCATCATCTGGTTGAAGGAGTCCTTGCCACCCATCAGGTCAATGAGTCCTTGCGGATCGTGGAAAACCGACCACGAATAATGCCAACTGTTTCCTTCGGTGAAGGCGTCACCCCACTTCAAGGGGTTGAAAGGCGATTGGAACGTACCGTCTTCATTCTTGCCGCGCATCAACTTATGGGCAGGGTCGAAAAGATTCCGGTAGTTCAGCGCGCGTTTGGCAAAAGGAGCCAGTTCTTTCTTCGACTTGCCGAGCGAAAGTCCCAACTGGTAGATGCACCAATCATCATAAGCATACTCCAGCGTACGGGCTACATTTTCGTTGATACCCACATTATAGGGCACATAACCCAGCTTGTTGTAATACTCATGTCCCAGGCGTCCGGTAGAGGAAACCTCGGGATGCACATTCTCCGTACCGCTCTTCACAGCATTCCATAATGTCTCGATGTCGTAGCCACGCAGACCTTTCAGCCAGGCATCCGCCACCACAGAGGCGGAATTGTTGCCCACCATGCAACCACGGTGTCCCGGACTGGCCCATTCGGGCAGGAAACCGCTCTCCTTGTAAGTGTTGGCCAATCCTTCCTGCATCTTGGCATTCATGGATGGATACATCAGGTTGAGAAAGGGGAAGAGACAACGGAAAGTGTCCCAAAAACCGGTGTCGGTAAACATATAGCCGGGCAGCACCTCACCATTATAGGGGCTGTAGTGCATTACCTGACCTTGCGCATCTATCTCGTAGAAACTGCGCGGGAAAAGCACAGAACGGTAGAAACAAGAGTAGAAAGTACGCAGACGGTCGAGGTCGGTATCCTGCACTTCAATGCGGCCCAGTACCCGGTTCCATTCGTCACGCCCGGCTTTCGCCACCTCTTCAAGCGTCCGGTCACCCAGTTCCTTCAAGTTCAACTCGGCCTGCTCGTGACTGATGAACGAGGAAGCCACACGTACATTCACCTGCTCGCCACGGAGGGTATGAAAACCGATGATGCCACCGGCATGATTGGCACTTGCCTCGGTGGTACGGGGGGCAATCTTTCCGTCCTTCACGGCAGCAGTATAAGTAAAAGGCTTATCGAACTGCAATACAAAGTAGTTCTTGAAATTGCTTGGCACACCACCACTGTTCTTGGTGGTGTAGCCTATGATTTTCTTTTCAGCCGGAATGATTTTCACAAAAGAACCGTTGTCCATGGCATCGACCACCACATAGGCTTCCTCCGTTTCAGGGAAAGTGAAACGGAAGGCAGCGGCACGCTCGGTAGGAGCAAACTCCGCCGTCACATCATGGTCGGCAAGATAGACTTTATAATAATAAGGAGTGGCGGTCTCGGCTTTATGAGAAAACCAACTGGCACGCTCGTCCTGGTCGAAAGCCACCTTTCCGGTGATAGGCATAATGGCAAACTGTCCGTAATCGTTAATCCACGGACTGGGCTGGTGTGTCTGCTTGAATCCGCGAATCTTGTCGGCATCATAAGTATAAGCCCATCCATCCCCCATAGTACCGGTCTGTGGTGTCCAGAAATTCATACCCCAAGGCATTGCCACAGCAGGATAAGTGTTGCCCGTAGAAAGGGCATGCTTGGATTGCGTGCCAACCAAGGTGCTGACGTAATCAACAGGAGTAATCGGCTCGTCAACCGGCAGTAAGGCCGCCTGCATACCGCCTACAAGAAGGAGGGCGGTTCCCCATGCAAAAAGTCTTTTCATTCGTTTAATAGATTTTGTCATTGTTTATTTCCAATCAGCTTGCCTTCAAGCATTTTCATGTAATATCCGCCTACTACCGAGCGGGCCTTGAAGCCACGCCAATTGGGCTTGTCGGTAAACACCCAGTCGGACATAGGCACGCGGTCTATCGTTTCGTTCATGAACTTATGCAGAGGAACGATGAATTCACGGAAAGTGGCCAGGTCAGGAGCCATTGTAGCAGTCCACATGATCCAGTCGGTCTTGGTATAAGTCTCACGACTGTCCAGAGGCAAACCATAAATATTCTGCTTCGTCAGATAATAAGGTATCTCCATTTCTGCAATTTTTGTGTCAAAGATGTTCAGTCCGAGCAATTTATCCCAGACAAGGTTGTACTTCTGGCTCCAGGTACCCGGCTTGTCAAAGGTCAGACGATAATGGTCGCCGTCGTTGGCCATACGTTCCCACTCAGCCGCCATCTGACGGGCCTTCGTTGTATAGCTTTCGGCAACATCCTTCTTGCCGAGCATTTCGGCCAACCGGCCATAAGAGGCCACCCCTAAAATTGCCTTGATGGAAAGATTCGTGTTATGGGCAAAGTGTCCGGCGAAGTCGTCGGTACAGAGCTGGTTCTCAGGATCGAGTCCCTTTTCCACCAGATAGTCGGTCCAGGTGGTGAGCACTTCCCAATGTTTGGCAGCATAGTCGGCATTGCCTTCTACGGCAGCAATGGCAGCCGTAAGAATCAGCATGTTTCCACTCTCCTCAACCGGCATATCGCCTCCGTAAACCTGTCCGTTGGCAAGAGGATAGGTACCCAAATCATGGGCGGCGAAGGGCTTGGTCCATTTGCCGCTTTCACTATAATGGAAGATACCGTTCATCATGCCTTTCTCCAGTTCAGGATTATAGATCAGATAGAGGGGAGCCGAGGGGTAGGTCAGGTCCACCGTATTGATACAGCCGTTACTGTTGTTTTCCTTCGACAGCCACAAAAGGTCACCGTTGGGAGCTTCCACCAGCTTGTGGGCGGCAATGGACTGACGGTAGGCCAACGCGCAGAGTTCGGCATATTCCTTGCCGCCTACGGCAGAAGCATCCTCCATTAACTTTTTATCGAAGGCATAGCAGCGTGCCAGCAACTCGTCATACTCATTGTAGGCGGCCAGCATTTCCGACTCGATGGTACGGTCGCCTCTCGAGTTCCAGTAAGAACGCAAGTTTGTACCGAAGTATTGGATGGAATAGATGTCGTCATATCCCAGCATTATCTTGTCGGTAACCTTCCTCACTTTACCATAGTCACGCACCAAGGCCATATTCCCGTTGCTGTCCTCACCCGCAAGCGAAGCTGAATTAAAGGTGCCGTTCACGAAGTTCTTGCGCAGTTCGGTACTGTTGCCGATGCTGTATGCTGTGTTTTCTTTACCGGAAACCATGTAGAAATATCCCCAGTCAATGCGAAGGTCATCGCCCTGCTTAGCCAGGATATTCTGCTCTTTGCTTCCGCTCTTCAAGTAAAGCAGCCCGTCAGCTTCATATCCCTCGCTTGCAGATTGCTGGTAAGGCTGGTCGAGCGCCCAGCGCGGCGAGGCCTCAAAGTACACCTCCACATCGTGTTCCTTGCCATCACGGGCAGCAACACTGTAAGTAAGGTAATTCACGGGGCGGCTCAACAGCTTCAGGTCTTCCATGAAAAGAGGTGCCGTGAAAGTGACTTTCAAGTCGACATCACCACAGGTAAAAGCGTAGTGTGTCTGCATGGGCTGCACGTCAGCAGAGGTCTGCACAGCTGTGTTGCCAAACACGGTTTCCTGATGTTTCGGAATCTGCAGGCCGAAGTCGAGCAGACCGTTGCCGACCGGATTGATACACTCGGCGGCAATGATGTTGTCTCCTTGTTTCAAAGCAGCCAAAGCCTCATCGGAAAGTTTCACGACCTTGTTCTTATTGCATGTGGTTCCCGTACTGTGTATCTTCACTCCGTTGATATAGAATACGGCATCATCATCATTGGAGAATTCCAGATAGACAGGTATGCCGGTCAAATCGCGGTCGATATTTACCGTACGGCGCACCCAGATATTGCGGGTTCCCCATTGGGTCTTGGCTGTAGGCTCATTTTCTTTGGTACCAAAGGCACCACGGTCCGACTTCCATCCGGAATCATTGTAATCGGCAGATGTCCAGTCGCCAGCGGGCTTGTCTGTGATATACCGTCCAGTCCACTCCCCTTGCTGAGAGGTGGGCACGATTGCATTCATCTCCAATTCTTCAGTCCCCATAAAACGGTAGGAAACACCGTCTACCTTCACCACGCCAATCAGAGGGAAATCCTTACCCGTCCAATGGCGAACGGGGCTGTCATAAAGGTTATCGCTCATGGACCATGCACTGGCATAAGGGTCGATGGTAACAAGCGGGTAGGCTGGAGCTCTCAAGTCATTCTTGACGACTTCATAAGACGTATCCTTGTCACTGCACGCAAAAAGGCATGATGCCAACAAGGGGTATAAAAGCTTTTTTCTCATATCGTTTATATAATATAATTGTTTATGTTGTTAAATGCTAAAAAATAAAAGGTCTGAGATTACCAGCAAAACTTCACCGACACTCCGTCAGGATTATTCTCAAACTCTATCAAATAGGTATGACTTGCTGCATGCCAACGCTTGGTATCGAATACTTCTTTGCCATCGACTGTCACACTCTTAGGACAACTCGGCAACAGTACCCGCGATACGTTTGAAGTCTCGGCAGGACTTTTCGCCACATAGGAATACCAGCCTTTTCCGCGTTCTTCCTGTTCTTCGCGACTTGCCGAAGCCAGCACTTGAGGCTTCTTCTTACCGGCTACACGTTCTACATTCAGCAACAAGGCTTGCTCACCCGGATTTATCCGCTTGGAAGTGTATATCGGTAATTTGGGATCAAAAAGGTCAATCAAACATCCTTCCACAGTAAACGGCTCGTCGCTCACACTCTCTTCAAGCACAGCAGCCAAGTCGTAATCTCCCCTTTGCAGATAGAAGTTGTTTTTGAACTCCAGCTTTCCCGCTTTCGCGTTCTGCTCGTACATCCGGGCCGCAAGATACAAAAAATATTTGTCACCACCCTCATGCAGGACATAATCTTTAGGATCGGTACGAATAACACATACAGTTCCCTTACCGTAACTATATTCTCCCTGATTCGGCCAGGCAGGAAGCCCCATCTGCTCAAAAAGATGTGCGGAAGGGGTAGCATAGTTATGCCCGTTGGTATTCCACCATTCCCTTACATTCTGGAAAGGGTCGTTGTCCGTTCCACTATAAATCAATACTCCCCCTTTCTTCACCCAATCGGCTATGTGGCTGTGCGCTTCAGGCTCAAGCGGTTTCATGTTCGCATAAGTCATCAACAACACTTTTGTGTCAGCCAGCGCTTCCTTATAGCCGAGGTTCTCAATGTGGACGGTCTTGACGGGTACCCCTCGTTTGAGCAAAGGCAACGCCTGACCGTAGAAATTCGCCAATTGTGGGTCTTCATATCCGTTGTGCGTAGGGAAACGCTGGAACATCAAGGAGTTTGCCATCAGTACGCTGAATCCTTTGCTTCCGGTCAGTTCTTTATCAGTCAGAGGCATACGGTTCAAGGCATTAATCATCACCTGCATCTGTGTGGAATAGAAACGGGGAATACGTTCTTTCTTGTCGCTATTGGCACTTGTCCGATATAGTCCTTCGTAGATACGTTCCGGCCAAGGCATCACTTCGTAATCGGCTATATTGGGATAGAGTAATTGTGCAGTAAAGGTAGCCTGATAGTTTTTCTTATAATCTGCCCAGTCACGCGGCCAGTCTTCGATAGGGTCGGTCAGAAAGAACATCTTGCGACCAGTAGGAGCAGTCATTGACTCCATAGAGCCATACTCCAGATAGGCAGTCTCGAACACACGCTCACGTTTGCGACCGTCAAAGAAATTCGGCTCACGCGAAGTTCCGGTCCACACCTGAGCAATGTAACCGTCCACACAAGGAAGTGAGGCAAGGCTTGCTTCTGGACTGACAATCTGCCATTGCGAATAGTTCACCAGCGAGTGGGTGGGAACGTAGCACTTCACGTCCATCCCTTTGCTTTTACCATATTCTTTGGCAAAGGTGAAAACTTCATTCAGTGCACGATAGTACAAGTAATACTTGAGTTTGCTCGACAAGTAAGTATTTTCCGGAGACTCGTGTTGCGGTCTCCACTCGAAGCCATAGTATTTTTTCCATTCCTCCTTAAAAGAATCACTGTAACCGGCTCTTGCCCAAAATTCAGGCTCTTCCATGAAGATGGCATCCACACCGGCGTCGATTACCCTCTTCACATGTCTCTCTTTCAGATAACTTAAAAAATTCTCCGACGGTACGATATAGGGCACCATGTGACCGTGCCATATCGTATCTCCAGTCTGTGTGACTTGTCCCTCATCCAAATGCCATTTCCCGTCCCATTGTCCGGTAAAATAGTCCTGATATTCACCCCAAGCAATACCGGTCATAAAGTGTATGATATATCCACGCTCTTTCCAGGACTTCACCCGTTCCTCAAAAGATAGTTTGCGTGATTTATCCGAAGGATTTCCCCCTACTCCATACACCATCACCGCATCGGCCCTATTGTCTATAGAAGGCTTCCACTCGCGTGAGGTTTGAAAAGTGGTTTTAACATTGTCCTTGGTCTGAGCATCTACAGAGATGCCTATTGCCAAGACAGTCAAACTTATCAAAAAATGTTTTTGCTTCATATTGGTTTCTTGTTTTTATGGTATTAATCATTGTCCTTACCACTATAATGGCAAAAGATTGCTCAACAGCCGAGGCTTTGGCACTATAGCAGCAAAGCCTCGGCTGTATGCCATCAAGCTACGGAATAAGTACTTCTACCGGCTCACTGTAGTTCCAACGGCGTGTGCCGCTACCTACAGGTGTGTCGTAGTTAATACGTGCGGCAGCGCGTACAAACACTTTGCGGCCCGAAGGTATACTGCCGTTAGACTGGACAATAACTTCCTTACCCAGTAAATCTTCGAAACTCTTACCTTCATAGCTGATGCTGCTCGACCAACGCTCGTCGCGTGCCCGGTAGCCTACTGTGTTTGAGTAGCTGACGAAGAACTGGATGTCAGTTACATTCAAGTATTCGTCTTTCCAATTGCCCATCGGCTGGATTTTTTCACGGAAAACTTCATCCGACACACCGCGTGTCACGCGTACTTGTGCCTTGATGACCCCATTGCTCACCTGCGGATCACCTACAAACTCAACGTTCAGAAAGGGCTGTACTTCAAATTTCACTTTCGTCGTACCACTGATTTCAGTATTGACGGAACCATCATGGAGCAAGGTACCGTCTGTATTTTCACGCACTAATGGAATGAACGGGCCGTCGATACGGACATTATACTCACCTTTGAAGAGCTTCGTGTTCTGGAATGTACCGTCCATCATACAGTAAAAATCGGGATTATGTTGCACATTGTCACCCCAACTCAATTCGGTCAGACGGACACGGATACCCTCACTGCCCTGGTCGGTCAATACACGCTTACCAGTTGCTTCATCTACCACTTCGCCCCAAATTGTTTCTGCCGGTTCCTCATAGTTGTCTATTTCGAACATGCTGCATGAGGTTAACATGAACAAGGCGCTGAATAAGCTATAAAATATTGTCTTTTTCATACGTTTTAAGTTTTTTAATTATTGAGTTTTATCGATTAGGCTGCTGGTCAATCACAGGACTCTTAGAAACCTCACCACCCGGAATCGAGAAATAATAGTCCACCGGAGTGTAACCGAAGTCCTTGTCACCGGCAGTCGTATAGTTGAAACAAACATCAAAGAACCACTTGCCGGTCGCCGTCGAATAGAACGGATAGATACCACGGAAACGATAACGAGTCGTGTTGCTGAAACGGTCCTTATTGCGTTGCTCACCCCAGAATCCATCGCGACCTTCATAGTGATTCACACGCCAGCGACGCAAGTCCCATTTGGTCTTATGTTCGAAGGCCAACTCCTTGCGACGTTCCTTGCGGACGATATCACGGCTGTCTGTTGTACCAGTCAACGAGGCAGTCAACAACCGGGCACCGGCACGCTCACGAATATCATTGATGGCTTTCGTTGCCACACTCAACATATCTGTACCATCAGGAGAAGAGACGCCCGCTAACGAAAGTTCCACAGCAGCCTCGGCTGCATTCAGCAGCACTTCGGCATAACGCATCAAAATAAAAGGTTGTGCACTATTGCCTTCCCGAGGAACAAATGCAGGATCAGGGTTCAACCATTTACGTGCCAGCAGACCGGTCATAGCACTTCCACCATCTTCATAGAAAGGACCGTTCTGGCCAGCAGCCTTCATCGTAGAGCCATCAGGCAGGGTTACAATTTCCTGCTGATCTTCAGGTTTCGGACTGAGATAAAGCGTTTTGGGCTTCTCTTTATAAGCACTCAGATGATTGTACTTGGTAGTGGCAGCACCATACGAATAGTCACTAAGAAGCGGTTTGACAGGCGCGGCCCCCGTATAAACACCGGCATAAATTTCAATTTCCTTACCCTTAAACACATCACCAGGGAAGATGACGTAAGCACGCAATCTAGGTTCAGCATTCTTGTAATAGTCCATGGGACTATCATACATAACGTAATTACCTTCGGTACAAGAATTGCCTGTCGTCACCTTCAAGGTACCGTCGGGATAACGGTCGAAACCATCAAACAACTCAACAAAGTCGGCTGTCGGGCAAACACCACAGTTCAGCGGAGCCTTAAAGGTGAGCGGTAAGTTGTAAGAATCGTAAGCATGAGTACTGGTGGGGTAAACGTACTCCTTCACATAGATGTTCTCAGGATTATTGCTAAGATCGGAGAACATATCCACCATATTTTGATATTGTGCTTCCGGATCATTAGCGGCCCATTTCTTCTTGTAAAGTGAGTATACACCGCTTTTAATCACCTCGGAAGCGGCTTTGTAGGCTTCAGTGAAATACTTCTTGGAAGCCTCTTGCCAGCGGTCCTCATCGAATCCGATCACGCGTACTCCCGTCTTGGTACCCAAACCGGTCAAACGTCCAGTTACCGTTTCATTATACTTAGCTACACTACCGGCATAGAGCATTGCTTCTGACTTGAAAGCCAATGCTACATACTTATTACTGTAACCACTCTTGGGGCTACTAGACATCATCAATTCAATGGCCTTGTCATAATCTGCCAAAACCTGGTTCCATGTTTCTTCCTCACTGGCACGGGGAACCTCCAAATTTCCGTCTCCAGGATACTGGATGACTTTTGTCACCAAAGGGATACCTCCAAAACGACGGGCCATGGCATAGAAAACTGTGGCACGCACATAATAGGCTTCGCCCAAATAGTGGTTGTAAGTAATTTCTGCATAGGAACTCTGATATTTCGGCAGGTTCTCAAGCAGGAAGTTGGCATCGCGCAACAATTCAAAAGCCTTGCCCCAGTAAGCATTGTCTTCACCGGTAAACGCACAGCAAATACCGTCCCTGTTCATGGCTTCACCAGTACCGTCAATACCCATGGCATTCAACCAACCATTAAAGTTCACCCCCCATTGTGAGAGGTATTTAAAGTCTTCCCATGGCATATTGCTATACAAACGTGCCATATAGATGTCCATACCAGACTCATTGGAAAGCAACGACTCGGAAGTCACGATATTTTTGGGAGCAATATCCATATCGACACATGAAGTGGCAAGAGTCATGCACAACATCGCGGATATCAGTTTATGTCTCATATTTATTATTTTTTAGGTTTATATCATTAATTAGAAAGAAAGGGAAACTCCCAATGTATAGGTCTTGTTCAACGGATACATGCGTCCCAAATCATCATCGGGATGCTCAGGGTCTACAAATTTCACACCCGTAAATGTCAGCAGGTTGTAAGCATTGGCATAAATACGCAGACTGGCATTGGGAATCTGTTTCAATTTCGGGAATGTATAACCCAGCTCGATACTCTTCAGACGAAGGTAAGCGGTGCTTACACGATTGAAAGCTGAATTGTTTTTCGCCCAACGACCTGTGTAGGCGTAGTGACCGGAAGTCCAGACAGTAGAAGGGTCATAGGGATCGGCCTTCGGGTCTACGGGATGCCAGCGATCAAGAAACTGTGTCAATGCACCGCCACCGTTCTTACCCCAAATTTCATGCAAAGGCTCTTTGTACTCCATAGAACCCAGCGCAGAGCCTTGCAACAGCATGTTGAAATCTAAGTTCTTCCATTGCAAGCCGGCATTTAAACTGAACTGCAACCATGGAGTCTGGTCAAAGGCAAACGGATGTTCGTCCTGACCGTTAATCTCACCGTCACCATTCCAGTCTTCATATTTGTAGTCACCCGGCAGAATGTCACGTTCCTTGTAGCCAGGATAGCTCCAAATATCATTCCAGCTGGTGTAGCGTCCGGCAGAAGTATAACCGAACTGTACTCCCTGATAACGGTTCGTCAAGTTGTCATTACGCCAACGATCGTAGGAATTGGCCCAAGGACCTTTTTCCGAAGCAGTCAGGTATTTCTGACGGGTAACGGTAGCAATACCTTTCAGATTATAGGCCACTTGTCCAATCTTGTTGCGGTGGGTCAATTCCAATTCCATACCGAATTGGCGGTCACTGTCCAAATTTTCGCGCGGAGCAGAAGCACCTACCACCGTAGGCAAATCACCGGTACGGCGAGCGAAACGGCCAGTACGCAGACGATTAAAATAGTCGAACGAAACACCCAGCAGACCGTTCCAAGCTTCAAAATCGAAACCCACGTCGAATGTCTTCGACTTGAACCAAGTGATGTTCTCATTAGGTAATGCCATCGGGCTTGCTGCACTGATGAATTTGCCACCGAAGATATAGCCCGGTGAATAACCGTTATAGTCGCCATTAGACATGTTACCGCTGGTTGCAGGATAAGTGTACCCCATAGCCCAGTCATAATTCAAGTCACCATCATCACCCAGCACACCGTAGCTGGCACGCAGCTTCAGCTGATTGACAAACTTCAAAGCATCTATGCTTTTGAAGAAAGGTTCTTCGGATACTCTCCACCCAGCCGATACTGAAGGGAAGAAACCCCATTGATGCCCCTTGGCAAACTTGCTGGAACCGTCGTAACGAAACTGTGCTTCCAGCAGGTATCGGTCGGCAAACGAATAGTTGACACGACCTATCAAAGCTTCGTTAGCTTGTTCATACAAATCATTATTACCAGTCTGCATGGCGCCGATCTGTCCTTCAGTCACACCAGCCAGCAGGTAAGGCATAGAGAATGCCAGGTCGCGGACAGCGTAGAAGTTGTCACCGTTGCGCTTCTGTACCTCCCAACCGACAACACCACCCACATGGTGGACATCGTTAAAAGTGCGGTCGTAGTTCACTGTGAATTGTCCCAACATCTGTGATTTGTCATAGAACTCGCGACGCATGTTGCTGGGCGAACTTTCGTTATAAACCTTCTGATTGTAGGTACCGGTCTGCTCGTCATAAGCATACTGGTAGTACTCTTTGCGGAAAGCCTCGTTGTTGTCAGCACGATAATCGTAACTGAACATAGCTTTGGCAGTCAATCCCTTCAATACCGGTGTGTATTCACTGAAATCTACCGTCAAAGTAGCCGAAGACTGGAAATATTTCTGCTTGTACTTCTTGTAACCGGAAATATCGGCCGTCATCATAGCCACAGTATTCTGTTCCATGTCCAAACCGTTGTAGTTCAACATCGTCCCTTCAGGATCAGCGTATGCAGGATAAAGTACACCTTGGCGCCAATAGTTACGAATGATATCCTGTGCGCTACTGTAAGGCGTATTGCGTTCGTCGGAGATGCCACTTACACCAAGTTCGAATTTTATACCTTTAGCAACTTCAGTTGAAATGTTGGAACGCAGGTTGAACTTATTATAATTCAAGTCTCCCGAACGGAAGATACCTTCCTGGTAAAAGTAGCCCATACTGATATAGAACTTCGTCTTCTCGTTGCCACCGGAAATGCTGATGTCGTGTTGTGTCTGTGGAGCCACATTAGAGATAATCAAGTCATTCCAGTCCGTCGTACGGCGCGTACCGTTACGGAATGCTTCAAAGCTCTCTTCGCTGAAGACCCATGAACCGCCATTGATGTTATTCATCGACATTTCGTTGAACAGCGTCATAGATTCATAAGGATCACACAGTTCAGGCATACGTGAAGGTTGTTGGAAAGTGTAGGAACCATTGTAAGAGAATTCCGT
Organism: Bacteroides sp. AR29; assembly: GCF_900217715.1. Classification (NCBI taxonomy): domain Bacteria; kingdom Pseudomonadati; phylum Bacteroidota; class Bacteroidia; order Bacteroidales; family Bacteroidaceae; genus Bacteroides; species Bacteroides sp. AR29. The sequence continues at coordinate 155,233 of NZ_OBMS01000008.1, forward strand.
TTTTCCAGCTCCTCCTTTTTTGGTGGTCACCAACACTACACCATTGGCTGCACGTACACCGTAAATAGCGGCAGAAGCATCTTTCAACACAGAAATATCATCGATATCCATTGCATTCAAACGCTGGAATTCTTCCGTACTCCGAGGAATTCCATCGATGATAATCAATGGAGATCCCATACCTCGAATATCGAAACTGTTATTGAAAGTTCCGGGCTCAGAACTCTTCTGCCATACGCGCAAACCAGGAATACGTCCTGTCAGCATATTCTGCGGATTTTCGTTCTTGGTCTTTATCATATCCTGCCCTTTGACGGCAGAAACGGCACCCGTCACCGATCCGCGGCGTTGTGTTCCGTAACCTATCACCACTACTTCGTCTATCATCTTGGAGTCAGTCTGCATAATGATGTTGATAGTGGTACGTCCGTTCACTTTCTCTTCCTTGTCCTTCAATCCCACATAAGAGAAACTGAGAATACCATCTGCAGGAGTACTGATGGTGTAACGTCCGTCAATGTCGGTAATGACACCTATAGTGGTGCCCTTCACCATAACGGCAGCGCCAATGACAGGTTCATTGGTGTCATCCATAACTATTCCTGAAACGGAAATAGAGTTTTGTGCGAAAACACCTGCCGGAATCAGCATCAGAAGGAATGCCATTACCATGTAGGATAATCCTTGTCGCATCTTGCTAAAATTCTTCATAGTCCATTAATTTTAAAATTATTTCTTGCTCCATTCATAATTCGCCAACACTGCATATTCGGCGGCAAAAGCAAAAGTGAACATTCCTTCCACGTTGTTCTTGTTCTTTTCAGCTTTGTACCACCCCACCAGCAGATTGGTGGGAAGCATATGTTTGTATTGATAGTTTTCGTAGGCATAATCCAGATTATTCTGGAATGCCTCGATACAGCTTGCGGCAGCAGTGTGGGTTGAATAAGCATCCACATACCCACGCATCAGTACACCGTTGAACCAGTTGCAGAATCCGCTGACATCAAATGTATAACAGCCCGGTTTGGCAGCTTCAGGTTTGGCAAAGTAAGCAAAACTATTATCGGTCAATTCCGCCAAGTCCGTCTGATAAGTCGCATCGCTTGTAACTCTGAAAAGGTCGGCAGCACCGGAAAGCATCGTACCACTATTGTAAGTGATGGCCGGACCTACACGATCACGCAGTTTGGAACCAGTCCGGTAGTGTTCACCATCAATGGTAACATATTTTATGTCCGGTGAATCATAACCACCCATCATATCGTCGTACACCCCGTCTGGTCTCAGCAAATATTTCTTCTGCCAATCGTAAACAGCTTTGGCAAAATTCAAGTAATAGTCAGATTTCTTCTCAGTGCGTAGCTTGCGACTGTTGTCGGCAGCCACGTAGCCATAGGTCACTTCGTCAGGTTTTCCTTTGTAAATTTCGTGCAGCCACACCAGAGGACTGACAATAGGGCCATTACTGCAAGAGTGCTTGGTGATATACCCCGGTCCCCATGTGATGCCTCCCAATGGACTACCTTGCTCATCAAGGGTGCAGTCCCAACCGTCAAGCACGTATTCTGTCAGGTATTCTGCCTTTTCCAGATAGCGCTGTTCACCAGTAATATGATAGGATTCCAACAGTTCACGCACCAGCCACATCTGGTCATCGTAAACATTGAGGGTACCTTCCACTTGTGCAGCTCCCTTGCCGTTGCCGCGGTTTACGCCGTATACCGTCCACTGTTTGGTCTGCGTATAAGAGGTCAGCGTAAAAGTACCTGCATAAAACTCCAGATTGTCATAAAGTTGAGCTAAAAGTTCCTTGTAGCGGTTAAAGTGAGAGTCATAAAGAGCCGTCTCTCCCTTTGTCTTCCCGGTCTTCATGGCTTTCATCGCAGCATTCACGGCCTCAATGGAGCTAGTGTACATCCACACACTGCCCAACTCACTGGAACGGTTTCCGGTATAAGGGTTATAATAACGTGACATAGCCATGCCCGTACCCGTAAAATAGCACTCTACAGCATTGTCAATCAGCTCTATGGCACGTGCCACATTCTGCACCGGCAGATTACCTGGAACATACGTACCTCCGTTGTCCGGCTTTTCATCAACAGCAGAGTCATTACTGCAAGCCACTAACGTCAATAAGAGCAAAGTCAATAAAGTAAATAAATTTTTCATTATATTCATACAATTAGTTTCTTCAGTCCCCGTCTCTCCCCTCACAAGATGCAAAAGGAGATAAAGAGGGAAAAACAAAAAAAATTAAATATCAGCAGTTTGTCACTCCATTGTGATGTCACGCAGCACCAGTTTGTTCTCGTCGCCGTTCTCTTCTCCCTTAAAGACACCAATAGTCAACATTACATCTTCTCCGTTGAACTGAGACAAATCATAGACAAAATCGGCATATGCCTCCGGATCCCCCTTTCCTCCGGCCTGATGGATAAATTTCCAGCAACCGTCGGCAGCAGCCTCAGCAAACTGAGCCGTATGGGATGCAGGTGCCAAGTGTACGACAGTTCCGTCCATACGGATAGCTGTCACCTTGAAGAAGGTAGCATTCGTTCCACTGAAGTTGCGAGTCTTCAATGTCATCCTATCACACCCAGACGCAATGGAGAATTTGGCATAGAAATAAGATTCGGGAACGGTGGTACTTACGTTGTTTCCACTACGTGTCTTTATCAGATAGCCTTCGGAAGGGAATACCTCAGGATCTTTACTGAGCGGCATATACGACCACTCGGCACAAATATGGTCCACCTCGCGCCATGCACGATAGGCGTCCACATAGTTATCGCGATTTCCCTCAACCGGACTCAAGCCAGTGAACTTCGACTTCATTTGCGGCATGGTAGAGCGTACCATTTCCCGGGTCATCTCCCAACCATCCAACTCTTCGACCGATGTTCCGGGCAACCAGCCCCATCCTTCAACGGCTTCTTTAGCAAAAGCGATGCGGCGCAATACCAACTGCTTCCAGTAATCACCAGTCTGGGCACGGAATGTACCGATGGCAATGATTACTTCCTTACCGATGTATTTGCTCAAGTCTACTGGAACAGAAATGTAATTTTCCGAGGCATAGGTTCTGACATCACCCACCATCTCAGCCTTCGGATCGGTAGCAGTCAGGTCTACCACCTGCACGCCATAATATACCGGAGCAGCTTCGTCGGCACTGTGCGTACGGATCTGGAGGGTCATCATGTAGTTATCTTCTGTAATCAGCTTGCTTCCGAATACAAAGGAATCGAATATCTCCAAGTCAGCAGGATTCTTGCGGTCCTCTTCATTGTTACGAATGCGGAGAGTGGTTCCTTCGTTCTGCTCTTCCCAGTCGCCACGGAAGTCCATCGTACACATGTAGTTGCAAGCCCAATCCCAGTGGGGATAGCTTTCAGCGTTTCGTCCGCCACGGTATTCGTTATAATACCATTTTTCTGCAGCTTTCAAATCATCAAGAGTTAGTCCGCGCAATATTTCTGTCCCACCCATGCGAACCTCTATAGTGGCAATGCCATCCACAAAGTCAGCTATAGCTACCTTCTTCGCAATGGAAGCATAGCCTGCTTTGGTAAAAGTAACGGTGTAGTCTGCCAATGGCAAATTACCAATTTCAAATGTACCATCGCTTCCGGTGGTGGCAGTCTGTGTGGAACTGATGCTGACCGTCACTCCTTCCAACGGAGTATTTCCCTTTCCTGCATCAACTACTTTTCCTTTGATTTTTGCGGCTGCATACTCCATTTTAGGGCTAACTTCAGCCACTTGTTCTTCATTGAATTTTCCTGCCACAACGGTAACACTTACCGTCTGGTAATCGGCTTTCGTAAATGTAATTATATGTGTACCTATTGAAATATTTTCGAGTGTATATACACCCTGCGAATTTGTCGTGGTCTGAGGACCGTCCGGTGCAGCCGTTATACCGGAACCATCGACTAAAACTGTGACCCCTTCAAGAGGGGAAGATAAATCATCCGTGACGACACCCGTCACCTTTCCATAAGATAAAGCCCTTCCGCCCGTATCATCGTCCGAACAAGAGCTCGCCATGATGACCATACTTATAAGCATGGCCATCAGTCCAAAAACTTTCAGCTTTTTCAACTGTTTCATAGCTTAAATTATTAATTAGAAGTTAATATAACAAAGGAGCCGATGCCAATCGCCCACATCAGCCTCAGGGTGTTGCAAACCGCCCCCTTATTTGCAAAATTGATTCCACATGGGTTAATTTTAGGGTTAATTTGGGTATAATGGCATAAAAAAAACATTAATCCAGATCATTTTAACCCATAAAAGAAAGTACAGACTTCGCCTAACACTTTAAGCCACAAAAGTAGTGCCGCGAATAAAACAATTATCGTATAAGTCCTACTAAATCTTTATTTTCAACAGCCCATTTGTCTTCATTTACCATATTGAATTCATCGATTTTGGGAGCCTAATTATCAGAGGAGAAATAATGGGCTATCTCAGTATACGACTGAGATAGCCTACATATGTGCCTAAACTTAAAAATATTTTATAAATACTTTTCAATTGCATATAAGAACAACAACAAGAACTTCAGGAAAGCAGACAGAAAAATAAAAGAAAAAGCAAAGACAAAAAATACCGGATGCAGCATACCGGGAAAGCTAATTCCAATAAAGGCTGAAAGGAGTAGGGTAGTCTTCCCCCGTATGTTTTTTGTATTCTGCCACAAATCTTTGATAAGTACCAATAGCAGCATTTTCATGCTTAAGCATGAAAAGTGACTTGATGCAACAAGACAAGGCTGTTTCGTTCACCGGATCAATATTGAATTCCGCTTCAGCCAAACTCACAGCTTCCGAATAATCCTGAGCCTCAAAAGCCTCTTTCATCAACTGTAAAACAAGCACTTCCAGGCGGCACTCCACATCTTGCTTAAAACCGTCGAACAACGGATCGTCCATAAAGCCGACAAACTTGCCACGCCCTACAATATGCAGGAACTCTTGCCGGCAATTCTCTACCCGGTTTTCAGCAACTATCGCCATAAAACGCAGATAATCACAATAAAAGACAGAAGACAGCGTGAAACGAAAACATCCTTTCTCATAAACCAGTTCTATGCCATCCAGTTCTTTCAGAATCTTGCGCAAATGATTGATGGCTACTCCACGCGAGTTTTTCACTTTATCTTTTGGCTTGTCGGGCCATATCAAGTCACTCAGTTGTTTGGAAGAAATTCCGTCGGCATCGCTATAACGCAAAATGAGACAGAATATTTGTTTGATACGCAAGGAAAACATATAAGAGATGTTGCGACCACTCCGGTCGAAAACGGAAAAATCACCGAATAAATACATGGAGTTGGCAGTTCCCGCATCTACTGCCTGCCTCTCCATCTTAGTGGTATCAGAAGCATCAAGAAGCTGTTCCTTGTCTTGTCTCACAGCTTTGCCGGCCTCGCCCTTACCGGAGTTTCGGCGCCACTTGTACACTATCCATACGCCTCCACCAACTACAACCGCGACCGCCAGCACTAGCCATACACGTGAAACACTTCCTCCACTGTTATTCGCAATATATTTTTCAAGAGAAACCGGTGGAAAGAGTAACGAATAAACAGAAAATTTGGAAGATACGTCATCACGTGTTTCCTGCACCGTCACAAAAAGCCTGCTTAAACGCTCGTTATAATAAAGACGAGCATTTGTCGTGATTTTATCAGAGTAAATGGGAATGGAATCACCCAATATCTGACAGCTGCCATCTTTTATAAGAAAACGGTAGAGATGCAAAAACGAGTTAGACACACTCTCGGGATAACGCAAGACATAAAAACAAGAATCATTCTGTATCAGCATATCCTGCACCGGCACCACATTGGGCTGTCCTTCCGAAATATCCCAAAGTTTCTGCACATGCATCTCTTGCAAATCCACCTTATAAAGATCGTGAAAATAACGGCGGCCTATTACCTGGTCACCCGACTCATTGCCCATACCGCCAAAAATATAGACAGAATGGTTACTGTCCAAATAACCGGCCGAAGAGAAATAACGGGGACAAAGAAAATCACCGGATAGAGAACCAAGTGTATCCCAACGCGCTTCTTCCGGATCGAATATATAGAATTTATTACTGTAATACATATTGCCGAAACCACCGAAGATGGTGTAACGCTTGCGGACTGCATCATAATAGGAACAATGATGATGCAACTGCATGCTGAGCCGACTGTAACTCTCTACTCTCCAGCCCAATGTATTCAAGTCTAGACTTGCTATCATAGGCTCCGCATCCCCATTCTCTGTATATACCTCGTAGACATATAACCTTTCACTGGCACTGTCAAAGAAACTACCGGCAAGAAACAACTTCACAGGACACCGTTCGGTAAAAGCCTTGGCAGAAATATTTCCCGTCTCCATATTGTAGACAAACAACGAATCACGATTGAAATAATAAATCTCATTTCTACCAATATTATAACAAGAACCTGCTTCTGAAGCCGACGCAAAACCGCCCTCCCGCTTCCAGTGAAAGGCCTCATTAATCAGCCACACCGGATTTTCCACTTTACCGTAAAGAATCCCTTCCCGGTCAAAAACCGATTCTCCTTCCGCCTCATCCAAAGGAAACGTGTAAGTGTGGTCAGCGTGCACAACCAACTTATCAATAGCTATCTCTGGAACGTCAATAATGTGGTCGCTCTTACCGAACACTATTTTCGGGCTGAACTCATCGGCAAGTGCTACACCCTTGCATACTTTTTCCTGATCATGAATCTTGAGAGTAATCTCATCCTGCTTCAAGTTAAAGGCTATCTTCACCCTAAACCAATGGGATTTCATCGCTCCAGCCTTATTGACAGGCAAGGCTATCAACACACACTTCCCCTCTTGATTCAAACGGAACAAGATATCATCACCACGAAAATCAAAAAAAAGATTGAAAATCTGTCCTTCATCCTTCCCCTTAACACGCAAGATATAACCGACGCTCTCGGTAGAATACAAAGCTATATTGAACTCCAAGTCAAAATAGTCTCTGAAAGAAGGATAACTATGAGCAAACACATCATAGGATGTTCTTTGATCAATAGGACTGACCGCGCCACGAAATCTTAATCCGTATGCGGAAACCAGTTGGGTAGTGCAAAGGCCAATTATAAAAATGATATATCTATACAAGTGTACCATTAGGTTTCATTTAAGGTTATGCAATACCATCATCAAACACTAGCCAACATTTATTAACAAATGATGGGAAGATTGGAATGCAAATATATTAAAATATAAACGAACGAAAAATATTTTCTTTGAAAAAGTAATATATCATACAGTCACAAGACTTTCCAAACGGATGTTGACTAAATTTATACTAAATGAAAAGACAATATTCGTAAGAGAAGAGATTATGGAGGTAATGACTGCAAATACCGAAATGACGGCAGTAACCTACAGTACATAATGACAATATAAGAAACTAAAAGTCCGTATCATCTCAGTGCCCATAAAGGCTGCAGATGTACGGACTTGATGAAAAGTAGGCACAAAGGAGATTACATGAACTGCATGAAGAAAAGCTATGACGCGGGTACTCCCGTCACAATTCCCCGGCCATGTGTCCCTATATAAACCCGTCCATATTCCTGCATGTCACCGCAGATATGCAATACCAAGCCATATTGATGGGCATCATCGTTGATACGTACCCAAGAGTTAGCCGCATCGTCAGAACGGAAGAAACCATATTGCCCGTTGATTACGCCTATCAGATAGATGGCAGGATAATCATTACCCGGCTTTGCCTTGCCGAAGCCAAAAGCATAGATGGTACGTACCTTATCCAAAACACGGAAATCAAATTTTTCTGAAGTGACAGAGTGGTACAAACCATCATAAGCTGCAATCCACAAATCTTTTTCACGACCGGGAGTAGCATAGATACGGTCTTGCCCTCCACGCAGATCTCCTCTTCGTACAGCGGCACCGGCATTACCGCGTTGGGACCGTTTAACCGTTAAATTCAATGTGTCGGCATGAAAAGTCGCCCCACCATCCTCGCTGCTATACAATATTTCGGCCACAGCATCTACAGCATAAAAACGTTTGGGGTTCACCTTATCTGCTATGACGCGGATATTCTTAGGCAAACCACGGCAAACTTGCCAAGAAGCCCCCTTATCACGGGTCAGATAAGCCTTCGAGCGGTCGGGTATCCAAATCCAAGAAGAGCCATCTGCTGCCACGGCGATATGCCCATTACGAGACTTCTCTGTTGGAACGGTAGCACACATAGTCCAGTGCCTGCCCCCATCTTCTGAATATGAGATAGTCTTTGCATCCGGCTGATGGCCAAACAGTGTACCAACCCTGACTACCAAATCCTGCTTCAGCCAAGCGCCTGTCACTCCATTCGTATTTCCGAAATGAGGATTGGCATGGCTGCCCAACGAATCGGGTCGATTGAGGTCGAAATGCGTAAAGCCACCATAATCACCGATACCGGAAATCAGGCGCGCCCCTTTTTCGGGAGCATAAAGTTCGAGAGGCACGGTCTCTTCGATACCGGCAGACATGATACTCCATTTCACCGGTTCCTCGCGTTCCACGGCAGAGAGATTAAAAGTTTCCCAGCCACCGAAACCGGTGGTAAACATGGCATGTTCAGCGTCGGTAGGGTCTATCTCTATGTCGAACATCCAGTGTAGGGGCGCTACCTTTGTATAGGGAGCTTTGGAATAATCATACTCATATCCCGTCTTGAAAATCGGTTTCCAGCTCTTGCCACCGTCAGTCGTACGGAACATCTCATCACTTTTATAACCGTGCTTGCCCCCTAGACTGTGTGTACTGGCAATCAGATGCTTCGGATTACGAGAATCTACAGATACGGCTGCATAGCCAAATCCTGCCTTTTCGCCACCTGGCAGTCTGACGGGAGAAATGTCTGTCCATTTGCCTTTACGGATATCGTATTTCCACACACCTCCATCCCCCATCTGGCTTGGACCGGGAGTATCTCCATACGTCAGAACCAATTGCCCGTCACCGGTCAAGACCATATGCGTGGGGCGATACTGCATCGGCTGTCCCCCGACCGGCTGCCAACTTTCACCATAGTCGTGACTCACAAACAGATTTTCCCTGCCCATCAATGACACTGCCACATAAATGTCACGGGTGCCACGCTCGTCGCGAGTGCCTTGTGCATCATAGGCAACACAGACAATACCACTGCCGCGATTCCCCCATGCGGCACGGTCGACGGGATTAAGCTTCTCGGAGACATTCGGGAAAGACGCTACCCGTGCCCAGCTCCTCCCCTTATCCGTACTGCGCCATAAGCCATGCAAACGGGTTCCCATATAAATGATATTCCCATTCTGCGGGTCCACCATCATCCGTTCCCCATTACCACGCCCATTCTCGTTGCCACCCATCGTAAAAGGCACATCAACGCGAGCAAAGGTTCTGCCGCCATCATAAGAACAGAGTATGGCCCCATTGGAGCTACTGGTATACGTACCGCAGGCAATATACACGTTCTGTGGATTCTGCGGGTCAATGGCAATGCTCTCCACTCCCTGCAGATTGCTTTCATCCAGACTTATCCAGTCCAACAAGGGCGTCCACTGGCAGGAAGCAGCATCCCACCGATAGGCCCCTCCCATATCGGTGCGGCAATAACGGATACCGGGAGCTTCTGGGTGAAAAACAATACCGTCCACAAAGCCTCCTCCCACTATCGGTACGCTCTTCCATTCGTAAGAAACGGAATTCACCGGAGATATATCTTGGGCAAGCATTGACATGCCCCCCAGCATCAAACTTATTCCTGCTAAAAACAACTGTCTTTTCATAAGCATCAGAGTTCTAAAACAAACGTTCTTGATATTTTCTTCAAAGATAGGAATATTTCATTGATATTTCAGACTGAAACTTTTGCTCAGTGCACATATAATCCTAACAACCAACGTTTTAATAAAAACAAGAAACTAAATCAAGCCATAAAAAGATTAAAACGGCACCTATCACAGTTCTTCTCTCTAACAGTTTTTGTAACAACAATGCAACATATATGACACAAAAACACAACACGTATGTCCGAACTTTGTCGCCGACAAATCATTCGACAACAACAGATTATGAAAAAAAGTGCATTGACAGTACTGATTGCCCTGCTGCCGTTGGCCGCAATTGCCCAAACGCCCTCCATCAACGAGGACGGAAAAAAGATTGAAAAGGAGAAGATGGAAACCAAAGACTACCTGCCGGAAGTCCACGGAACCATCCGCGCCAAATACGAATATCAGACCACCATGGGTGCAGGACGTTTCGAAGTACGCAATGCCCGCGTCAGCGTGACGGGTAACGTATTGCCCAGCGTAGCCTACAAAGCCGAGATAGACCTCTCCGACGAAGGTCAAATCAAGATGCTGGATGCCTACGCCCGGCTTTTCCCGACAAAAGGACTGACAGTCACCGCCGGACAAATGCGCGTCCCCTTCACCATCGACGCCCACCGCTCACCGCACCAGCAATACTTCCCCAACCGCTCGTTCATCGCCAAGCAAGTGGGCAATGTACGGGACGTGGGGTTCACAGTAGGATATACCCTGCCTACCGGTGTACCTATCACTGTGGAAGGAGGACTTTTCAACGGTTCCGGACTGACTAACCAGAAAGAATGGCACAAGGAAGTGAACTACTCCGCCAAAGCCCAATTTCTCTTCACCAAAGGACTGAACCTAACACTGAGCGTGCAGAGCATCCAGCCGGAAGAAGTACGTATGCAATCCTACGACATCGGTGCCTACTATGAAACCGGCCGTTTCCATATCGAAGGCGAATATTTGTACAAGCAATATTCCGACAACGCTTTCAAAGATGTACACGCTGTCAACACCTTCATCAACTACGATCTGCCGTTACGGAAAGTATTCAACAAAATGTCTTTCCTGCTGCGCTACGACATGATGACCGACCAGAGCGACGCCAAAACCGCCGATGAAGAAACCGGCAGATTGACGGTGACCGACTACAAACGCCAACGCCTAACGGGCGGCATCACCTTCAGCCTCAGCAAAGCATTCCGCACAGACCTCCGGTTGAATTACGAGAAATACTTCTATGCCAAAAACAGCATAGCGAAGGAGTCGGAACAAGACAAAGTAGTATTGGAATTGATGGTACGCTTCTGATATTTCTTGGCTTCCCCTTGTTTCTTTCATTCCAAAAATGTATATTTGGAATAAATTATTCCGAGCTATGGCAAATCCAATCATACCCGGTATACCGCAGACTGAACAAGACTTATTGTATAGTAAACTGAATGCATACAATCAAGGGAGAGCCTCTTATAAGGAAGTAGGGGCCTATCTTATCGTACTGCCCCGGCCTGAGTATCTCCAATATACTTTGTGGATTTACTCTCCACTGCCCGGGAGACAGTCCATCTTCTACATTTGCGACCTTTCCACCGACATTCACGAAACGTTGCGGATGGCAAGCACGCTATGCTTCTACTCACCGCGCAGCCTGCTGCTTGTGGAGTACAATGCCAAAAGAATGCAGAGCAAAGGGGACGACATTATCTCCATAGGCAAATACCACGGACATTTCCTGCACGAAATTCTCCGTATAGACCCTGCCTATCTTACGTGGATAGCCTTCAAATTCCAGCCACGCATCCCCAAGCAGGAACGTTTCGTACAGATTGCCAAGATTTACCATTCAGTCCACCTCGACATACAACGAAGAAAAACGTACCAAACCACCGGCGGACGTTTCCTGGGGAAGGAAGGGGAAAAAGTGGAGAACCTGACACTGACCGTACTCAGCGTGCGACTGGAAGACAACCCCTACAAGACGCAGCTCAAAGGGACCACTCCTTATTTCTATGTACGCCAAGTGTTGAAACTGAAAGACTCCATCGGCAACTTCGTCAGCATCCGGCTGAATGCACGCACGGCAAGCCGGAAATCATGCCAGCTGCCCGCCGTGGAACATGCCTACCAGATGGGAGAAGTAATGAAGATAGCATCGGCACGCATCGCGCGTACCTATATAATAGGAAGTACGAAATACACCCGATTGACACATGTAAAGTTACACGTCCCTACCGGGTAAAAGATTTTCTATCAGATACGAACCACACGCTGCATACGGCTGCTTTCCCAGGCTGCCTCAATCAAGCGGATGACTCCGACCACCTCGCGGGCATCGCTCTGCAAAGGTTCGCCGTGGTGGATATGCCGATAGATATTCTCATAAAAAGCTGCATAATCACCGGGAAGACTTGGATAGGGTTCATAAACAATTCTACCGTCTTTTTCCGTATAAAGCAGTCCCCAAGAGGATTTGTCCTCCTCGCCCCAGTGCGAAGTGCCGGGCAATACGCCCTCGGTCAAGGCGGCTTCCTGCGGGTCGAAACCATATTTCACGTAAGAACCTTCCCTACCGTGGAGGACGAAACGGGGTTCGCTCGCACACATCAGATAGCTGGATTTCAGCGTTATCTTCACTTCGGGCGCCTTTGAGGGACGTAGCAAATGGATGATGAAATAGTCGTCTACCTTGCTGTCCTTGCGCAACGTGGCAATATCTGCAAAGACGGCTTCGGGCATACCGAACAGCTGCACAGCCTGGTCTATGACGTGGGCACCCAGGTTATAGGTCAAGCCGCCCCCATCTTGTCCGGTTTCCTTCCAAGTATTCGGCTTGATAAAATTACGATAACGGGGGAAGGTGGATTCAAACTCCACCAGATGCCCCAGCAAGCCTTTGGACAGTATTTGCTTAACTGTCAGGAAATCGCAGTCCCACCGGCGGTTCTGGTAAACGCTCAAGGTCAGCCCCCGGCTTGCGGCAAATGCCACAAGTTCCTCAGCTTCTGCCACGGTGGTGGTGAAAGGCTTCTCCACAACCACATGCTTACCTGCTTCGAGGGCGCGGCGGGCATACTCATAATGAGTGCTGTCCGGCGTGTTGATGACAACCAAATCCAGCTCTTCCACTTCGATAAGTTCCTCAAAACTCCGCACAATACAAGCGTCGGGATACTTCTCCCGGGAGAGTTCCTTACTGCGCTCCGTAACGGCAGTCAATTCAAAATGAGGGTTAGTGGAGATGAAGGGGGCATGGAAAACACGTCCCGACATTCCGTAAGCGGCTAATCCGGTCCTTATCTTGTCCATATCGTTCTTTTTAAGTTCACCATTATTCCGTCACCAACGGACGCTTACGCCAATCGTCCTTCATATAGCTGTCGGGGTAGACCGTCTTATCAATAATTTCGCCACCTTTCAGACGAATCCAGGTGGTGAAAGTACGGGCACCTTCCTTCATCAAAATGACACGTGCACCGTTGGACAAATGGTTGTACTCGGTATTACCACCGGTGAAACGGCCGTAAGCCAGCAGGATACCTTTCCACATTACGGCATAATCGTTGTCATGATCGTGCCCGACAAACATACCCATCACATCACCAGCCTCTTTCATGGCAGTGAACATGCCCGTATTCAGTTCCGGAGCGCAAGCCTTTTCCATGCGGGTACCTATCAGTATGGCGTTCTCGTCGGAAGCGGCTTCGTTATATTCCGGCAAAGGAATATGGAAAAATGCTAGTGCAGGCAAAGGTTGCCCACCGTTCTTTGCTTTATAAGTGGCACTCTGCTGGCGGTACCAGTTCACCTGGTCGAAAGTGAGCCAGTCGTACCCCTTTACGTCGGGTAGTTTGGAGTAGGAATGGGAATCCAGACAGTAAAGCAGGGCTGCATCCTTCTTGCCGTCCGAGGATTTCAGTGTGAGGACATAGTCGGGAGATTCTACTCCGCCACGGTCGGGCTGGATATTGAAAGGCATGGAACGGATAACGTCATAAAGCTCAGCACGTGTTTTTCCCTGCTCGTTGTCGTGGTTGCCAAAGGTTACGACAAAAGGAATCTTACGGTCCGTAGCATAGGAAAGCACCTTGCGCATGGCTGTATCGGCAGGTGCGGCATAAACCACATCGCCGGTAAAGACTACTAAATCGGGGCACTCAGCATCAAGCACCTCGCCAATACGCTTCAAAGCAATATCCGAAGCCGGATTGCCATACTTGAAGTGGATGTCTGTAAACTGGACGATTTTAAACTCTCCGTTCTTGTTGAACTGCAAAGGCGATACTTGTGCCGGGCAGAACAAGGAGGATAAAAGTGCCAGACAAAAGGCCAAGGAGATTTTCTTCATATAAGTGGATGATTAAATTGAGTTGATATTATTATTCCTTCACTATCAATACAGTGGCATAGGCGGATATACCTTCCTCCCTGCCCGTAAAGCCGAGTTTCTCCGTGGTGGTGGCCTTGATGGAGATGGCATCCTCGTCTATTCCCATCACCGCGGCAAGCGTACGCTGCATTTCGGGAATATAGGCCTTCAACTTAGGCCGCTCAGCGCAGATGGTGGCATCAATGTTACCTACCGAATAGCCTTTGGTAGCTATCAATTCTATTGTTTTCTTTAGCAGAATCTTGCTGTCTATGTTCTTAAACTCACCGGCAGTATCAGGAAAATGATAGCCGATGTCACGCATATTCGCCGCTCCCAGCAATGCGTCACAGATAGTATGGATGAGCACGTCCGCATCCGAGTGCCCCAACAATCCCTTTTCATGTTCCAGGCGGATACCGCCCAGCCAAAGTTCGCGCCCTGCCACCAGTTGATGGACATCAAAGCCAAAACCTACACGTATCTTCATATCGTTGCTTCTTTAAGTTGACACGAAAGTACGGAAAAAAAGCGAGGTAACAAGAAAAAACAAGACGAAGATAATCAGCGAATATTGAAGTCAAGTACTTTCCCTTCCCCAAGATAACCCTGCAAGTGCTGTCCGATGCTGACGGGAGCGACTCCCGCGGGTGTTCCCGTGAACAGCAAGTCACCGATTTTCAAGGTCATGAAGCGGCTGACATAGGCAATGATATCATCTACCCGGAACAACATGTCCGCTGTATGGCCACGTTGAACCTCCTTATCATCAATCGTCAGACGAAAGTCCAGATTCTGTACATTGCCGCCCACCTGTTCCAAAGGAACAAAGGTACCGATAGCTGCCGAATTGTCGAAACCTTTGCAAAGCTCCCACGGATTACCCGCCTCACGGAACTTACGTTGCAAGTCGCGTGCCGTGAAGTCGATGCCCACCGTCACCGCATCGTAATAGCGATGGGCAAAGCGAGGAGCAATATTCTTGCCCAAACGGCAGATGCGTACCACCACTTCCGCCTCATAATGCACTTCGTTGGAAAAGTCGGGGATAAAGAAAGGTTTGCCATCTTTCAGTATAGCTGAATCGGGTTTCAAAAAAATAACCGGTTCCTTATTCTCGTGTGTATGTCCCAGCTCTTTGTTGTGCAGAGCATAGTTCATTCCTACAGCAATAATCTTCATTACTTGATTTCGTTAAAGTTTAGTCTGTTAAACATCACGGCCAGATGGGCATAAAGGGAAGTGTTCTGCACGACAATGTTCTCGGGAACGCGGATACGGAACGGGGTGAAGTTCCATACGGCCTTGATACCACCCTCTACCATGGAATCCGTTATCTGCTGGGCTATTTCGATAGGTACCGTCAGCACGCCTATATTGACATCGTACTCCTGCATCTTCTGCTTGAACTCGTCCGAATGATAGATGGGGATGCCGCTCAATGTCGTACCCACCAATTCAAGCTTCACATCAAAAGCAGCCACTATCTCCAAACCGAAATGGCTCAGACCCGAGTCGCGCAGCAAAGCACCTCCCAAGCTTCCAACACCGAACAGAAATGCTTTGTGTATATTGGTAAATCCCAGGAAATCCTCCAGTACAGCTATCAGCGTGTCCACCTCATATCCCACACGCGTACGGCCCGAGATATTAACATACGAAAGGTCTTTGGCAATCTGTGAAGCATCAATATTGATTTCCTTGGAAATCTGGGTGGATGATACGAATCGTTCCCCCTTTTGTTTCAGCAACTTTACATTGGAAAGGTACCACGGAAGCCGGCGCAAAGTAGGTTCCGGCACCTTCATGGTTTCTTTTTTCTGTAACGGACTGCTCATAGTTTCTTATTTAAGTTCTCAATATTGCGATTGACAAAAGTAGTGCTTTTTTTCTAATCAGTAACACGGATGCAACAAAAGCTTAACATAATTTCTAATTGCATAATTCCACATAATATCGTACTTTTGGGAAGTTTTTTAAAAAAAAGTATGAAGAATAATGATTGGAAAGAACGGTTGAATATAGTCTATTCCACCAACCCGGACTACAAATATGAGATGAATGACGATGAGGAGCAAGCTACCCTCCCCCCTGCACAACAACGCTTGCGCGTGCAGCTGGACCGCAAGAACCGGGGCGGCAAAGTCGTCACTCTTGTCACCGGTTTCGTGGGCACCGACAATGGCCTGAAAGAACTGGGCAAATTGCTGAAAAGTAAATGTGGAGTGGGTGGAAGTGCCAAAGATGGAGAAATCATTGTGCAGGGCGACTTCAAACAGCGTGTCATTGACCTGCTGAAAGCTGAAGGATACACGCAAACTAAGCCCGTAGGATAAACCAAACCATCATCCGTCTCACTGCAACTGTAGAGGCATAAAAAAAGTGACCGTTTAGGAATTCAACCCCATATACGGCCACTTCTTTTTATAGAATCGTTTCTAAGCGGAATTATTCAGCGCGCAAAGTAAAACGTTTGAAGTCAACAACCTTCAATTCAGGATCAGCTTCTTTCAAGACTTCTCTAACTGTCTTCTTGCCGTCCATGATGTCTTCCTGGTTCAGCAAGCAAACTTCTTTCAAGAACTTGCCAAGACGGCCCTTAGCAATATTCTGAATCATTTGTTCAGGCAGATGTGCAGCTTTCTCGGCAGAAACAGTAGCAATGATTTCCTTTGCCTTTGCCACGTCTTCAGCAGTAATCCAGCCTTTGGCCATGTTGCTTTCCATGTGGTCTTCGCTGTCCACGTGAGCCGGGTTGATACCAGCCTTCTTCAAAGCGGCCTCAACAGCCTTCTGTACCTGTTCAGCTTTTGTCTTCTCGATAGCAACATCTATTTCCTTCTGCTTGATTTCTTCAGATACGCCATCTTCGTCTACTGCAATCGGGTTCATGGCAGCAATCTGCATGGCAATCTGCTTAGCCAGTCCTTCTTCAACAGCCTTGTTGAAAGCAACAATAGTGCAGAGGCCATTTCTGTTCATGTGGTTATAAACCACAGTGCTTGCACCTTCTACAGTCATGTAACCATCCAACTCCATCTTCTCGCCAGTGATACCGCTACGGTCTGTTACAGCATCCTGTACAGTACCGTTGCCCATCGGCAGAGCTTTTACTTCGTCCAGAGTCTTGCACTTGTTAGCCACGGCAAGGTCCAGAATGTCCTGAGTCAATTTCACGAAATCAGCATTCTGAGCCACGAAGTCAGTTTCGCACTTCAGAGCGATGATAACGGCAAAGTCACCCGTAGTCTTAGCCAGCACACAGCCTTCAGAAGCCTCGCGATCTGAACGCTTAGCTGCAACAGCTTGTCCCTTCTTACGGATAATTTCCATTGCCTTGTCGAAATCGCCTTCAGCTTCAGTCAAAGCATTTTTGCAATCCATCATACCAGCACCGGTCATCTTGCGGAGCTTGGTTATATCAGCCATACTTACAGCCATAATATCTTTTTATTTTAATTGTTAATAATATCCTTATAAAGTAATTGAGAGTTGAGAATAGAGAATTGAGAATTGCCGTAAAGTAACTCTCAACTTTCAATTCTCAACTCTCAACAGTATGATTAAGCCTCTTCTTCCTTCATGAAAGCAGCAGCCTTAGCGGCATTGATTGCTTCCTCGTCGGACTTGTCGAGTCTTGCTTTTGTAGCTTTCTTCTTACCTTTGTTGGCAGGAGCTTCACCGGCAGCTTCCATGTCTACCTTTTCGGCCTTACGTTCTTCCAGACCTTCCTGCATAGCAGCGCAGCAAGCATCAAGAATAACTTCTACTGACTTAGTAGCGTCATCATTTGCCGGGATTACGAAATCGATATTCGTAGGATCGGAGTTTGTATCAACGATACCGAATACGGGAATCCCCAGACGGTTAGCTTCACGAACTGCGATGTTTTCCTTCATTACGTCGATAACGAACAGAGCAGACGGCAGACGAGTCAGGTCAGCGATAGAGCCCAAAGTCTTGTCCAACTTTGCACGTTGACGTGAAATCTGAAGAATTTCTCTCTTGGAGAGGTTTGAATAGGTACCGTCGCTTGTCAACTTGTCGATGGTAGCCATCTTCTTGACAGCCTTACGGATAGTCGGGAAGTTAGTCAACATACCACCCGGCCAACGCTCGATTACATAAGGCATATTTACAGATGCAGCCTTATCGGCAACCACCTGCTTAGCTTGTTTTTTAGTAGCAACAAACAGGACTTTCTTTCCTGATTTAGCGATTTGCTTCAAAGCTTCAGCAGCTTCGTCAATTTTAGCAACCGTCTTGTTGAGGTCAATGATGTGAATACCATTGCGCTCCATGAAGATGTAAGGAGCCATTGCAGGGTTCCACTTTCTTTTCAAGTGACCGAAGTGGCAACCGGCTTCTAATAATGTATCAAAATTTGTTCTAGACATTTTCTTTTAAATTAATCGTTTACTTTCTTTTTTGTTTCTTCTAAACCAACCGCCGGGTAGTCTGAATCTGAAGAGTCCCGGTAGTTTAGATACTAAACGCTTTTTCAGTTGAGAGTTGAGAGGTGAAAGTCGAGAATTAAGCAACTTGTCCGCCCCAACCGTTCTCCAACTCTTAACGTTTACTGAACTGGAATCTACGACGTGCTTTCGGTTGTCCCGGTTTCTTACGTTCAACAGAACGAGGATCACGAGTCATGAAACCTTCAGAACGGAGAGCAGCCTTGTCCTCAGCATTGATTTTCACCAGTGCGCGGGCAATTGCCAAACGCAAAGCCTGAGACTGGCCGGTGAAACCGCCACCGCAGAGATTAACTTTGATGTCGTACTTTTCAGCAACACCCAGCTTATTCAACGGCTGTTTAACTACATACTGAAGAATGCTTGATGGAAAGTACTCTGCGAGGTCTCTCTTATTAATAGTAATCTTTCCAGTACCTTCGCTTACGAAAATACGTGCAATTGCACTTTTACGTCTGCCTAATGCATTTACTACTTCCATTATCTCTTATTTAAGTACGTTAATATCAATCATTTTCGGGTTCTGAGCATCGTGTTTGTGCTCGCTGCCGGCATATACATACATATTGCCCAGCAATTTTGCGCCCAACTTGTTCTTAGGCAACATACCCTTTACTACTTTTCTCAGTAACTTGTCATCACCGTTCGGTTTTGCCTGCAAACGGGCAGGAGTGATTTCTCTCTGGCCGCCGGGATAACCTGTATATGACAGATATACCTTGTCATTCCACTTGTTACCGGTTAATTTTACTTTGTCGGCGTTGATAATGATTACATTATCGCCACAATCTACGTGAGGGGTAAAGTTAGGTTTATACTTTCCTCTCAACAGTTTCGCAACTTTTGCGCCCAGACGACCCAATACCTGGTCTGTAGCGTCAACAATGACCCATTCTTTAGTCACTGTAGCTTTGTTTGCAGAAATGGTCTTGTAACTTAAAGTATCCACTCTTAATTGTTTTTTAAAATGTTACTACTAAAATTTTTTCTTCACCGCAAGCCAGTCATCCCGGACAATGGAAGATTAACTCGCTATGAATTAAATGCTTATCCTTTTGAGATAATAATCGGCTTGCAAAGGTACGGTTTTTCTTAGAACTGGCAAAAGTTTTCCACTTTTTTTTAGAGAGCCACTTGGCTGATATACAACAGACAAAGTTATCCTGCGGAGAAAGGGAAGAATCTCCGCAGAACAACTCTTTATGATGCGGCCTTCATCGGTCGGTGCCGTCATAGAAGGCTTTCAAAGCTGCATGAGAAAGAAACGGGAAAGAGAAAGAAATATCAACGGACAAGGTCTTCGGGAAATTTTGCAGGCATGCCCACCCGCTTCCATGTTTCATGGAACCATGTATTCAGTTCATTACCATTCAAGTCCTTAGCTATAAAATACTTCAGGTACATTACCCCGTCGTCCCCTATTTCAAACTCCAGTATATTGTCTTTATGGTCCAACATGGGCAAATGGATGTTTTTCTCAATGCTTTCCTTATAGGAATTATCCGTCAGCTGCTGATAAGTCCCATATCCAGTGATGATGGCATCTTTGCCTGGAATAATTGTAAAATTGACAATACGGCCGTCATCACTCAGCACTTTAAAGGTGTTACTCGGTTTCAATATCCCGGGAACATCCGGGATTTCAGACACATAATGACATAACTGCCAAATTCCTGCCAGTTCCGCAGGCCTAAACTCTGCGCTCTCCTGCGCATTGGCTCCCGCTACCGCAAGCAGCACCGCTGCCAGCATGGTAAAGAAATAGTTCCGTTTCATATTCGTATGATGTTGGTTAACGTTATGTCGTTCCGTTAGACACAAATATAAAGATTTATTTTGAGATTATAACATTTTTGGGTATAAAAAAAGAGGTTGTGTCAAAATGCTGACACAGCCTTTTTTTATGCGCAAAGCCCAGACTTTCTCAAGCCCGGGCTTTGTTATTACCCAAAGTTTTCGTATCTTTAGGCATAAAGTTTTTCGTTATGGCAAAGTTACATTTTCGTCCTTACATTCCCAACCAAACCGTTCTTTTTCCACAAAGAATTGATGAAAACATAGCTGCGAACGACCCGGTCCGCATCGTGAATGCTGTTATTGACAACCTCAATCTTGAGAGTTTCAAGAAGCTTTATAAGGAAACGGGCCGTTGTCCTTATCATCCTAAAATGATGCTTAAGGTGATAATCTACGCCTACATGAATAATATCTATTCTTGCCGTAAAATAGAGAAGCACCTCCTTCGTGACATTCATTATATTTGGCTTGCCGGTAATGAGCATCCGGATTTTATCACGATCAACCG